>CAVBZJ010000157.1:0-4382 GCA_963599785.1 Anaerovoracaceae bacterium
ATTCTTATCGCCGTGCTTTCGGGACTCGTCACGAAGCCCGCGGCGGAAGCATACTTAAAACAGAAACGCTTTATAACGGACGCGAACCACGAGCTTAAAACCCCGCTCACGGTGATAGACGCGAGTCGCACCGTTCTCGAAATGGAAAACGGCGCGAACGAATGGACGGAAACGATTAAAGAACAGGTGCAAAAGCTTACGGAGCTTACAAACAAGCTCGTTTTCCTGTCTCGCTTCGACGAAGGAAGCGAAAAAACGGTGACCGCAGACTTCCCCGTTTCCGAAGTAGCGGAGGAAGCCGCTCGTCCTTATCTTGCCGTAGCAAAAGCCTCGAATAAAACGCTTTCTTTGAATATTACGCCCGCACTCACCGCAAACGGCGATCCCGCCGCGATAAAGCAATTTATCGAAATAATGCTCGATAACGCCGTGAAATACGCGGACGACGCGGTCGGCGGCGGAAAAATTTTCTTTTCCCTTTCAAAAGCGGGCAGGAATTGTAAATTCGTTTTCGAGAACGACGCGGTCGGCATACCGAAGGGCGATCTTAACGTGCTTTTCGAGCGGTTTTATCGATTAGACTCTTCGAGAAACAGCAAAACGGGCGGAAGCGGCATAGGGCTTTCTGTCGCGCAAGCCATTGTTTTGCGCCATAAGGGCAAAATTTCCGCCTATTCCCCCGACGGCAAACGCATCGTTTTTACCGCTATAATATAAGCTTAAATTTATCACGCCCGCGAAGATCGGACATGCCGCCGCCCTTCGCGGGCGTTTTTTCGTTTCCGTAATAAATTTCTTTTCCGTAATAATCTTTGAAAAATATTTAAAAATTTTTTCTAACGCCCAAATTTTATAGTTCGTTTTAAGTTCGCGGTTTATAATTGCGGTAAACAAAGGCAAAAGGAGTACGGCAATGGATATTCAGAATAAATTCAAACGCTACGAGCTTAAATACCTTTTATCACCCGAGCAATATTCGGCATTGAATCGCTCGCTCGAAGAGCATCTTTCCCCCGACGAATACGGCAAAACGTCTGTTCTGAACCTCTACTTCGACACGCCGTCTTACAGAATTATAAGGCGTTCGGAAGAAAAACCGTTTTACAAAGAAAAATTGCGGCTCAGAAGTTACTGCGTTCCGAAAGAAAACGACAGGGTGTTTCTCGAACTCAAAAAGAAATACAATTCCGTCGTGTATAAGCGGCGCGAGGCAACGACTCTCGCGAACGCGAAAAGCTTTCTCGAAACCAACCGCCCGTTCTCGCAAATCACCGAGGAAATCGCGTACTTTATAAGTTTTTACCGCGAAATCGCTCCGGCGTGTTGCATCTTCTACGAGCGCGAAGCGTTCAGGGATAACGAGAATAAAAACCTGCGCGTCACGCTCGACTCCGATATTTTGTGGAGAAACTACGACCTCGCGCTTGAAAAAGGCGTTTACGGAAAGCGGATAATACCCGAGGGCGCGCGACTTATGGAAATAAAGACGGACGGCGCGATGCCGCTCTGGCTCACGAGGACTTTATCCGAAAACGGAATTTTCAGAACGAGCTTCTCTAAATACGGCAGAGCTTATGCGGCTATGACCGCCACAAGCACCGCCGCGGGCAAGTCTGCCGCAAACGCAGTCGCGACCACAGCGACAAACACTGTTGCCGAAGCCGACGGCGAAGCAACGGCAAAAGCTCCTTGCGAGGCTTTTGACTACAAATCAAAAGGAGACGTATTATATGCTTGAAATTTTTAACAACGTTTTTTCGAGCGATTCTGACGGAACGCTCGGCGTAGGTCTGTTCCTTCTTTGCGTGGCGACGGCGTTCGTCGAAGGACTTATTTATCTTGCCGCTCTTTCGATAAAGCAAAAATTCAGCGCGAGCTTCAAATTTTCCGCTTTATTTTTACCGGTTATCGTGTGCGTGGTGATTATGGCTGTAAACGGAAACATAGGCGTCGGCGTGGCGATTGCGGGCGCGTTCTCGCTCGTCAGATTCCGTTCGGCGCAAGGCTCGGCAAAAGAAATCTGCATAATCTTTGCGACTATGTGTTCAGGGCTTATCGCGGGCGTCGGTTACCTTGCGTACTCGATATTATTCACCATCGTTATCGCAGCGGCGTTTCTCGTTTTCTCGCTGACGACGGCAAAAAAAGAAGAACGCTCGCGGAAACGAATCCTTAAAATAACTATTCCCGAAGATCTCGACTATCCGCAGGTGTTTACGGAAATTTTTAGGGCGTTTACGGAAGAATCCGAGCTCTTGCAGGTTAAAACCACTAATATGGGAAGTCTTTTCAAACTTACTTATGACGTAACGCTCAAAAAAGGCGTTTCAGAAAAGGAGTTTTTGGATAAACTTCGCGTAAGAAACGGAAATCTTGAAATTTTCTTATCAAAGGAGGATACGGAAAATGCTTTATAAAAAACTTTTGGCTGTCATTTTGGCTTTGGTTCTCGCTCTTTCGCTTTTTGCATGCGGCGGGACGAACGATGCGAACGGGAACACGGGCGGCACGAGCAACTCGGGTGATAGTAGCAGCGGCGGTTCTTCCCAAACGGGCGGTTCGGGAAGTTCGGGCGGCAGCGACAGCGACGGCGGCGGAACGATAGGCGAAGTTACCGTTCCCGAAAACGAACACGAATACGAGCTTGTTTCGGAAGACGGCGGCACGTTCGCCTTTAAGTGCGCGAATTGCGAAGAAACGACGTCCTTCACCGTTACTCTTTCAAGCGGAACGGACGGCGCGTACTCTCTTAACGGCGACGAGCTGACTTTTTCGGGGATTACGGAAGATACCGAATATTCGCTCGCGGGCAAATTTTTCGGCAACGTAGTTATCAATGCGGGCGACGATTATAAATTCGGCTTGGAATTAAACGGCTTTACGATTACCTCTTACAAGCAATGCCCTATTGCGGCGACAAGCGGCGACAAATTAACTGTTTCCGCCAAAAAAGGCAGTGAAAATTTCGTTTACGATTACCGCGATGAAGTGACTTCCGACGACGAGATTTCTTCCGCAATCTACTCCGCGTGCGATCTTAACGTTCAGGGCAAGGGCGCGCTTACCGTAATTTCCGCTCACAACAACGGCATACACACGAAAGACGATTTAAAAATTAAAAACCTTACCCTTACGGTCGTTTGCTCCGACAACGCGCTGAAAGGTAACGACAGCGTGACCATAGAATCGGGCGTAATCACCCTCACCGCAAACGCGGGCGACGGAATAAAGACAAAAAACAGCGACATTTCCTCCAAAGGCAATCAGCGAGGAATCGTGACTGTTTCCGGCGGAACGGTTACGATTTATGCCGCGCGCGACGGCATCGACGCCGCTTACGACGTGGTTATAACGGGCGAGGCTGTGGTTAATATTTACACCGACGACTACGCGGAAAACGGCGCGGCAAGCACGCAAAGCGCAGAAACTTTAAGCTCCGCGAGCGTGCAGAGCATAATCGAACAGAGCTTCGACAGTCAGGGTTCGAGAAACGGAAACGGATTCGGAGGGTTTCCGAACGGCGGCGCAAACAACGGTCAAGGCGGTCAGGGAGGTTTCCCGAACGGCGGGCAAGGCGGTTTTCCAAGCGGCGGGCAAGGCGGTCAAGGGAACGAAGGCAACGCGAACAAACCCGATTATTCGGCAAAAGGCATCAAATCCGCTAACGTTATAGCCGTCTCGGGCGGAACTATAACCGTTAATGCCACCGACGACGCTATTCACGCAAATTCGGGCGAAGAGCTTGAAAACGGCAAGACATCGACGGGTAACGTGACGGTTTCGGGCGGCTCGCTCACCCTTCTGAGCGGCGACGACGCCATACACGCAGACGGAAGCGTTCTCGTTTCGGGCGGAACGATTACCGTCACTGCTTGCTACGAGGGCTTGGAAGGCGAAACGGTGGAGATTGCAGGCGGAAACGTTTCGGTTGTCTCCTCCGACGACGGACTTAACGGCACGGGCGTTTCGGGAGCTTCCATCAAAATTTCCGGCGGCGAACTGTTTGTTCTGGCTGGCGGCGACGCGCTCGATTCCAACAGCCGCACGAGCTACGGCGGAATAGTTTTTTCGGGCGGCAAGACGGTCGTAATCTCTTACGGGCAGGCGGATTCCGCAATAGACACCGAAAACGGGTATTCGTATACGGGCGGATACGTTCTCGCCATCGGACTTTCCGCGGGAATGAACGGCGACGAATCGACTAAAACGCAGAATTTCAGCTCGATAGGCACTACAAAAACATTCAATTTTTCGGCAGGCTCTTTCGTTACCGCGGCGGGCTACGTCACTCTAAAAATGCCGAGAGCGATGAACGCGCTTGCGGTGTTCCTCGGAGATAAGTCGGCAAGTCTCTCCTCCTCTTCAAGCTCTTCTGCCGCGCT
>CAVBZJ010000158.1:0-4343 GCA_963599785.1 Anaerovoracaceae bacterium
AGATGTATTCCGAGGGAAGGTCCGTCGTAAGCGAGAATCTGCATTTTCCTGCCGCTTCTGCCGCTTTCTTCTATTTCGTTTTGTACTCTGCCCGCCGTGAGCAGCGACGCGTCGAAGGTCGCCACTCCGTCAGAGAAGGTTGCCGTTTGTTTGACTCCGTTTATCGCAAATGCAAGAACGGTAGTCACGTCGAAGCCCGAGCCTTCTTTCGCAACGAGTCTGATTTGCCCGTCCGCAAGTTTTTCTATCGTATAGCTTCTTTCCGCGCCGACAAGGTTGTAATCGTAATCTATATCGAGAACGCCGTCCACATATTTCTGCGTGTAAACGTATGCGGAAGAGGTTTTATCCTCTATATGGCTTATCGCCGTGCTTGCCACCTCGTAAGCGGAACGCACGCTGTCGTCCGCGTCGTACCTTGCGAGAATGATTTTGCTCGTTCCGTCCGCATAGCTTATCACAACGTAAGCGCACACGGTGAACTCTCTGTTATAGTTCACGCCCGAGAGGTCTATTACGGACGAAAAATATTCGTACCCGTCGCCCTTTATCCAGCTGTTGAAGCCCTCTTTCGCGGAAGAAATTTTATAACCGTTCACCCCGTCCGAGATTTTGGTGAAGTCGCCGTTTAAGTCGGAGGATTTATAGAAGGCGAGCGAGGTGAAATACATACCGTATTCGGTTATAGCCGCGTGTTTTTCTTCGGCGATTTTCGTGGTGAAGCGTAAGCCCTGATAGTCGCTGTTCGTTCTGATATACGCGCCCGCTTCGTTAGAAAGCTCGACGGTTTCCACCGCGAATTCCACCTTTTTCGGCGTGCCTTCCGTAGCGCCCGCAACCTTTTCGTAAATATCGGTAAGGCTTGCGTAAAGAGCTTCTTCGTAAGTATAGCCTATAACCTTAACGCCGCCCGTTTCTATCGAAGAAGCCGCGAACACCGTATTGAAATTCGCTTCGCCCCAAACGATGTCCTTAACCACCTTGCCGCCGTTCACGGTGTAAACGATTTCGGTTTTGTCGTAAACCTCTTCGTTGCCGATATAAAAGCTTACGCTGTTTGTTATATAATAATCGCCGACCTGACAGGGATTTACCGTAATTTTATATTCGGTATCCGTCGGATAGGCCGAACTGTTGAGAAGCACCGCGGATTTTCCGCCCTCCCATTGCCATAACTCCGCAACCGCGCTCGTCGTATCGTTCACCGTTATCGAAACGTTACCGATACAGCGGAACTCGCCGCCTAAATCGTTGAAATATACGACGTAACGATCAACCGTATCGTTCGACTGATACTGTCCGCCGTCTCTTTCAAACGTGAGAGGCGTTACGATCGAGCCGTCGAAGACGGATAAGGAAACGCCCGCAAAGGAATATTTTTCCGTAAGGGTTTGCGCGGCTATTTCCAGCGTATGATAGCCCGTCGCGGGGAGAACGTCGTAAGGAATATAAATCGCAACATCCCCACCCCAGTTCCAAAGCTTTGCGGTCTTTTCCGCGCCGTCGATTTTCACGATAACGTCGCAGATTTCCGAGCCGGTTTCTCCGTTGCCCGTGCCGCCGTTAAGGAGCATTATGAACCTGCTCGACTGACTCTGATTAACGAGTGCGGAAAAGGAAATCGTCTCGGAGATTACGGTTTTTTCGGTAGTGGAAATCGTAACCGCTTCCGCAGGCATCGTAAAGGAATAAATTCCGTTTTCGCCCTTCGTCACCTCTATTTCCGTGTTGCTCGCGGTTTTTACCGTGACCGTATCTACGTTATCGAACGCGGATACGAAATACACCGTCTCGCCTATTTTGCCGACGAGCTCGGAGCTTACGACGGCTCCCGTCGTAGACCACAGCACGCCGAGGTCGTTATTGTTTTCGTCATAAATCTGCAAGCTTGCTTTAAGCGCGTAAGTGCCGCCGCCCCAAGCTACGCCGAACCATTTCGCGCCGAGCGAGTCCGCGGTTTCGTAACCCGTCGTAACGCCGTCGTTTCCGCCGCCGTTATCTTCTATGTCTGCGGTTTCGGTCTGCGGATAACCCCAAACAATACTGCCGTTAAGCGTTCTTCTGTGAGTAGTCGCGTTGTAATAAAGAAGTATTTCGTTACTTTCCGCAACGTCTTTCCAAGTTTTTGCAGAACCGTTATGCACGAAATCGACGATACCGTGCGTTGTTGCGTAATGCGCGGCGGCGTTTGCGTTTATAAGCCTCGTCGCGCCGTAAGTTCCGCCTGCCGTCCTCGTTTCGCTTTCGATATTATATTTAACGTAAATATCGCCCGCCGTTTCGACCGCGTTCACGAACCAGCCCGCGTTTTCCCAAGAGCCGTCGAACGCGTAATACGCGCCCGAATATTCTCCGCCCATTTTGATTTTTGCGTTTTCGAGCGTTATGCTTTTCTCGGTTTCGATTACGGGTTCCGTCCTGAATACTTCTTCTATGGTTTCGCCGTTGATATGAATATAAATATCGCGCCCGATTATCGCCCTGTAATTACCGTTGTTCGGGCATAAAATCGCGCCCTTCGGAACGTAAATTACCATTTCCGAAACCTGCGCCGCAGTGGTTACACCCGCCAAATCGTCGGTATCCACACGGAGATAAAGCTTTCCGTCAAGTATTTCGTACCGAACTATGCCCAGCTCCGCACTCGTTTCGTTCTCTTCTTTGAAATTGAGTATCTTATACGCTTCGTTATTATTGTAATAATCGTTATTCGTCGCGCCGTCCGCCGCGTATTCGTTAAAGAACATACGATAGCGCGCGTAATTTGCGGTCATCTGAACGGTATCGAGCCTGTCCGTTTCCATAGCGTATATATTTCCGCTTGCTATTTCCTCGCCGACGAAAAACGTGTAATCGGTCGCCAGAACGAATTCGCCTGCCGTAGTTCCTTTCGGTATCGTAACGAAGCCTTTTTCGCCCGTTTTTGCTACCGCGCTCGTAGGAATCTGTATATCGGCGTTACTGAACGCGTTAAACGTGACGGCTATTTCTTCCGTTACGCCCGCTTTTCCCACCGAAACGGTTATGCGTTGTTGTCCCGCTGACTCTATTTCTACGTCTGTGGATAAAACGACGTAGAACCTGTCGTCGTTTACGTTATATGCGCTTACGCCCGTTATGTTGAAATCGGTCGCCGCACGCACGGTTTTAGCGGACAACGTTAAGCCGCAATAAACGCATATCGCGGAGCATAACGATAAAATCGTCGCTAACAATTTTTTAGTAACAGCTTTCATTTTCTTTTTCCTCCCCTCTGCTAATCCATAAATATATCGTCGCCGATTTTGTTATCGCCTTCGCCTATCGACATAACGATAACGTCTTCACCGCACGGCAAAAATTCGATTTGCAGAGCTTCGTAGTGTTTCTTCATACAAAACCTCCATAAATGCCGATAAAGCGGAAGCCTGCTCTTTGCCTCAGCAAAGAGCAGGCGGGTACCCGCCTTTTTCGCTTTTTTTACAATACTATTTTATCACGCGAATTTAAGGAGGTGTTAGGTCAAACTTTGCATCTTTTTTGCATAATCTTATCATATTATGTTATTTTTTAACCGCACAACGCTGTATACCCGTAAAAAATTCCTTTTTTCTAAAAATTGGGGAACATATTTATGAAAAGTATTTTTTGTAGGTTTTATATAGACTGATTTGCGATATTTTACTAATGCTAAAAATTTTACAAAACCTCTCGACAATTTTACGAACGGCAAAATGAATTAAGCTTTCTGCAACAAAATTTATCATTATTTCACCAACTCTTTTTTATCCAAAAAGTCAAACAATATAAGTTATGATTTAGTTAAATAGCCTATTATATGTCGTATTTTTTGTTGTCATAGAGTATAACGCGCCACCTTGATATAATCTGATGCGCGATTTTTTGCTAACGCAAAAAGAAACAAAAGTTTCCGCAAACAAGTTTGCCCGCGCAATTGCAAACTGCCATAAAAATGTCATTGCAAGCAAACATTTTTATGGCGGTTTTTAATACAAGCGTCGCGGCTATCGCGCGCCGTATCAAGGTGGTGCGTCTTGCACGAGTTATGTCGGTGAAACGAACTAAAACTCGTTAGGTTTAATCTAAACTACATATCTGTTATGTCCTTTTGGGGTTATATATTTCCCTCGTTCTGTCAAACTCAACTATAAAACCTTAACCTTATGACTACTTTTAAGCAGCGATAGCCGATTAAAAGTAATTTTGCCCGTAAACGCGCGGCGGGGACGACCGCTAATCCGCTCTTCCGTCCCCGCCGCTTCCCGCGTTTTACGCTCTCCCTCCATATTTTTTCTTTTCGTTACACGCCGAAAACGCCGCTCTTCCCTCTCGGCGTTGTTTTT
>CAVBZJ010000159.1:0-4311 GCA_963599785.1 Anaerovoracaceae bacterium
GGAAAACAGTTCTTCCCCTCTCGCAAAAAGTAACTTGCGTCATTCTGAGGTGTACCCGCAAAGACAATTCTGCGAAGAATCTCGAAAGTTACTTTTGCGTAAAGATTCTTCGTAAGAAGGCGCAAGAAGCAAGGCTCAGAATGACAATCAGGGGGCAGTAGAGATTCTTTGATGGCGGGAGCAAGCCCCCGCCCTACGGAGTGTATACAGTTTGTAACTGTATACAATATTTTAACGCATAACAGAAAGCAAACCAAAAAATATGTGACGGAAAAACGGTTTAATTTACAAAAACTTAATAAATATCAACACAGGTTTGTGACAAAAAACTAATAATTAAATAATATTTACTAAAAATTCAGGTTAGATTTAAACGATTTTTCGTTAAATCAATAAAAAATTATAAGGAGATAAGGCTTAAAAGTGGAAAAAAACTTAACTAAAAGCCGAAAGGAAAAGGAGAAGTTCATCGAGGACCTCGTCCGTGAGACCGAAATCGACTTCGCTAGGCGAAGGGCGGCTCGGCTTCCTTACGAAAGACAATGGGAGCTCAATATGAACTACCTTAAAGGCAATCAATACTGCGACCTTAACCTTCGCGGCGAAATCGAAAACGAGGGTGCGGATTTCTTCTGGCAAAGCAGGGAAACCTTTAACCATCTCGCGCCCATTATCGAAACGCGGCTCGCGAGATTTTCCCGCATATCGCCCGTAGTATCCGTTCGCCCCGCTTCCGACGACGATGAGGACGTGAGCGGCGCGGCTCTTGCCGAAAAGCTCGTTTTTGCCGCCTTTGAGAAGGCTGACGTTGCGGGCGAGGTGAGAAAGGCTACCGTGTGGAGCGAAACATGCGGTTCGGGCTTCTATAAGGTTTTATGGGATGAGAACGGCGGCGCGAAAATAGGCGAGCTGGACGGCAAAGAGGTCTTTGAAGGCGAGGTGAGCGTTTCCGCCGTTTCGCCCTTCGAGATTTTCCCCGACAATTTGTTCGCCGAAAGCTTTGACGGGCTTTCGAGCGTTATTCATGCGAGAGCCGTTCCCGTTTCCGAGATCAAAAGAAGATACGGCGTAACGGTAAGCGGCGGAAATACCGACGTGTATTCTTTGAATTTTACCGCAGGTACGGCGACAGCGGGGGCGTGCGCAAACGGTTATGCGGGCGGCGCGGCGGAAAGCGGCGGCGCAATTCTTCCCGCGCTCGGCAAAAGCGTTAAAGAAGGCACGAGTTTATCCGATTCCGCGGTGGTTATCGAAAAATACGAACGCCCTTCCGAGGAGTTCCCGAACGGCAGAATTATCACTGTCGCCGGCGGAAAGCTCCTGTATTACGGCGAGCTTCCATATCTTAACGGCGCGGGCAAAACCCGAACGTTCCCGTTCGTAAAGCAAAACGGCATCTCTTCCGCGGGGAACTTCTTCGGCACGAGCGTTATCGAACGGCTTATTCCCGTTCAGCGCGCGTATAACGCCGTCAAAAACCGCAAGCACGAGTTTATCAACAGGCTTTCTATGGGCGTGATGACTGTGGAAGACGGTTCGGTGGACGTGGAGGATCTTGAACGCGAGGGGATTCCGCCTGGAAAAATTCTCGTTTATCGTCAGGGCGCGAACGCTCCCGAAATGATGAAGGAGCTTTCTATGCCGACAGACTTTAAGGACGAGGAAGAAAAGCTGCTTAACGAATTTACGCTTATCAGCGGCGTTTCGGACGTTTCCGCTTCGGCGAAAAGCGCGCTTTTATCCAGCGGCAACGCGTTGGAAATTCTGGTCGAACAGGATAACGAAAGGTTGCTTCTCCCTGCCGAGGAAATAAGAAAAAGCTATCTCGATATAGCGCGGTTCGTCGTGAGATTGTACGCGCAGTTCTCCGTCGGCGTAAGGCGGATAAAATATAAGGACAAGCTTTCCCGCACGCGGGTTTTATACGCGGACGGAAAGGCTCTTTCTTCCGACGACGTGTATCTCGAAAACGAAAACGAGCTTTTATATTCCCAGAGCGCGAAAAAGGACACCGTGTTCAAGCTTTACGAAAGCGGGCTTCTTTCGGGCGACGACGGGAAAATGCGTCCCGCAACGCGCGAAAAGGTGCTTGCGCTTCTCGGGTATAAGGACTTGGACGGCGAAAAGGGTATACCGAGGCTGCACGAGGAAAAGGCGCAGAGAGAAAACAAGGCGATGATTGCAAAAGAGGTCGCCGTGGACGAGGTGGACGACGACGCGGTGCATATCGCCGAACACGTCAGGTACGTTCTCTGCGAATACGACGACCTTACGGAAGCTGCGCGGGCAAGAATTTACGCGCACATAAGGCTTCATAAAAACCGCGTTTCGGAAGCTTCTTCCTGACGGCGCGGCGGACGGATAATTAAAAAACGGATAATTAAAAAACGGATAATTAAAATCAAATAATTAAATCAAAAAAACGGAGAAATTATGACCGAAGAACTTAAAATTGAACAAACCGACAGCTTGAACGCGCAAGCCGCGGAGGCGGGTATGGATTCGGGCGCGAAAAAAGACGCGGTCTCATACGGAAAGTTTAAGGACGCGGACGCACTTTATTCCGCTTACAACTCTTTGCAGGCTGAGTTTACCAGACGCTGTCAGCGGCTTAAAGAGCTTGAAGAGCGCGATAAAAAAACGGCGGCTCGTGGGGATACGGGCGCGGACTTCGGCGGGAAAACGAAAGAAACCGCCGCAAAAGTTTTCCGCGCGGACGAAAATAAAGGTTCGGGCGAAACGGAAAAAACGGGTATGCAAGGTAACTTCGGCGATACGCTCGCCGAGGCAAAAACTTCTTCTGCCGCTTCCGCAAGCCTTAAACCGAACGGCGATTCTCTGCCGATAAAAAGCGGCGGGGTAAAGCCCGAACGAAAGGTCAACCCACTACTTGCGGAAGGTTCTACGGATAGTTTGGCGGATAGCCATACGGGTAGTCGGACGGATAATTCGGCGGATAATCCGACAGATAATTCCGCCGTAAATTCTGCGGGAAACGTCGCGGAAAAATCGGTAAGCGATGAATCGACCGATACGGGGGAAAAAGTTAAAAACGGGGAAAATTCCGAGAATAAAATATCGGAAAATAAAAACGCCTTCTCGGGCGGCGCGAAGCCCGCGCAGGAAGCAAAAGAAGGCGAAGAAGCTCCCGCAAGGGTTATTTCCGAAAAGGAGAAAGAAGACGTTCTTAAAGAATATTTAGAAGGGATTCTTACCAAGAAAACGGGAGCGATTCTGATGGAGGGCGCGGGGGCGAGCCTTAAAACGCCGCGTTCCCGCCCAAAAACGGTGGAGGAAGCGGGCAGACTTTTCCGCGACTCCTTCGGTAACATACATTAATTAAAATTTATAGGAGAAATTATATGGCAATTACTTTGGCAAATGCGGACAACGCGCTTAAATCTTATTATCTCGACGCGGTTTCACAGCAGCTCGGCGGGGCAAACCCCTTCCTTGCAAAAATAAAGCAGTCCACAGATAACGTGTGGGGCAAAGAGGTTAAAAAGCTCGCCATTTACGGCATTAACGGCGGTATCGGAGCGGGTTCGGAGGACGGCGCGCTTCCCGCGGCAAAGGGCAACAACTACGCGCAGTTCACCGCTACCTTAAAAAACCTTTACGGCACTATCGAAATTTCCGATAAGGCGATAAGGGCTTCCGAAAATAACGCGGGGGCGTTCGTAAACCTTCTTAACGCGGAGATGGACGGACTCGTGCGCGCTTCGTCCTTTAACCTCGGCAGAATGTTGTTCGGCGACGGCTCGGGCAAAATCGCAACCGTTAAGTCGGTAAACTCCGAGATAATCACTCTGGACAGCGTGGCGGGCGTGGACGTCGGTATGGAAATCGAGATAAGAACCTCGGCGGGCGAAATTCTCGAAGCCGTTCCCGGCGGCGTTATCTCCTTTGTGGACAGAACGAATAAGAACATAAAGCTAACGACCACCGCGACGGTGAACAATACAAACCTCCCCGCGGGCTGTACGCTCAACCTTAAAGGCTCTTATAACAACGAAATCACAGGACTCGGCGCGATTTTCGCGACTTCGGGAAGCTTGTACGGCGTTTCGAGAAGCACGAACTCTTGGCTTACGCCGTATATGAAAAATTCCGCGGGTACGCTAACCGAACCGATGATTCAGACCGCGCTCGACGTGATAGAAGAAAACGGCGGCGCGCCCGTAAACTTCATTATCTGCTCGTGGGGCGTGAGAAGAGCGTTGCAGAAGCTTCTTTCCACCAACAAACGCTTCGTGGAGACGACCGAGCTTGCGGGCGGATATAAGGCGATGACTTATAACGGCATACCCG
>CAVBZJ010000160.1:0-4296 GCA_963599785.1 Anaerovoracaceae bacterium
CCGCCATATACACAAGCTCCTTTTTACGCGTTTTTGCCGCGAGAATAGCCATATTCTGCACATTTACGTTCGTTCTGTTAAGCGCGGCAAGCTGCTCGGGAAGCGCGCCGTAACGACAAGGCGTCACGCCGTTTTTATCCACCACGCATTTAACCTCTACGCACGCGTTTTCGGGAAGATTAGTTATCAAGCCCTCGTTCAGAACGTTGCCGTTTATCTCGTAAGGCTTGCCCGTCACGACCGCTTCTATTATTCTCGAAGCGTATTCGCGGCTGCGCTCGTGTTCTACCCCTTCGGACAGAACCTTTTCGCGCATTTCGTTCCATTCGCGTATCTGCTTCACGCAACGGCGCGGGTATTCGTCGAGCGGTATGTTATATTTTTCTATAAGCTCGGGATATTTCGATTTTATGTAATAAGGCGAATATTCCGAGGTATGCTCGCTGGACTCCGTGTTATAATACCCGAATCTTTTCATTATATCGAGCCTTACGCGGTCGTTTTTCGTGCTTTCCCGATATTCTTCAAGCTCCGCTCTTCTCTTTATTTCGGGATAGAGATCGAAGCCGTTCTCGTCGCGGATTTCGGTAAGCCACGCCTGATGATTTATCCCCGCGATTTCGTACCTTGCCCCCGCGATTTTATCCTTCATTCCGAGTTCGGTCAGAAGATCGGGAACGCAAACCTGCACGCTGTGACAAAGCCCCACCGTTCTTACGCCGAGATACCTTTCCATATACCCCGAAAGCATAGCCATAGGGTTGGAATAATTGAGGAAAAGCGCGTCGGGACAAACCTCCCGCATATCGCGGGCAATATCTTCGAGAACGGGTATCGTTCTTAACGCTCTGAAAATACCGCCCACGCCGAGCGTATCGCCTATCGTCTGCCGCAATCCGTATTTTTTCGGTATCTCGAAATCGGTTACCGTACACGGCTCGTAGCCGCCGACCTGTATCGCGTTGATGACGAAATCGGAAGAAGCAAGCGCGGCTTTCCTGTCCGTATAAGCCTTTATAACCGCTTTTCCGTTATATTTTTTGTTTATGTTTTCAAGCATCAGGCGCGAGTCGTTAAGCCGTTCTTCGTCTATATCGAACAGCGAAATCTCGAATTTACCGAGGCTTTCGGTCAGAATACAGTCTCCGAGTACGTTTTTTGCAAACACGGTGCTTCCCGCGCCTATGAGAGTTATTTTAGTCATTTATTCGGGGTTACTCCTTTTCTCTCTTTTTTGCTTTTTTATGATTTTACCAGTCGAAAATGAAGTCGTCCTGACTGTCCGAGCCTATATCGCCCGGCGCGCTCATTGCTATCGCGTCCGCCGCGGCAAGGCTTATTATTTCAACGTAAATTCCGTTATATTTTTTCTTTTCCATAATGATTTTCTCCTTTTCGGAAGCCATTCTCCGTCTTTAAGCGTTTGCCAAGGCTTTTATCTCGGCAAGTATCTCTTCCGGCAGTACCGAATAACCGTTATCCGTTTCGGTGGCGTACGCTTCGGTCTTAACCGCGCAGACGTTTTCGAGAGCGGCTTTCGCCACGTCGGAAACCGAACGGTCGTTATCGGTCACGCCCGCGTAGAAGGTCTTATTCGTTCCGTCCGCATAGCTTACCGTCATAAAGCCGCGCGCCGCGAATTTTACGGAAGCGTCGGAAACGCCGACTATCGCGCCGTTGAACGTTATATACCTTCCGTCGCTCGAAGAAACGGTGCAATATAACGCTTTCAGGTTATACGTCGTAAGATTTTCGAGCGTTAAAAGGCTCAGATCGGTTTTGCCGTCTGCCGCAACGTCTGCGGAGTGCGCGAGAATCGTGCCGAGACTTAAATTCGCTTCGCCTATAAAGCTTACGGAGTTTTCGTCTATATAGCTCGTGAATCTTATGCCCTTCGGAGAATTGATTCTGACGGACGCGCCGTTAAAGGTCGTGAATCTTGCGAACACCGCCGTCACGCTCGCGCCGGCGAGAGTATCGACCTCGTAGCCCGCGGGATAAAGCGAGTCGCCTATCTTATACCCCACGAAAACGTGACCGCTCTTTTTAAGCTCGGGAAGCGCGCCCGTTATCGCCGTTTCGCTCTTTAAGGCTATATCGCCGTAGTTGTCGTATACGGTTATCGCCGACTTCACGAATTTTGCCGTCGCGACGTTCGTTCCGTTCACCGTGTCTCCCGCGGCGTATTCCGTACCGTTTATATCGTATCCGTTAAAGGTATAGCCTTCCTTTTTAAGCTCGGGCAGAACACCGTCTTGCTTACAAGCTTTAATCGTATACATCGTCTCGCCGCTTTCGTCCTTTACGGTGAGAGTATAGCCGAAATAATTTGCGATGTTCGCGCCTGACGGGAAATAATATCCGAAGGTAAAGCCGTTGTAATTCTTCGTTTCGGAAGCCGTTCCGTCGTTGTTTTTGCCGCCGTAGCCCGCTTTCAGTATCGCCGCGAGCGCGTCTTTATTTTTCCATACGAGCGAATAGCTTGCCACGGTTTCTCCGTTCGCCGTTACCGTGCCGCCGTAATCTTCAAGAGATTTACTGCACCACGTTGCCGCCGTCGCATAGAATATAAAGGTAATTTTATCGCCCTCGTTCACGTTAAGCGAACCCAAAGTGCTGAACTTAAACTCTTCGTTCGCGGTAAAGGACGCAAATTCGCCGCTCGCAGGATATAACCTTCTCGTCGTTCCGTCCGTAGCCTTGGTCAAATAAAGTCCGAGATAGAAGTCCTTATCCGCGGTAAACAAAGCGTTCTCCGCAAACTCGAATACACCCGTTTTATCTATATCGAGAGTAACCGCTTTAACCGCCCAGCTCGTACCGATTCTCTGTCCGTTCGTCTGCCAGTAAAGCTCTTTTCTGTCGTCGTAAATAGTTCCGTTATCGACCGCGGTCGCGTACGCCTTGATTGCGGGGAGCAGATATATCTCTCTGTCGTCCGTTTCTACGGGTTCATCCGTACCGCCGTTAAACGCCGAATCGTCAAGCTCGAACGAGAACTGGTTCACGCTTCTGAAAAGCTTGCCTTCCGCGGGCGAATAGTAGTTCACGCTTACCGTTTTGCCGTCCGCCGCAAATCTCATAAACGCCATAACGCCCGTCTGACGGCTACCCGTAAATTCCATTGCGGAAGCGTCTATCATAAACGTTGCGACCTTGCTGCCGTCATCTCTGACGAATTCGTTTCTCACTATATCCTCGCCGTCGTCGTGACCGCAAAGCGCCATAACTACGTTAGGACATTCGTTTACGAGCTTCGTCCAGATTTTTACGCCGCTGTTATGCGTGGAGGAATCGCCCATATTAGAAGAGTTAAGCTCCGCGTTTCTCGTCATAAAGACGTGAGTGGATATTATAACTCTCGTATCTGCATTCGCGTCTATAACGCTCTTAGCCCACGATATATCGTCGTCGGTCGGTTCGAGATCGAGTACGACGAGCATATATTTTATTCCGCCGACCTCGAAGCTATAATACGCGTTACGCATTTCGTTTTCGTGACCGTCCGCAATCGAGCCGTATTTTTCCGCAGAATAATACGAATCCCATTTCGCAAGTCTTTCAGCGGTGAAGCCGCCGTCGTGGTTGCCGCGGTTAAGCGCGAAACGCACTCCGCCTTCGGTGAGATGATCCATATAGGAAAGCCCTTTTTCAAGCTCTCTCACGCCCTTGGTTTCCCACGCGGAATAATTCATAAAGTCGGTAAGGTCGCCCATATGCGCCACAAGCTGCAAGTTGAGCATATCCTTGTTTTCCACAAGCCAGTGCGCGTTTTTATAAATGAAGTTGTCTTCGTCTGTATATTCGTCGCTGTAAAGGTCGTTGCCGTTTCTGTCCTGCGCCTTGGACAAAAGCATCTGTGTATCGCCCATTACCGCAAGAGTAAATTCGCCGTCCTTCGCGGCAAGCTCTTCTTTATCTATCGCCTTCCACGAGAAAGCGTCCGTCGCGTTATCTCCCGAATAATCGTAATAATCGCCGTTTTCGCCGCTGATAAAATCTACCGCGCCCAGCGTTCCGCTTCTTCTCGCGCCGTTCATTATTTCTTTTATTTCGGAAGCGGAAAGCACGTCGGAATAAGCTCTCGCCTGCGCGATATATCCGTTGAAATCGGGCGTAAAGCTCAATGCAAGCACTTCTTCGTCAGTATAGTCGCTGCCTATCATAACCGGCTCCAAAAAGCTTATATCCGCCAAAGCTCTGGGGGATATTCCCGTCTTTTTCGCCGCAAGCTCGCCGTTGACGTAGCAGGAAATTTCGCCCGCCGCCGCGTTCACCGTGAACGCTACGTTAAGC
>CAVBZJ010000161.1:0-4267 GCA_963599785.1 Anaerovoracaceae bacterium
TAATAGTTGTCGGTTTTAATTTTACAGCATATTCTTTTTTTTGGTCAAAACTACAAGGTAGCATCGTCATATCTGAATCAATATAACAACTAAATCTTGCCCCTTCGCAAGTATCAAGAGATTGCGGTAAAATATGTTTACAATATTTTAATACCCCTGGTATATTGCAACTATCTAAACCGACCTTAAATTTGTGAATATTGTCAACTTCATTAAAGAATTCTCTTACCCTATGGTCTTCAACACTTAAAATATTATCAATTTTTCCTTGTCCTGCTGGTTTATGCAATAAAAAAACTACCGCATTTATTCCTTTAGGAAAACCATCAGTTCTTAATAAAGTTATAGCCTCATCTATAGTATTTTTCCCAAGAACATAATGAATATTAGTTTTTACACCTGCATCTAAAAGCATTTGAATTGCTTTTAATGTATATTTACTTCGATACCAACTAACAGCAACTGCACCACAATATTTTCTACATATTTTCGCAATTTCCGAAGTCATTCCATATCCTGAAGTCGTAAAATTTGGAACTATATAATTTTCCTCGCAAATTTTAAGCAACTCCTCAAAATTTTCATGTTGATCGGGATCACCACGACCACCTAAAGCAAACTGATTGCTCTTAAATTTGCTTTGCTCTGCTATCCAACGAAAGTCTTCTACCGACATATTAGGTTTTTCAATAAAAAGACCACTTTGATAACAACCAATTCCTGCTTTTACACATAAACCCGTTTTTCCATGAATACAATGACCCATAACGCCAACATCTATTAGATTTGGATAAGCTCCCATAAATGGATCAACACCTGTATCCTTACCTTTTTCGTCAAGAATTCCTGTTCTTAAATACGCTCCTGTTTTAGTGTCAAATATAGAATAAAATCTATATTTCTTATCAATTATTCTATACTTCATAACAATATCTCCTTATTCTTTCAATGTTGTCGATAGAACAATAATGTCTAATCTTTTATTTAATTGGTTTAATACTGTTTTTGAATTTAGCGTTACGGTTTTTGCTACCATATTTTTTCCTCTCCCCAAATTAATTTATAAGATTTCAGATAAACAATCAGGTAATCTTCTCGGCGCTTGAATATTACCTTTCAGCCCTAAGGAATGCATTTTGTCAATGGTTGCAAAATCGTCGTTATATTCTCGGATAAGTTCCAATTCCATATAATTGCCGTATTTCTCGTAAACATCCCCGATTCTGACGAATTTACTGTCGTCAATCTCACAAAAAGCAATATTTGCCTTATTTACTTTGCATTTATATTTTATGCCGCTAATCGGGCTACCCACATAAATATAAACTATATCCCCGACTGCGATATTTTTATTAGACTGTTTCCAATCTATCGTTTTTAAATTAGCAAATGCTCCGGCTACATCATAATATTTTAAATTACAAGGAATAATCCACTCCATAATTTCTCTCCTTTCGGTTAATCACAAACCAATTTCATACTGCTACCGCCGTTCTTCTTTTGTAACGACGATTTGTTTATCTATTCTTACTTTAAGTTCATTGATGTGAAATAATTTGATTCATCAACTTCAAATAATATTCCACAATTAGGACATTTTAATTTCTCCATTCTTTAGACCTCCTCTTAAATATTTTTCCTGCGCAAAATAAAAAATGCGCCAACCGAAGTTGACGCACTAAAACGCAGACTCCGATTGTCGCTAAACTAACTTTAAATGGAATAGGGAAAACTATTTACAAACTAAAGTGGAATCTGAATTTTAACAAAATCCAAAGTTTGTAAATAACAGAGTTATCCCATAAAAAAAGAAAACCCCTATTCGCCCATTATATTAAGTTAGTTTAGCATACATAATATAGCACAAAAAATTTTGCATTGCAAGCGTTTTTTATGCTATATTCACCGAAAAGAAAATACTTCTTCGCTACGCCCGTGTTTAATGCGCCGCAAAAGCCCCCCGCCCCGCTCCCCCTCTCCCGCTTACCCGCTCCCGAAGAATCTCCACCCCCTCACCCCTGATTGTCATTCTGAGCCTATCCTCTTGCTTTTGCTATCGAAGAATCTCTACGCATAAATAACTTTTAGATTCTTCGCGGGATAGGCTACGATTGCCCATCTCAGAATGACACATTGAGTTTTCCTTGCCCCTTTGATTGTCATTCTGAGCCTATCTTCTTGCTCCTGCTATCGAAGAATCTCTACGCGTAAGTAACTTTTTAGATTCTTCGTAAGTCCGTCAGGAAAGCAAAACGCTTCTCCGCTTACGCTACGAAGCACTTGTCCATCACGAAGGCAAGTCAAGGGCGTGCAGAATGACACAATTTACTACACGTTAAAATCATTCACCCGCTTTTCTCCACATAGTTCTAACGTAACGATGCGATTATAAATACCGTTCAAAACACAACAAATCGCATAAAAAAAGAGGAAGAAACGGAAAATTTCCGTTTCTTCCTCTTTTTTTGCCGCCGTCAGGCGGTCATTATTTCTATTAAATTATTTTTCGAGGACAGGACCTGCCGCAACGAGCGCTTTGCCCGCTTCGTTCGTCTCGTACTTCGCGAAGTTCTTGATAAATCTTCCCGCAAGGTCTTTCGCCTTTTCTTCCCAAACGGAAGCGTCCGCATAGGTGTCTCTCGGATCGAGAATGTTCTTATCCACGCCGTTAAGTTCGGTGGGTACTTCAAAGTTAAAGTACGGAATCTTTTTGGTGGGAGCTTTTTCGATTTCGCCCGAAAGTATCGCGTCGATGATTCCGCGGGTATCCTTTATGGAGATACGCTTGCCCGTGCCGTTCCAGCCGGTGTTTACGAGATAAGCCTTCGCGCCGCTCTTCTTCATCTTCTTTACGAGTTCTTCCGCATACTTGGTGGGGTGGAGTTCGAGGAACGCCTGACCGAAGCAAGCCGAGAAGGTCGGGGTGGGTTCGGTTATGCCGCGCTCGGTACCCGCAAGCTTCGCGGTGAAGCCCGAAAGGAAGTAATACTGCGTCTGTTCGGGGGTAAGAACGGATACGGGAGGAAGCACGCCGAACGCGTCCGCCGAAAGGAATATAACGTTCTTTGCCGCGGGAGCAGCCGAGATAGGACGAACTATGTTCTTGATATGGTCGATAGGATAGGATACGCGGGTGTTCTCCGTTACGCTCTTATCCGCAAAGTCGATTTTGCCGTCTTTGTCGAGGGTAACGTTTTCGAGAAGCGCGTCTCTTCTTATAGCGTTGTAAATATCGGGTTCGGAATCCTTGTCGAGGTTGATAACCTTAGCATAGCAGCCGCCCTCGAAGTTGAACACGCCGTTATCGTCCCAGCCGTGTTCGTCGTCGCCGATGAGAAGTCTCTTCGGATCGGTGGAAAGAGTGGTTTTGCCCGTTCCCGAAAGACCGAAGAAGATGGCGGTGTTTTTGCCTTCCATATCGGTGTTTGCGGAGCAGTGCATAGAAGCGATGCCTTTGAGCGGGAGGTAATAGTTCATCATAGAGAACATACCCTTCTTCATTTCGCCGCCGTACCAAGTGTTGACGATAACCTGCTCGCGGCTAGTGATGTTGAACATAACCGCCGTTTCGCTGTTGAGTCCGAGTTCTTTATAGTTTTCTACCTTCGCCTTGGAAGCGTTGTAAACTACGAAATCGGGTTCAAAGTTTTCAAGCTCTTCCGCGGTGGGTTTAATGAACATATTCGTAACGAAATGCGCCTGCCAAGCAACTTCCACGATGAAGCGGATAGCCATACGCGTATCTTTGTTCGCGCCGCAGAAAGCGTCCACTACGAAAAGACGTTTGTTAGAAAGCTCTTTGATTGCGATGTCTTTAACAGCCTTCCACGCCTCTTTGGTAGCGGGGTGGTTGTCGTTTTTATAGCCTTCCGAAGTCCACCAAACGGTGTTTTCAGAATTTTCGTCCTTAACGATGAATTTATCTTTGGGCGAACGACCGGTGTAAATACCCGTCATAACGTTGACCGCGCCGAGTTCGCTGACCTGTCCTTTTTCGTAGCCTTCGAGTTCGGGTTTGGTTTCTTCTGCGAAAAGCATTTCGTAAGAAGGATTGTAAACGATTTCGGTCGTACCCGTAATGCCGTACTTGCTCAAATCAATTTTCTTCATAACATACCTCTCTATGTTTTTTTATGCTTTTTTTATCGCCGTTTTCTCGCCGCCCTTTTGCGTGCGGTTCGGCTTTTGTTTGCGGTAAGCTTTTTCTTTCGCTTTTATCAAGCCTTCGGAATTTCGCCAACCTTTCACAAATACTATTATACATTAT
>CAVBZJ010000162.1:0-4205 GCA_963599785.1 Anaerovoracaceae bacterium
TTTCTGCCGCGAAAGTGGCAACCTATGACGGCTATGCAGACAGCATTTCGGCAATCGAGGGTAAGATTCCGACGGCGGCGTCTCCGAGCAATCAGCTTGTGGACAAGGCTTTCTTAAGCGGCGAGCTTGCAAAGAAGCAGAACGCATTGACGTTCGACGATACCCCGACCGAGAACAGCGCGAACCCCGTCAAATCGGGCGGCGTATATACGGCTCTTGCGGGCAAACAAGCGGCGTTAAGCGCGGCACAGCAAGCGGCGGTAAACTCGGGCATAACGAGCGAAAAAGTCGCAAAATATGACGGTTACGAGAGCGAGATAACGACAATCGAGAACAAGATTCCGACGCAAGCAAGCGCGGATAATCAGCTCGCGGATAAAGCGTTCGTCAATTCGTCCATAAACGCAATGGCGGCGTATTACATTACGTCCGACGCGGCGGGCGACGCATTCGCGACAAAGGCGAAGCTTCTCGCGGGTCCGTACTACTTCCAGGGAGTTGTACGCACTCCGACGATGAACGACTACGCGATAGTTCTTTCTGACGAAACGAAGTCGAGCGCAACGACGAGATATATGTACGACGGCGCGCAGTGGGACTTCCAGTACGTCGTAAACGACGCGCCTTTCACGCAAGCGCAGTTAGACGCGTTGAACTCGGGCGCGACGGCTTCGAAAATGGCGCAAATCGAGACGAACAAAGACGACATCGCGGCGCTCAAAACGGGCAAGCAGAACACTCTTTCTTTCGACAGCACACCGACGAGCGGAAGCACGAACCCCGTAACTTCTGGCGGCATTTACACCGCGCTTTCGGGCAAGCAGAACAGTTTATCTGCGGCACAGCTTAACGCGGCAAATTCGGGCATTACGGCGGCGAAAGTAGCAACGTACGACGGATACGCGACGAGTAAGGCAAACGCAAGCGATTTGACCGAACTCGAAGCGACGGTGAACGAAAAAGCGGCGAAGTCTTCCGCCGTTTCGATTATCGTCCCCGCGGGAACGTGGGAGAAAGACGGCGATTATGCTTACATCAACGTACCGTGCGCGGGAGTTACTGCGACGAATAATATCGTCGTAAGCATAGGCGCAAACGCGACGGCAGACCAGCTCGCGGCTTGGGGCGAGGCGCAGATTCTTGCGGGAGAGCAAGGAAGCGGATATATCCAGTTCAGAGCGCTTTCAAACCAGTCGCTCAAGCTCGCTTGCCCCGCGCAAGTAATAATTTTAGGTTAAGGAGGGCAATTATGGCGATTATAAACAGCACGATTTTCGGTGGTGGAGGAGGTATCAAAGAGGGACGATACCTCCTTAATAACGTAACGGTTTCGCCGACGGCAATAACCGCGACGACGGGATATTACGGAAGCTATACCTCAATATCTTTAGGCACACAGTTATACTTATACGACGACGGAATGGTTATTCCTATCACTGTTGCCGAGCTTGACGATAACGGCTTGTATTACGATACGGCTTTTTCAATCAAAATAGGTACTTTGTTCGGCACGTCTACCGTTGCATTGAGCATAAGCGGAGGCGATCCGATTCCGTTCAATAGTTCGCTTCTCGGGAAAAACGTTGTTTTGTATGCAAAATACAAGGGCAAAGCGTATCCGATTTGCGGCACGGCTTATCCGTCAACGAGCTTAAGCTCTTTGAAAAGCGCGACGTACGACACGAACGCGGGAACGTATACGAAAACGCAAGCAATAAAATTCCAAAAAGGCGATAAGCTCAACGCAGTATTTAAGACCGACGCAATAACGTTGATATATTTCAATTATCCGACAAGCTCGGTAAATGCGGCAAAATTCGGAGGCGATGTTTTAGCCGGAACGGCAACAAACCTTTCGATAGTAGTTTCATAAAAGGAGACCAAAATGAACGATATAAGTAAACTTAAAAAGTCGGTTGTGTTCTTAAACGGAGCAATCGACGAGATAACGACGATAAGGACGTACATAGACCAAATCACGGGGCTTGAAGTAGCGGCGGCTGCTGAGGGCATAGAAAACTTTGAAGAAGCGGAGAAAGCGAACTACGCCGAGATAATAGGCGACGAGCTTGACCACGTTTCGAGATTTTTGACGATGTTCGTCGAAACGAGCGGCATAAACGCAAACGAAGATGAAGGCGGGGAATAACCGCCTTTTCTCGTGTCCTAAAAAATGCTTGCAAAAAAGAAAGGAGCGTGATATAATGTGAACACCTTTCGGGTGATGTACGGCTTGTGCAAGCGGTACGAGATAAGAACGGAGGGTAAAACGCCGCGTGAGCTATGGCGGGAGATACACGAAGCCGAGGAACGGAAAAAGCGCGAGACCGCAAAGCGAATGGGCGTTAACGGTAGTGAAGACGAAGACGATGATAAGCCGCTCACCGACGAGGAAGAAGCGGCAATTATAAGATATACGGGTTCGAAGTCTTATCTTTTGAACGAAGCTTTGAGAAGCGGCGAAAAGCTTTCGCCCGAGTATAAGAAATGGGCGAAGAACCTAAACTCGGCGATAAAGAAGCTTCCGAAGTATAAAGGCACGGTAACGCGCTCGGTGTGGTTGCCAAGCGAAGAGGCTTTGAAAGAGTTTTTGAAAACTCACGAGGTCGGGAGTAAGGTTAAGTATAAGAGCTTTATTTCGACAACGCACGGCGATATATACAATGCCGAAGCAAACGTGCAAATAACGATAACCGATTCTCGGAAAGGCGCGGACATCTCCGAATATTACGACGGAGAGAGCGAAGTGCTTTACGGAACGAATAGCGAGTTCTATGTTGATAAAAGATACAATGTAGAAAACACTGTTTATATTGATTTGTTGGAGGTATAAGCCTATGACGGAAGAAAAGAAATTGTTTACACACCCACGTTGGAACAATACGGAAATTCCCGAAGTAATAGGATACCGCGAGCCTACTGAGGAAGACATAGCACTCTCAAGAGCGCATATGGAGAAAGTTCTCATAAAAAAGGGCTTACTCAAAGAGGGCGAACACCTTACCGAGGAAGAGTGGAAGAAATACGAAATCTAACTACACAACACAACCAATAAAGGCAAGTCAAGACGGCTTGCCTTTTCTAATGCAAAAAAGGAGCAAAAATGGACGTAAAGAACATTTTTCAAAAGATATGCGACGAGTTAGGCGGAGATTACCGAATGTTTTTCTGTAACTCGCCTATGCCGCTACAAAGCGAAGCGTTCAACCTCGCGCTCGCAACGCCTAAAGTCGTAGGCGTAGGGTACGTTTCTAACGGCAACTATATCCCGCTTGTCGATTCCACGGCGGAGCAAGTAACGCTTTTCATAGAGTTCGGAGTGCCGACGAAGCAGACCGAGCAAAGGCTTGCGGAGATAGAATCGGTAATAACGGCGCTCAATGCCAAGTACGGCGAGATAACGTACGTGAACGACAGCGGAAACGTAGACACTGCGACGAAGTACGTTATGGTGTTTTCAAAACCCGCTCCGACAGCGGCAATAACTCCGTCGCTCGGACAGCTGAGGCAGACGTTCGGAGTTATGGTGCAAATCGTAACTTCGGCAGACGTTGCTTTCGGTAACGCCGCGACGGTTCAGATTCAGACGTCGGAGTTTTTCTTCAGCGACCTCGAGAACACGGTTTCGGCACAGTGGACGAACACGAACGAAGTAATTCCGCGAGTAGGAATAAACAGCTTTTCGTCGTCGGTCGAAGCGCAGTACGCAAGCGACCGCCTCGTCGTCAATTACTATTACAACGGCTCTTCGCTTCATAGGCTTTTGGAGTCGCACGCGGTCAACGATTCCAACGTAACGTATACGTTGAAGTACAAGCAGAACAACGTTTCGACGACGTTCAAGGCGCGAATGTTGAGTTACACGCACAGCAACCCCGTAGGCGGCTTTCAGCAAGTTACGGCGGTTTTCGCGAGGGCTTCGGTCGACAGCATACAAGAAAGTTTCGTGCTGACAATAAACCCCGCCGCGCACTCTACAATCACGGTTACGAGAGAGGGCGTTGCTCTTTCTTCGGGCGACCTCGTTTATGCTGGCGACGTTCTCCGCGTTTCTTCGACGGCGGCAACGGGCTACACGCTTACGTCCTTGACGGTTAACGGCGTTGCGATTGAGTCGGGCAAGACCTACACGGTCAACACGAACGAGCCGAACGGCGTAAACGTTATGAACACGGTGCGCTCTGGAACGGTGCAGACGTTCGTTC
>CAVBZJ010000163.1:0-4196 GCA_963599785.1 Anaerovoracaceae bacterium
GCCAAGTCGCTCACAACCGAAATAATGCTCGATTATGCGGGCAGGTTCGTAAGGGCTTCCGCTTCGAGCGACAATTTTTACGATAATATTGACGTAATCTTGCCAAAACTCGAAGGGCAAATCAGAAAGCACCGTACGCGGTTTGATAAGCACAGTAAAAACGTAGCGTATCGCGAACAGGCTTTGTTTACGGGGAGCGAAGAGGAAGAAACGCCGAAGTCGGTTGTCAGAGAGAAGAAATTCAAGCTTGTGCCGATGACGGTGGACGAAGCGAAAGAAGAACTCGAACTTTTAGGACACGATTTCTACGTCTTTTTAGAAGCGAAAACAAATACCGTACAGGTAATTTACAAGAGAAACGACGGAGATTTCGGGCTAATCGAACCGGAAATTTAGTATAAATATAATGCAAACGGGAATATCAACAGCATCGTTATTCGGCAGATTTTTTACCGAGGATGCGGTAGCAGAGCTGAACAAAGCCGGGGTAAAAACCGCGGAGGTTTTTCTCGAAACTTACGGCGAATACACGCCTGAATTCGGAGAACTTATAAAGAAAAGAAAGGACGGAATGGATATCCATTCCGTCCACGTTTTGACTACGCAATACGAGCCGCAATTATATAGTATGAACGAGCGGGCAAAAACGGATTCGTTCAAGCTTTTAGAGGGAACGGCGCGTGCGGCGGAAATTTTCGGCGCGAAGTATTACACTTTCCACGGCGGCGCGAGATTCAGAAAAGAACCCCTTATTCTCAATATGGATAAAGTAGGCGATGAAACGCAGAGAATAGTAGGCGTTTTGAGTAAACACGGTGTTTCTCTCGCGTACGAAAACGTACACTGGGGTTATTATAATTACATAGGTTTCTTTTCCGAACTGAAAAAACGCGTGCCTGAGCTTAAAGGCACTCTTGATATAAAGCAAGCGCGTCAAAGCGGAATACCTTATAAAGAGTATATCTCCGAAATGGGCGAAGCGATAGTTACTGCGCATATTTCGGATATAAGCGATAACGGTAAAATGTGTTTGCCGGGGAAAGGTATTACCGATTTTTACGAGGTTTTTTCACGGCTAAAAGACGTCGGGTTTGACGGGGCTATTTTGATAGAAAGCTATAAATCCGATTATACCGAGCTTAAAGAGCTTTACGAATCTCTCGATTTCGTTACCGAAACCGCGGCAAAAGTTTTTAAATAAAAATTTATGAATTTTACGAAAGAAATAACCGATTTGCATATTCATACCGCTTTTTCTTACGACGGAAAAAGTCTCGCCGAGGAATACGTTCTTGCCGCGATAAACGCGGGGGATAAAAGAATAGGCTTTTCCGAGCATTACGACTATGATTGTGTGATTTCGGGAACGGGTAAGAACGCGCCGCTTTGCAATCTCGTCGCTTATAAAACAGAAATAGAACGGCTGAAAAATAAATACTCTGATAAAATAGAAATTCTCTTCGGGGCAGAGTTCGGATATGATAAAAGGGCTTGCGATCGTTATGCCGAGTTGATAGAAAAGTTTAGATTTGATTACGTTATAAACAGCGTTCATCTGTTCAAGGGAACTGATTTTTATCTTTCCGACGAAATAAAGAAGTACGGCGTTTCAGCAAAAGAGCTTTTTAAACAATATCTTGAAACTGTTGAGGAAAGTGTTTGCGCGAGTTATCCGTTTCAGATTATAGGACACCTCGGTTATCCTCTCCGTTATTCTCCGTCGAAAGAAGAAAATTTCGGTTACAATGAGTTTTCTTCCTATTACGATGAGATTTTTAAGAAGATTATAGATAAGGATAAATTTCTTGAAATAAATACTTCGACGAAAACCGACCGCCCGTTTTTTCCATGTAAAAAAGCGGCTGAACGGTACGTTATGCTTGGCGGAAGAAAATTTACGTTTGGTTCAGACGCGCACAGCGTAGCTCGTTGCAAGGCAGGAGAAGCGGACGCAAGAGCTTTTGCCGATAAATTCGATATTGATTTTTCATACTTTAAAGGCGGGAAAGAGTATAAAAGTACTTAAATAAAGTTATAAAAAAAGAAGGAGCGACTATGGGTGTCACCATTAGGGAAACAGGCGTAGGCGAAAAGCTTACGCCTGTTTCCTTGTCTTTTACGGCAACTCTATTTCGCCTACGTGGGTTAGAAATATTGTTACAACGGAATTTAAAGCCATGCTGTTTTTTCTATACGATTTAATATATCATTCGCCATATTAAATTAACTTTCTAAAATTTACTTAACTTTCTCTTTTTATAGTGCTATTCAACATAACAAAAGACTCGAAGTTATGAAACTTCGAGTCTTTTGTCACTTGCAGATGTCCCCATTAAATTAATTGTTTTTTTACAATCCCTAATGGGGACACCTTTAATTGGTCGTTCCTTCTTTTTTTGTTTCATAATATTTTTTATTCGTTAACGACGGGAGAAAAAGAGAAGAAACTTGTTGTTTCTCCGTATTCAACGATAACAAGGCTTTCTCCGTACGTTCCGTATTCCGCACTGTATTCGATACCGTTGATATAGAAGATAAAGTATATCATTCCGCCGCTCGTGGAGACTTCCGCTTCTTTAATTTCATAAGACGTACCGTTCAGGGCGATTGTAATTAAATCTTCCGTTATAGTCATAGAGGCGTTTTTATCTTCGCATATCCAAGAACCGACTATCGTTTTCGGCAAAGTATAGTTGGAGAAGCGGGGGAGAACGACAGTTTCGCCGTCGCCGACAAGAACCAAAGCATCTTTTTCCGCGTCAAACGAAAGGGTATAACTCGTGGTCATATATTTGAACGAGAAAGACATTTTTTCTCCGTCGTATTCTGCCGTGACTTTAACGAAATCTTTCGTATCGAATTTGACTTCTACCTTTCCGTCTTTGTCTATCCTGATAGACTTTTCGTCGTTTTTCCAGTTTCCGACGAGGTTTTCGTCAACTTTGCCGACGTCTTTTTTGGTCAATACGACGAGGAGAACGTTATCGTCGTACATAACCATTATTCCGTTTCCGTAGACGTTGTATCTGAACAACAGATAAACGGTATACGGATTGTTTTCGAGATGCAACTCGTATCCGTAACCCTCGTCGCTGAACTTAACGGGGTGTGACACACCGTTTACGGTAATCGAAGTATCGGTGATAACGATAACGTAGTTTTCTTTGACGGTTACTACGTTGCCCGCTTCGTCTTTAACGAGTTGTCCGTTTTCATCGGTAAGTTCGTATTCGTAAGTACCCGTCCAAGTGCCGATATAATCGTTTTTAAGAGATTTCGTACGTTTTGCCGTATAATATTCGCCGTCGCGCCCGACTACGATTTTATCTTTATCTACCGTTCCGAACATAGAGAAGAACGAAACGGTGTAGTCGGTATATTCACCGTAAGTACCGACGAAACCGTCCTGCTCGCTATAAGAGGTGGGCTTAAATTCTATTCCGTTGATTTTTATCGAACCGTATTCGATTATAACCTTAACGGTTAAATCGTCCGTAAGGTACGCGCCGACGTAATCGGTAGGAATTTCTATACCTGCATCTTTCTCGACTTTGTTTACGGGAAATTCAACGTAAGTTCCGTCGGAATAAACGATCAACGCGGTCATATATGAGCCATCGTCATCTTTACCTACGTCGTAGAAATACAGCGTGCTTGAACCGAATTTAACGGCAAGTCCCTCGGATTCCGTATAGGAAATCAGGGGAAGCTCTTCTTCGTTACACCAGATAGCGTGCGCGTGAATGGTAAATTCATAATGTAAGCCTTCGTCGTCGTTATCGATTTTCCAAACTCCGTGCATTTCCTCGGGTACTGTAACTTCCTGCGTTTCGACCGCATCGAGCTTGTATACGTTTATAAGAATATCTCCACTGCTATAAACCTGAATGTAGAGCTGTTTTGCACTTAATTTGCTGATATAAACGGTATTACCGGTCCAACTACCGACGAAGATGATTTGTCCGGTAGACTTATCTACGCTCGTTATGGTTACTTCTTCGCCGTTCAAGGTAAAGCCGCTCTTCGTAGCTTCGCAGAAGTTGCCGTCGTCGTCTTTGTACTGACCTACGAAATCGTCGAAAACACTAGTTTTTGTAGCGTTCTCGAAATCAAGTTCGGGGAAGGAAAGTTCCGTTTCAAAGTCGTATATAAGGGTAACGGTTTCTTCTATTCCGTACGTTTTATAAGTGAAAACG
>CAVBZJ010000164.1:0-4147 GCA_963599785.1 Anaerovoracaceae bacterium
ATAACCGACCTCGATTTATCCTTTCCCGAAGGCAAGCTCGTTGCAATCATCGTTCCGATGAAAAGAAGCGGCGGCTTTTTCGGTATGTTTTCGCGCGGAAAAATTCGCATAGACCAGAAAAACATAATCAAAATCGGCGGCGACGTAATTATCGTAAACGTCAGATGCGGCGACGCCTGCGCTTCATCCGTAAACGTAAACCCGCTTTGCCCGCCGCCTCCCCGCCCGCCTAAGCCCCCTTGTTCTCCTTTCTCTCCGTGTCCGCCGTCCCCGCCGCCGCGCCCCGAGCCGCGCGCCGATTCCGAACCGAAGCTTTACGACGTCGGCAGAATAGATACGAGCGATTATTAAAAAAAGTCGGTTTTCGCGGCTTTTTGCGGTTCTTTCGTAGATTTTTTGCAATTCTTCCGTCGGTATCCCGCGCCGATTTTCTGTGCCGAAGAGGGCTTCGGGGTGATTATTTATGCCTTTGCGCGCCCGAAAAAGAAAAGATTTTTCAATAAAAGAAAAATTTTTTCAAAAAATTTTAAATTCCCTCTTGAAATGCGGGGAAAGTTATAGTACAATAGTAAAGGCGGCAAAAGAGGAAACCTTTTTAACCGCCCGCCCGCGGCGAAAGCTCGCGGCAGAAATACTTACCGTACCAAATAAAACAAAGGGGGACTAACAACAATGGGTAAAGTATTATCGGAAAACATCAGAAACGTAGCAATCATCGGTCACAGCGGAGAGGGTAAGACCTCGCTTGCGGAAGCAATGCTTTTTAACGGCAAGAGTATAGATCGCCTCGGTACGATAGCGGACAAGAACACCGTTATGGATTACGACGCGGAAGAACTCGCGCGCGGTATTTCCATATCTCTTTCCGCCGCTTATACATACTGGGAAGGCGTTAAAATAAATATAATAGACGTTCCGGGGTTTTACGATTTCGAGGGCGAATTCGAGGAGGCTATGCGCGCGGTGGGTTCTGCGATACTCGTCGCGGACGCGAGCGGTCAGGTATCGGTCGGCGCAGAAAAGGCAGTCGAATACTGTATTCGTCGTCATATCCCGCTTATGATTTTCATAAACGGCATAGATAAAGAAAATTCCAACTATGTCGCCACGGTAGAAGCCTTCCGCGAAAAATACGGAAAAATAATAGCGACTATGCACACGCCCATAATTTCGGGCGGCAAAATGAAGGGCTACGTCAGCGTTATTTCGGGCAAAGCCTACGAATTCACGAAGGGCGGCAGAAACGAAATAGCCGTTCCCGACGGTATGAAAGAAGAGGTCGCGCTCCTTAAAGAAGGGCTTACCGAGGCGGCGGCGGAAACCTCCGAAGTGTTCCTCGATAAATACCTTTCGGAAGGCGCGCTCACGAACGACGAAATCATCGCGGGTATCAAAACCGGTCTTATGGAAGGCGGCACTATCCCCGTTATGGGCGGCAGCGCGACGCAGAATATGGGCGTTATAAACCTTATGAACGAGATTAAGGAAATTCTGCCTTCGCCGAAGGAACGCCGTCCCGTGCTTGCGACAGACCTCGCTACGGGCGACGTGCTTAACATAACCTGCGACGAGAACGCACCGTTTTCCGCACAGGTATTCAAAACCGTCGCGGATCCGTTCGTCGGCAAGCTCAATATGCTCCGCGTGTTTACGGGAACGCTTAAAAGCGGCATGACGGTGTATAACGCGACCACGGGCGAAAAAGAGCGCATCAACGCGTTGTACCTTATGAAGGGCAAAAAGCAGGAAGCGACGGACGAACTTTCGGCGGGCGATATAGGCGCGGTGAGCAAGCTTAACGCGACCAACACGGGCGATACGCTGTGCGACGAATTGCGCAAGATAAAATTCTACGATATACCCCTTCCGCACCCCGTGCTTACTATGGCGATTTCCGCGGCGAAGCACGGCGAAGAAGATAAGGTTTTCGCGGGGCTTAACCGTCTTGCGGAGGAAGATCTCACCTTTAAGGTAGAGAAAGACAAAGACACGGGCGAAACGGTTATAAGAGGACTCGGTGAAACGCAGCTCGATATTCTTTGCAAAAAATTAAAGGCGAAATTCGGGTGCGAAGCGACTTTGAGAGATCCGAAGATAGCGTTTAAGGAGACCATAACCTCCGTTGCGGAAGCCGAGGGCAAGCATAAAAAACAGACGGGCGGCGCGGGACAGTTCGGCGTGGTTAATATCCGCTTCGAGCCGGGCGCGGCGGACGGCGTTTTCGAGTTCGTGGACGCGGTTGTCGGCGGCGCGGTGCCGAGACAGTTTATTCCCGCTGTCGAAAAAGGACTGCGCGAAGCCGTGACGAAGGGCGTTCTCGCGGGGTATCCGATGGTGAATATCAAATGCACCCTTTTCGACGGCAAATATCACCCCGTGGATTCCAAGGAAGTGGCGTTCGTTTCGGCGGCGAAGCTCGCTTACGACGACGCGTGCGCAAAGGCGAGACCTGTTATATTAGAGCCGATTTACTCTTATAAAATCACCGTTCCAGATAATTATACGGGCGATATTTTAGGCGATATGAACAAGAGAAGAGGCAGAATCCTCGGTATGGAATCGGTGAACGGCAAACAGGAAATTTCAGCAGAAGCTCCGCTTGCGGAAATGCTTAAATACGCGACAGATCTTCGCAGTATGACGCAGGGACGCGGCAAGTTCGAGGCGGAATTCGTCAGATACGAGGAGCTTCCGTTTACTGAACAGGAAAAAATTATCGCTGCGGCTAAAAAATAACGATATATTAAAGGCGTGAAAAGCGGCGCGTAATGCGGCGCGCGACTTAAAAAACGAAAAGCGAGTGCCTTCCCCTTTTCGGGGGAAGGCATACTTTCGGTCTGCGGAGGACGGCAGGCGAAAAGCGAAGGTCGAAAGACGGCAGGAGCAAGCCCGTCATCTCGGTCTGTTTTGATTGAGAAAAGGGCGCGAAGAGCGCGACGCGACCGAAAAAATAAAAGTAAAGAGACTAAAAAGAAAGGAATTAAGGAAATAAATAATGATACTGACAATCTGCCCGAATCCGAGCGTTGACTGTACGATAGAATTAGACAGCCTTAACGTGGGTATGCTTAACAGAATAGACAGCAAGGTGGAAACTTATTCGGGCAAAGCCTTAAACGTGGCGATAGGCGTGGCGAGGCTCGGCGAAGAGTGTACCGCCACAGGGTTTATGTTTGAAAATCACCGCAGAATGTTTGAACACGTTCTGGATAAAGAGGGCGTTAAGCACGATTTCGTTTTAAGCGACGGTTCGGCGCGTACTAATTATAAAATTATAGACAAAAAATCTATGCTGACCGAAATCAACGACAGGGGCGAAGAGGTCAGCCGCGAAAATCAGCTTAAACTGATAGAAAAGGTGAGAGGGCTTGCGGAAAACTGTGAGATAGCGGTGATGAGCGGGAGTCTCCCGAAAGGCGTCGAACCCGCGTTTTACGGCGAGGTGCTTAAAGCCATACCGAAAGAAGTGAAGGTCGTAGTCGATACGGAAAAGGAGAATATGCTTGCCGCGATAGGTTCTAGGGAGATATTTATGGCAAAGCCGAACGTGAAGGAGCTGGAAAAGTTCTCCGGGCGGGAGGTAAGAACCAAATACGATATGGCGGAAGCGGCGAAGAAGTACCTCGATAAGGGTGTTAAATACGTTCTCGTTTCTATGGGGGCGGAAGGCGCGGTGATAACCGACGGAAATGAGCATTATTTCTGCAAGAGCGCGTCGGTGGCGGTCAATTCCACGGTCGGCGCGGGAGACAGTATGATAGCCGCGGCGTGCGTTGCGGAAAGCTACGGCGTGCCTATGGAAGAGCTTTTAAGGCAGGCGGTAGCGGCGGGGACGGCGGCTGTTACGACGAGCGGCACGAACCTTTTTTATAAGGAAAAGTATAAGGAAATTTACGCGAAGGTGTTTGCGGAAAGGTTTTGAAAAATAGTCGTAAAAATGTTGAAGTTAAAGGGAAAAATAGAAAAGGTATTTAAAAGGGAATTTTAAGTAAAGGTATTTAAAAAGGATAAATATAAATTATAGCCCCGCCGCCGAAAACTTTCGGCGGCAGGGCTGATTGTTTTGTTAATAACGAGCGGAGAGGAAAGTTTTCTTTTACGCTTTTTTTCATCGAAAATTCCCGATTTGTGCGGCGAGGTATTAGTT
>CAVBZJ010000165.1:0-4097 GCA_963599785.1 Anaerovoracaceae bacterium
AGCCGTGCGTTTAAAATATAATTTTCGCGTCCTCGCCGCCGAGTTCTATCACCGCGTCGGTTGCGGGGTAAAAAGCGGAAACGGCGGTTTTTTCGGCGTAAACCTCCTGAATAAAAGGGAAAGAGAGTGTTTCCGCAACGCCCATACCCGCCGAACCCGAAAATTTTACGGTAACCTTTTCGTTCGGGAATTTATGAGAAAGCCCGCGAATCGTTTCCGCCGCCGTTTCGGGGATTTTGCTTAAATGTCTTTTATAATCGGCAAAAAGCAATTCGCCGTTTTCGCCGAGAAGCGCGAGCTTGAAGGTAGTCGAGCCGACGTCTATTCCGAGTCTTTTCATACCGCCTCCCCGCGCGTTTTATCGTTATTCGCAGCTATGCTTGCCGCACCGTTCTGAGAACCGTCCGCGCCGTTCGTTTCGCCGTAAAGCTTCGTCGCCGCGGCAGACTTGTCGGGTGCATTACACTCCGCGCCGTCAACCGCCGCGCCCGTTTTATCGCCCGCGTTACCACCCGCGCCGTTCGTTTCGCCGTCCTTAAAGCTGTCCGCGTTCACCGTGCCGTCGGTGACCGCCGCAAGTCTTTCCGCGACGAAGCGAACGGTGCCGCTGTCTTCCTTTTTGGCGGCGTTTTCTCTCGCGATGGAAAGCATAAGCTTTATTCTGTTTTCCTGATTGACGGCGGAAGCTCCCGCGTCGTAATCGACGGGGAAAACATTTGCTTCGGGGTAAAGCTCGCGGATTCTTCTTATCGTGCCTTTTGCGACGATATGATTAGGCAAACACCCGAACGGCTGAACGCATACCACGTTGTCGTAGCCCTTTTCTATAAGCTCCGCGATCTCTGCGGGGAGAAGCCAGCCTTCGCCCATTTTAACGCCGCGGTCGATGACTTTTTCCGCAAGCCGTTTAACCTGTTCAAAGGGGAGCGGCGCGACGAAGCGGGGGTAAGGCGCGAGAGCCGATTCGACGTAGCCCTCGTACCGTTCGAGAATTTTTTCGGCGGTTCTTCCGACGAAGTATTTTATAAAGCTTCCGCCGTAGTAATCGTGGTCGGTAGAAAAGTTCGCCGCGCAATACTGCAAAAAGCCCGTAACTCCGGGAATCATATATTCGCACCCTTCGCGGGATAAAAGCCTCTCTAACCCACGGTTAGCGAAAGAGGAATATTTAACGTAAATTTCGCCGACAATGCCGACTTTTATCAGTTTTTTATCCGAAACGGGGATAGCGGCAAAGCTGTCCGCCATAAGCGCAAGGTTGGTTTTGACCTCGTTTTTCTTGTATCCGCGCCCTTTAAGGAAGGCGTCCGAAAGCGTTTTTATCCAGAGCTTCACGGCGTTATCGGTGTCGCCCGCGGTAAGCTCGTACGGGGCGACCTGATTTTTCAAAAGCAGCAGCATATCGCCGTAAACTATGGTGGCGAAGGCTTGGCGAATCATAAGCGGGGTAATCTTAAAGCCGCTGTATTTTTCAAGCCCCGTAAAGCTCACCGAAATGACGGGAACGAACCCGAGGTTAAGCTCTTCGAGCGCCTTTCTCAAAAGGAAAATATAGTTGGAAGCCCTGCATCCGCCGCCCGTCTGAAAGAAAATAAGCGCGGTTTTATGCACGTCGTATTTGCCCGAATTAAGCGCGTAAATAAGCTGACCTATCGAGCAAATGGCGGGGTAACACATATCGTTGTGAACGTATTTTAGACCGGTTCTGATAACCTCTTCGCCCTCGTCGCGGACGATTGTGAGCTTATAGCCGTTTTTGCGGAAAATAGCCTCGAACAAATCCATATGGGTAGGGAAAAAGTCGGGGCAGAGTATCGTGTACTCTTTTTTCATTTGTTTGGTAAAATCCGTCATAAATTTCCTCGCAGTGAACGAAATTAAAACCCTCTCAAAAACCGCGCCGCAAAAAGCGCATAACCTTCCACGAAACATTATACCGCGAATTTTTATTTTAAGCAACAAAAAACCGCCCGCAATTAAGGGACGGAATTTTCAAATCATATCAAATCGTTAAAATTTCGGTAAAATCAAGCTTAACGGAGCTTTCGGGGTGTTTCGTTCGGGTGATTAAAATATAAAGCTCGCGATAAAAACCGCGACGGAGGAAAGCACCGCGACGAGGAGCATAGAGCCTTTTATAAACGAAACGATTAAGGCTACCGCCGTGCCGACGAGGGCGGTGTAAATATTGCCCGTGCTGTAAAAAATCGCGGGGAAGGTCATAGCCGCAAGCACCGCGTAAGGAACGTAGTATAAAACGTTCAGAATGTACCGCGATTTTATCTTTTTTCTGAAAAACGCGAACGGTATCGCGCGGATAACGTAGGTCACAGCCGCCATCGCGAGAACGAGAAGCACCATATAAAGCTCTTTGGACATTTACTCGCCCTCCTTTTCGTTTGCTTCGTGGAAGTTGCCCGCACTTTGCGTGGTCTCGTCGTTTGCGGAAGCCCCCGCGTCGTTGCCCGAGGAAAAACCGTCGGCGGCGTCTGCGTTTTGTGCGTTTTCGTCGTTTAAGGTATCGTCCGCCGTGACGTCTTTTTTCTTGTAAACGGGGAAGATTGCCGCCGCTACGAAAGAAGAAATAACCGCGCCGATAATGAGGGCGAAGCCTTCCGAAATGCGATTGATATACGGAACGTATTTAAGGATACACGAAAGGACTATCGCGACCGCCACGGTGAAAGCCACTCCGCGGCTCTTTTTTGCGGGAGGAACGATAATCGCAAGGAACATTGCGTAAAGCGCGATGCCGAGCGCGAGCCTTACTCTTTGCGGAAGCACGTCCCCCGCGAGCGCGCCGAGAAGAGTTCCCAAAGCCCACCCGATATAGGGTAGAACCGAAAGCCCTACGAAGTATTTAACGTTTATTTTATAAGGCTTTGCCGCCGCCACCGCGAAAATTTCGTCGGTTATGAACGTCGCCGTCAGAAGCCTTTTCGGGAAGGTGAACGAATCGTCCAGCTTTTGCGTTAATGTAAGGCTCATAAGAAAATACCGCGAATTTATGACGAGTTGAATTAAAATAAGTTCTATAACCGAACCCGCCGCCGCAACGACGGAAACCCCCGCAAGCTGTCCCGCAGAGGTGAGGTTGGTCATCGAAATCAGGAGGGTAATGAGAACGGGAACGCCCAAAAGGCTCGCCTGCACGCCGAACGCAAAAGACACGGAAAGATAGCCGAGTCCCAAAGGAAACCCGTCGTGAAGCCCTTTCTTAAATTCGCTTTTTATTTCTTTTCGCATAATTTACGCCCGTTGTTTAATCGCCGCGCTTTATCACCGCGCCCGCCGTTTAGAGTTGCCGCGACTGTCGGTCGCGCCCGCAACGCTTCGCGCTTTTGTCGTCTGCCGCGCTTTATCACCGCGCCAGCCGTTTAGAATAGCCGCGTCCGCCTGCCAAGCAACCCGCTTGTCCGCCAAAAAACCGCTCCCGCTAATCGCAGAGGTCGGCGACGGAAAATTCTATAATTTTTTGCAGGTCGGAAAATTTTATTTTAACGAATCTCCCTATTCTTCCCGCCGAAAACACTATATCGGAAAGCTCGCTTGCGGAAGAGTGGAAGGTCGTGGTGAAAAACTTTTTCATACCTATCGGGGAGCAGCCGCCGTGAATATATCCAGTGAGCGGCAAAAGCTCCTTCGACTTAATCATTTCTATATTTTTCTCGCTCACGGCAGCGGCGGCTTTTTTAAGGTTCAGCTCCTCCGCGACGGGAATATCGAAAACGTAGTGTCTGCCGCTTTTCCCGACGGTTACGAGCGTTTTGAAAACGATTTTTTCGTCAAGCCCCAAAGCCCTTGCCGCGTCCACGCCGGAAATCGCCCCGCTTTCGGTGTAGTCGAGAGGGGTATAAGCGATTTTGTGCGCGTCCAAAAGGCGCATAACGTTGGTTTTATCTTCTTTCATAAAAATATCTCCGTTTAGTGGCGATAACTTTCAAACCGCAATAAGTATACACCGTCCTTAAAATTTTATCAAGCGAAACGCGCCGCCCCGCGATATTTATTTTAGCTAAAACTATTGACAAAACCGAAATTTTAACCTATCATTATTATATAAGGAATTTACGCGTTCTTACGCGACGATTTAGAAG
>CAVBZJ010000166.1:0-4082 GCA_963599785.1 Anaerovoracaceae bacterium
AAGATTACTACTACGGTCTTTCCGACGGAATCGCTTACAAATACAGGAACGGCGGAACACCGCTTGAAAACAGCAAACACATAAGCCGATTCGAGAAAAGAGAACAGGCTCACTACTACGGCACAAACATTGACGACGAGATATTTTAAGGAGAAAACATATGAACGAAGATTTAAGATTTTACGAAAACGATTACTTCGACGGAGAATCATTCACGTTCTTCTACGTCGAGGGAGTGAATTACGACGATAACGAAATAGTTTTAACCGTGTCGAACTCGGGGCGGTTATCTCAAAGAACGTTTGACCTGTTTACGGACAAGCACGGCAGACGATATTTCGAGTACGGCGCGGAATACTCTAAAATTTACCTCGACGAGTTTACCAAACCTTACGGGAGGGCGTTATGAAACTTTTACTTAAAAACATAAACACGTTAAAAAAGAACGCAAGCCCGCTTAAAAAACGGGTACTTAACTACGTTTCCGACGAATGGCAGAACTATTCCGACAAGAAACATATCTTTACTGACGTGCTTTACCACGGTTGTCAATCGGGAGTCGTCGGTTTTCTCATTTATTACAGCGATACTGTTAAATTTTATGAAAAGTACAAAACCGAAATAGATACGTTGCTGTACGAGTTAATGGAAGAAACCGGAATACACTCCCCTTCGGAACTGTTCGGAGACAAATGGGATAAAGAAGATCCGCTCGCAAACGAGGATTTCAATAAAAACCTGCTCGCTTGGTTCGGCTTTGAAGAAACGTTGCGAAAAATCTGTTACGAATTTGAAGAATTAGAAACCTACATTTAAAAGGAGTTAAAAATTATGAATATTACAATCGAAAACAAAAAAGAAAAAGCACTTGAACTTATGAACAAATTAGACATTTACAAACCGTACATACGAGCATTTAAAGAACGCGGCGAAGTATGTTTCTTCGAGAACTTCGGCGGGTTTTGGACATATCAAGAACCCGAGCTTATGGCAAAAATCAAGGAATTTGAAGAAGAATACAACATACTCGTATACGCCGTTACGCACGAATACTTGGAGTTCGGCGAATGTTACGACTTTCTTTTCATATCCGACTACGAGGAAGAATGGGATGAAATGCTTTATCCGCAAGGCAATATGTTTTACGACTATGCTTACGTTTGGAACAAAACCGACGACTGCTGCTCGGAGTTCGGCACAATCGGTATCCGCTCCTTTGGCGGAGGCATTAAAAGGGTTATGTAAATGAGTCCGCTTTGCTACAAGGTCTGTTACACGAAGATAGGCGGAAATAAATTAAAGATCTACCTCGTAACCGATACCCTCGATAACGCGTTATGGCACGTCAGGTGGTACGAAAGTCATTCCCCGCCTTCGAGCGATGCCGAATTGCGGGTTTTACCCGTTTACTCGAAAAAAGAATACGCACGATTATGGAAAGACTGCCCCTTTTAAGGCGGTCTTTCCTTTTCATCACAAGGAGATATTATGAAAGAACTTAACCTCTCGGCAAACACGCCGACAGAACAAAAAATTTTAGATTACTTACGCCAAAACGCGAGCGAAACCCTTATCGACAAGATAAACAACTGCACGCCGTTCGAGAAAGACGGCAAATCGCTCGTAAACAAAAAGACGCTTTCGGGGTTTATGAAATACGCCGCGGAAGAAGCGAGAAAAACTTCCGAAAAAGGCGCGGCTTGTGCCTGTATAGACGATTCCGTAGTTTACGGTTGGGCTATTCACTACTTCGAGGAAGCTTCTATCGAAGGCACGCTTTTTAACCCCGACGGAACGGAATATACCACCGCGGTAAAGAAGCCCGTTGTTGCTTCCGTCACACCGAAGCCCAAAAACCATCAGCCGTCGTTGTTCGATATGTTATCGAAAAAAACCGACGCTTCGTCTTCGTCCGACGAGCCTACCGAAGAAGATATTACCGAAGCACAAGCCGCGCTTACAGAGGACGATCCTACCGTCGAAGAAATCTGCGAAAGGGTGGACAAGGCTATGAACGAGAAGCATTCTCCCTCACCGTTATACTCACGATACAAAGAACTCGAAAAGGAATACCCCGAAAACATATTAGCGTTGAGAGCAGGAGATTTTTACGAGGTACTCGGCGATAACGCGGTGAAGCTCGCGAAAGAACTCGGTCTTACTCTTACGAGCCGAGAAGTCGGACTTCCCGAACGCGTGCCGATGATAGGCTTCCCCTACCACGCCGCGGAAAAATACTTTTCTCAAATCATTGCGCTCGGGTATAAAATATCCGTCTGCGAGGGTTTGAAAGAAAGCCCGAAAGAACAGCCCTCTCCGAGCATCGACTACGAAACGGGAGAGATATTATCGGAACGTCCTACCACCGAAACCCCGCTCGTAGAAACGCTCCGCGCCATTCTCGGCGATTCGTTCGAGGTGGAGTTATGAAAGTCGATAAAATAAAGCCCGTACCTAAATATATACTCAAAAAGATTATTCGTTACGATAAATCCTCGTATCATACCCGCGACGGTAACTCTCGGTTCTATTCGTATCTCTCCAAAAACGACGGGGAACTCGTAAAGATAACCGTAGCGATAAAAAATCATAAAGGCAAAACCTTCGTAAAACAGGTTGCGATACACGGTTTACGCTCCGATAAATGCTTCGTTAAAGACCTCGTTTACTACACCATCGCGGGTTACGTCGTAGGTTGGCACGAAGAAGGCTTATCCCGCTACCCTAAATGGTACGAGGACGGGCGTTGGTATTATGCCGAAGACAAATACTTCGATCCGTTCGCACCCGTCGTGAACATCGAATACCTCGATAAATTCCCCGAATACAAATACTCCGCCGTTAATCTCTACCGAGGCGTGAACGTGCTTAAATACCTCCGTTACTACGAAAAGTACCCGCAGATAGAGTATCTTACGAAAGCGGGGGTTACGGGATATATATTTTCCGTACAGATATTAAGGGAAATCGGTAAGAACAAACGCTTTTGTAAATGGCTTATGCAAAACCGCAAGGAGATTATCCGGAACTGTTATTACGTTGACGTTATACTTCGCGCATTCAAAACGGGTAAATCTCTCGATAGTTTGCAGTCCTATCGCATACACCGTATGCGACTGTTCAAAGAAGCCAAACTCAAAGAGCTTCGGGAGTTCTTTAAGTCTGATATAGAAAAGTTCGTAAACTATCTTAATACTCAGAATATAACCCCGTATTCATACCGCGACTATCTGTCTGCGTGTTTGTACCTCGGACTCAATATGACGGAAAGCAAAAACCGTTACCCGCACGATTTCAGGCGTTGGCACGATATTCGCACAGACGAATACGCCACCGCAAAGGCGATGAAAGACGAAGAAGAACGTAAAGCCCTGTACGACAGGTTTTCTGCCGTTGCAGAGAAGTATACTGGATTACAGTATTTCCGAAACCCCGAGTTCGTGGCGATATTACCGTTCAGCCCCGCAGACCTCGTGCGCGAGGGCGAAGTGCTTCATCACTGCGTGGGACGTATGAATTACGACAGGAAGTTCGTGCGGGAAGAATCGCTTATCTTCTTTATACGGGCAAAGGCTTCTCCCGATACCCCGCTAGTTACAGTCGAATATTCGCTCTCGGCTAAAAAGATATTGCAGTGCTACGGAGATAACGACGGCAAGCCCGCTGACGACGTGTTGGAGTTCGTAAACAAGCGTTGGCTGCCTTACGCTAACAGAAAAATAAAGAAATTGAAGGAGGCGTCTTAATATGACTAACTATTTCAGAATAACTGGATACTTACCCGAACAAAATATATCGTTCGTTATGGACTCTTACGGAGCGCACGAGAAACTATGGCAATTCTCTTCCGAACTGCTCCGAAAGGGTTGCAAAATACTTTTCGTGGGAACCTCGGAAACGTTTTCGGACGGAACTATCTCTAAACTTTCCGCGGTATCGAAAAAGCCCGCGTTACGGGCGATTGTAAGCGGCACTCCCGCGGAAGAAACATACACCGTAAACGGCATAGTCTATTCCGCTGTTCGTATCGGGGATAAGGTCTATATCCCCGATATTACTAAATTATCACGATAATTTTTAAC
>CAVBZJ010000167.1:0-4058 GCA_963599785.1 Anaerovoracaceae bacterium
CCTCGATGCCCGCGAGAGTTCCGAGTTAGCCTTCTACGGTAACGTAAGGAACGTGCGCGTGAGCGTATTCGACGACCTTTCTCGTAAGAGCGATGTTCTCCTCGAAGGGAAGGTGCGAACCGTCTATCATAACGGAGGTGAAGCCGCCGTCTATGCAGGCTTTGCAGGTCTCGAAATCGGGACCGTGGTCAAGGTGAAGAACTATCGGAATGTCGGGGCATTCGATAACCGCGGCTTCCACGAGCTTAACGAGGTAGGTGTGGTTAGCGTATGCTCTCGCGCCCTTGCTGACTTGAAGGATAACCGGTGCTTTTTCTTCTTTGCACGCTTCGGTTATACCCTGAACGATTTCCATATTGTTGACGTTGAACGCGCCGATAGCATAGCCGTTTTTGTAGGCTTGCTCGAACATTTTTTTAGAGTTTACAAGTGCCATAAAAAATTCCTCCGTAAAGATTTATAATTATTTTGTAAAACCTTCGTGCGGCGTATAAAAAGTTTGCCGCTTCTTTACAAATAACACTATATCATTTTTTTTGCCGATTTGCAAATATTTTTCGGGATTTCGCCGAAAATTCCTTTATAATTTGCCCGCTCGGTGGTATAATGATTCAAAAAAGACGAAAAGAAGGTATTTTATTATGCAAGACGAAAGAATAGTAAAGCTCGCGAAAAATCTGGTTAATTATTCCTGCGACCTTAAAAAGGGCGAAAAGGTGCTTATAGAAGCAAAGGGCGTCGATTATATGATCGTAAACGCTATCGTTAAAGAAGTTTTCAAGGTCGGGGCGTATCCTTTCGTAGAGACGACCGATAACCGCGTAACCCGCGAAATGCTTATGGGTAACTCCGAGGAATACGCGAGACTCCGCGCTAAATACGACGGTTACCGTATGGCGGATATGGACGCTTATATCGGCATAAGGGGCGGCGAAAACTGCAACGAAAATTCGGACGTTCCCGAAAAGAACCTTAAAATAGAAAGCGAAATTTATTCCCACCCCGTGCATCACGAGCTGCGCGTTAAAAAGACCAAATGGGTGGTTTTAAGATACCCGAATCAGGGTATGGCGCAGCAGGCGGGTATGAGTACAGAAGCCTTCGAGAATTTCTATTTCGACGTCTGCACGCTCGATTATTCCAAAATGGACAAGGCTATGGACGCGCTTAAAGCCCGTCTCGACAAGGCGGATAAGGTGCATATAATCGCAAAAGACACCGATATTTCCTTCTCGATAAAGGGTATCGGCAGCAGAAAGTGTTCGGGACACCGCAATATCCCCGACGGCGAGCTGTATTCCGCGCCCGTAAAGGACAGCGTGAACGGCGTTATCACTTATAACGCGCCGTCCGTTGAAAACGGCTTTAAGTTCGAGAACGTTTCGCTCACCTTTAAGGACGGCAAAATCATAAAAGCCACCGCCAACGATACCGAAAAGGTAAACGCGATTTTCGATACCGACGAGGGCGCGAGATACGTCGGCGAATTTTCGTTCGGCTTCAATCCTTATATAATAAAGCCTATGGGAGACATACTTTTCGACGAGAAAATCGCGGGTTCTATACATTTCACCCCCGGTTGCTGCTACGACGAGTGCTATAACGGCAATATTTCCGCCATTCACTGGGATCTCGTGCAGATTCAGACCGAAGAATACGGCGGCGGCGAAATCTATATCGACGGCGAACTGATAAGAAAGAACGGCAGATTCGTTCCCGAAGACCTTTGGTGCTTGAACCCCGAAAACCTTAAATAATTTTTCGGAAAACACGCCGCGGGGAAAAACGTCGCGGAGAAAACGCCGCGGGGGAAATGCACGCAAAACGCGGAAACGCCGTGTGGCAAAGGACGCGCGTGAAAAGGGCGCGAACGGGCGATAAATGTCGCGTAAAAGAACGCGAAAAAAGATAAAAAGCGGAGAATTTATGAACGCAGGAAGCATACCCGAGCTTTTCGGGACGATGGTATTTAACGACAAAGTAATGAGAGAACGCCTCCCGAAAGAGGCATACGACGCGGTTTGCAGGGCTATGGAAGAGGGAGAGCCTCTTTCTCACGGCGCGGCGAAAATCGTGGCTTCGGTGATGAAGGACTGGGCGATAGAAAAGGGCGCGACGCACTTTACGCATTGGTTTCAGCCGATGACGGGCATCACCGCCGAAAAGCACGACGGCTTTATAGAACCGTTCGGGAAAGGCGAAGCGATTATGAAATTTTCCGAAAAATCGCTCGTCAAGGGCGAATCTGACGCTTCGAGCTTTCCCTCGGGCGGGCTTCGCGCGACGTTCGAGGCACGCGGCTACACCGCGTGGGATCCCACGTCTTATGCGTTCGTAAAGGACGGAAGTCTTTACATTCCGACCGCGTTCTGTTCGTACGGCGGAGAGGCTCTCGATAAAAAAACGCCGCTCCTTCGCTCTATGCAGACCTTAAATAAAAACGCGTTGCGGGTATTAAAGCTTTTCGGCAACGAAAAGGTGAAAAAGGTGTTCCCGACGGTCGGCGCGGAGCAGGAATATTTCCTTATCGACCGCGCGGTTTACGAAAAACGCATAGACCTTATGATTTGCGGCAGAACGCTTTACGGCGCGCGCCCCGCGAAAGGTCAGGAACTCGAAGACCATTACTACGGCGCGATAAAACAGCGCGTCGCGGAGTTTATGAAGGAGCTTGACGAGGAGCTTTGGAAGCTCGGCGTGTACGCCAAAACCAAGCACAACGAGGTTGCGCCCGCACAGCACGAGCTTGCCTGCGTTCACGTTTCGGTGAATACCGCTTCCGACCATAATCAGCTTACCATGGAGCTGATGAAAACGATAGCGAACCGTCACGGACTCGTTTGTTTACTTCACGAAAAGCCGTTCGCGAAGGTAAACGGCAGCGGCAAGCACAACAACTGGTCGCTCGCGACGGACACGGGCGAAAACCTGTTCGAGGCGGGCGATACGCCGAGAGAAAACGCGCAGTTCCTTTTGTTCCTTCTTGCCGTCATCAAGGCGGTTGACGAATATCCCGAGCTTCTCAGAATAAGCGTGGCTTCCGCGGGGAACGACCACAGACTCGGCGGCAACGAAGCCCCGCCCGCAATCATTTCCATATACCTCGGCGAGGAGCTGGAAAGAATTCTCGATTGCATAGAAAACGGCAAGCCTTATTCCGCGGCGAAGAAAAGCGAGCTGAAAATCGGCGTTTCGGTGCTTCCGCCCATAAGGAAGGATTCGACCGACAGAAACAGAACCTCTCCGTTCGCGTTCACGGGCAATAAATTCGAGTTCCGTATGGTTGGTTCGGCGGCGAATATTTCCTGCCCGAACTTTATCTTAAACACGATAGTCGCGGAAGAACTGCGCCTGTTCGCGGAAGAACTCGAAGGGGCGAAGGACTTCGACGCCGCGCTCGAAACGCTTATGAAGCGGACGATAAAAGAGCATCGCCGCGTGATTTTTTCGGGTAACAACTATTCGGCGGAGTGGAAAGAAGAGGCGAAACGCCGCGGGCTTGCGGAGCTTAAAACCACGGTGGACGCACTGCCGCTTTACTTAACCGAAAAGAACGTGGAGCTGTTCGAGAGACACGGCGTGCTTTCGGAGAGCGAAATTCATTCGAGAACGGAGATACTTCTCGAAAATTACGCGAATATCGTGCATATAGAAGCGGTTACCGCGCTCGATATGGCGAGAAAAGAGATTACTCCCGCGATAATAAAATACGAGCATATGCTTTTATCCGAAATGAAACTGAAAGAGTCTTCGGGCGCGCTTTCCGCAAAATTAGAGAGCGGAGTTTTGCGGCGCGTCGCGGAGCTTTCGGAAAAATTCGCGGACGGTGCGGACGAGCTTGAAAACGCGCTTAACTCGTGGAACGCGGGCGGAAGCAATCTTGAAAAGGCAACCTATTGCAGAGATAAGCTTTTGCCGCTTATGGAAACGGTGAGAAAATACGCGGACGAAACGGAGCTGCTCCTCGGCAAAGAATATCGTCCTTTCCCGAGCTACGAGGATATTTTATACAGCGTTAAGTATTAAAGAATAAATATAAAAATCGTAAACGAACGTAA
>CAVBZJ010000168.1:0-4017 GCA_963599785.1 Anaerovoracaceae bacterium
CGAAAAACTTCAATACGCTTCTATGCTCGAAATTCCCGTAAACACCTGCAACGTAACCTACAAGCCTATTAAAAAACGGCGTCTTAAACGCAAAAAACACCCCTCTTCCGAAGAGGTCAAAAACGAACTTCTTAAAAAGGTGAACGCCGCCGCGGAACGGGAAATCGCTCCGAACGCTGTCGGTGCGGATAGCGCGAACGGCTACGAAAATTCCGCTTCTTCCGCGGCTTATCCCGCGGATTACTCCGAGTCCTCCGCGACTTCTGCCGCCTCTTCCGCTTCCTCTGCTTTCGCGGGTGCGGAGAACGGTTTTGCAAGCGGCCGCGCTATGGAGGGCGGCGCGGAATACGCGTATAGCTCCGAATTATACGGAAGCGATACGGCGGACAACGGCAGCTTTGCCGACGGTCGCGAGGGTTATTATAACGTCGATAACGCGGCGAGCGGAACGAGAGCGGGTCGCGCGTTAAGCGAAAAACGAGCTTCCGCTTCGGTAAAAAGAGAGAAAAAGCCGAAGAAAAAATTCAGAATTTCCGCGATAGGGGTGGAGATAGCCGTTATCGGCGCGCTGGTCGCGGTGATATTTCTGACGAGCGCGTTTTATCCGCAAAGCGGCGTGAACGCGTTCATCAAGAGCGTTTTCGGCACGAAAGAGGTTACCGAAACGATTGACGAGAGAACTTACGACGAGTTCGCGCCCGTGATTACCACGGCGGCGGGCGAAACGCTTTCCGTAGAAGACGGCGCGGTTGTTATCGGCGGCAAGGGCAGCGTTTATTCGCCCCTCGGCGGCGTGGTTAAGTCGGTAACCGCGGACGGAAACGGCAGATTCAATATAGAAATAGCGCACAGCGGAAAGTTTTCCACGATTATTTCGGGCATCGATTACGCGTACGCGGCTGTCGGCGATAAGGTTTTCGGGAATATTCCCGTCGGCTACGTTAAAGAAAGCGGCGTTAAAATGTGCTTCACGGGCGAAAACGGAGCGGCGATAACCGATTACGAGCTTTCCGGCAACGCCGTGGTATGGGCGGTCTGAGTTTAAGCGTTCATCCTCTGTTCTTCGCGCTCGGTTTTTACTACGCCGCGACGGGCAGAATATTCGGTTTTCTTATTTGCACGCTTACCGCGGCGATTCACGAGATAGGTCACTCGGTTGCCGCGGGAAGCTGCGGCTATCGGCTGAATAAAATAGTGCTGATGCCGTTCGGGGCGGTGGTTAAGGGGAATATAGACGGCTTAAAGCCCGCCGACGAGATAAAAATCGCGCTGGCGGGACCGCTCGTCAATCTCGGGCTGGGACTCGGGTTTGCCGCCCTCTGGTGGATTTTTCCCGAAAGCTACGCCTTTACCGATACCGCCGCGGAAGCGAATTTTTCTATGGCGCTCGTGAATTTTATTCCCGCCTATCCGCTGGACGGCGGCAGAATTTTGTTTGCGATTATTTCGGAAAAGACGGGAGCGGTTAAGGCTTCTAAAATCTGCAAGGCGCTCGGCGGCGCGCTCGGAATTTTGCTTTTCGCGCTGTTTATAATAAGCTGTTTTCACGAAGTCAACGTTTCGCTTTGCTTTTTTGCGGCGTTCGTTCTGTTCGGTACGTTTTCGCGGACTAACGGCAACGTTTACGTTAAGGCGTATACCGCCGTGTCCGAGGAAAAGCTTATGCGTGGAATGAGAATAAAGCGTTTCGCGCTGTATAAATCGGCGACCTTGAAAAAGGCGATAAGTCTTTTAGAACCCGCCGCGCTTAACGAAATCGTCGTTTACGGTGACGAAACGGAAGGGCGGCTCGGCACGCTTACGCAGGAAAGAATAGGCGAAATTATAGAAAGCGGAGCTTCTCTTTATTCCGAAATCGGGGGCTATCTCGCGAAAAAATTATAGACGATAATATATTAAAAGGGGAAAATAAGCCCGCGTAAATCGGCGAGAAGCCGCCGATTTACGCGGGCGTTTTTTTATAGTTTTTTCAAAGATTTCAAGATTTATGCGGTTTTATAAGCCTTTCGGACTATTCGCAATTTTTAAGCTTTTCGCGCGTTTCGCGGTTTTATAAGTCTTTCGCGGGTGGAGCTTTTCAGGGTTTTTTGACGTTTTCGCGGTTTTTCTTGCACGCAAATTTTGAGTTTTACGGTTTTTTGAGATTTTTTATCTCTTTTCCGAAAAGTATTCTTTCAAAAAAGCGAGAAATTCGCCGAAAGTGCGGTTTTTCTTTTTGTTTTTTCTGTAAACCGCCCCGACCGTGCGTTTAAGCTCCGGCACGACGCGCATAGCTCTTAGTTTCTTTACGCCCTGCGCCGCGATTTCGGGAACGAGCGTTACGCCGAAGCCGCGTTCCGCCATAGAAAGAGCCGCCGAGTAGTCCGCGGAATTGACGGTCGTCGCGCTTTCGGGGAGCTTGCCGAAATATTCAAAGGTTTTTCTCTCTTTACTTAACACGAGGGGGAGAGACAAAAGCTCGCCGCGGGTAATCGTCTTTTTTGCGGGAAGAAGCTCTTTCACTCCGACCGCAAGATAGTTTTCGGTAAACAGCGGGGCGAACTCGAACTCGTCGTCCTCTTCGTCGGTGAAAAATAAATCCGCCGTGCCTTTCAAAAGACTTTCTCTGTGGTCGTCGCTGACTACGAGCTTGATTTTAACGTTCGGCTTTTTCTCGTCGAAGCTCTTTATAAGGTCGGGAAGAACGCTTTTCGCCACGCTCGAAATCGCTCCGATTTTGATGCAGTCGCCGTCTCCCGAGTCGGCAAGCGATTTCGCTTTTTCCACGAGACTTTCGTAAGAATCGTAAAACTGAACGAACAGGGGATATAATTTTTCGCCCGCGGGGGTTAAAACCACGCCCTTAAAGCTTTTATCGAAGATTTTTACTCCAAGCTCGCTTTCGAGATTAGAAATGATGTGCGAAAACGCCGACGGCGTGTAATCGAGACTTTCCGCCGCCTTTTTAAGGCTTCCCGCCTCTTTCGCGACTATCGCCGCCCGTATTTTAAATGTGTCCATATTGCTTTTGCCGCTCCTTCGGCGTTTCGTAAAGCTTCCGTAAAGGTTTCGTAAAGGGTAAGGGGGTAGTTTAAGGTGTGGTTCAAGGGGTGGTTCGATATTAAATAATACTATCTTATTCGAGGTATGTGAAAAGTATTCACACCTACTATTATAAACTTCCGCTTCTCAAAGTCAAGCGAATATGCTACCATATTAGTAGCAAAAGCGTAAAATAATACAAAGGAGGTTAAGCGTGAAGAGATTTTCCGATACGATAAGAAGAACGTGCGTGACGTTTTTCGGACTCGTGATAGAAGGGCTTGCGAGCGTGTTTATGGTACGCGCGAACGTGGGCGCGGGCGCGTGGACTACGATTACGCAGGGCGCGGCGTTGCAGGCGAATTGCAGTATCGGGCTGATGACCACCGTCGTCGGGCTTATCACTCTCGCGTTCGACCTTCTGCTCGGCGAAAATATAGGGATAGGGACTCTGCTCGATACCTTCGTGTACGGCGCGTCATACGATTTTTTCGATAAAATGCTGAATATTCCCTCGAATCTTTCTCCGATTGCGGGAACGGGGGTGCTGTTTCTCGGAATAGTTCTGGAAATTGTCGGAATTTATATCTGCTTTTCCGCCGCGCTTTCCTGCGGACCGAGAGATTTGTTTCTCGTCGGGCTTTCCAAAAAAATGCCGAAGCTTTCGGTAGGTACGGTAAACCTTATCATAAACGTGGTATTCATCGCGGCGGGCGCGCTTATGGGCGCGACGGTAGGCGTTGGAACTATTTTGTTCTGCGCGGCTTATACGCCGATTATGGACGGTATTTACAAGCTTTTGAAATTCGATCCGAGAAGCGTTAAGCAGGAGAGCGTTTACGACACCTACGAAAGGCTGAAAAACGGAACGGGCGGGCGCAAAAAGGAAGGAACTCGCACCGAAAAGAGCGCGGAAACGAAGAGCGTTCGTGCAGAAACAAATTGCTCCGAAAAATTTTTGAAAAACACTTGACAGCGTTTTTTTGTCGTGATATA
>CAVBZJ010000169.1:0-3939 GCA_963599785.1 Anaerovoracaceae bacterium
CAACGGGTTCATTCGTTTTGGGCGAAGACCTCGATTTCGAGAACGCCCAGACGGAAGATCTGATAGACTTTGCAGGAACTTTGGACGGCGACGGCTATTCGATTAAAAATTTGAGAATACAATACAACGACAGAACCGATTGGAGTTCCTATTACTTTAAGAATTTAACGGGAACGATAAAGAACATAGGCTTTGAATACAGCATATGGCCGAACAGCGATAACACGGGGCTTATTTTACAAAATAACGGTACGGTAAGTAACGTTTTTGTAAAAGCGACCGTACAGTCGGACGGCAAATTCCGCTTCGGACCGATAGCGAAAGAAAACTACGGTATAGTGGAAAACTGCGTTGTCGAAATAGATAAAGGCGAGGGAGTTACTCTCTCCGATACGTCTTTATACGGTTCTTTGGTAGCGATAGACTGCAACTCAACAATAACAAACAGCTACGGCGTAACTAACGGAATAACAAACGCGTTTTACGGAATGACTTGGGGTGGCGGAACTCTTACGAATTGCGCCAACTACGAGACTATGACGGAGCTTGCGGCGGCGTTGAAGCTCGAAGAGGCTAACGGCTGGAACGCGGATTGCTGGGAAAATACGGGTAGTAAAATTGTATTCGGCAAAAAAGTTGCGGTAGAAATGGAGATCATCGGCGCGTCCGTCAGATATGCTACGGCGAGCGACAAAAACTCGGGTATTCGTTTCGGCGTTAAATTAAATCTTGCCGCTTATGAGAAATACGCGGCGATCGAAGGCGCGGAAATGGGTATGGTAATCGTTCCCGAAAGCGCGAGCGCAGGCGTTACCGTTATAACCCTCGAAACCGTAAACGCTCAAACGGCGATAACCTTCGGCGCAGACGGCAATAAATGGGGATATTATAAGGAAAACGGCGCAGTCGTGGAAGGCTACGTTCAGTCCGTCGTATACGTCTGGGGTATTCCGAAGGAGCATTATAACGACGACATAAAGGTAGCGGCGTATATCAAAGCGGACGAAGAGGTGTTTTACAGCGATACGTTCTCTATGTGCATAGACGAGGTCGCGTTTAAAGCCCTCGAAACCGAGACCGATTCGACCAAAATCGAACAACTCAACGCATACTTAACGGCGAACGAATATACCGTAGAATTTAAAGACGGAGACAGCGTTATTTCTGCCGAAAAATATCATTACGGCGATACGGCGAACGAACCCGATACCGCGAAAGCGGGGTATACCTTCCTCGGCTGGGATAAAGATTTCGTTTCAAAGGTCACGAAAGACGTTACCTATACGGCTCGCTACGAAGAAAAAGTAACCGTTTTAACGCAAGCAGATATGGCAAATTTCTCTTCTATACTTGCGGCGGATTTAGGCGGTAAATACGAGCTTGGTAGCGATATAGATTTCGGCGGAAACGCGCTTACGGCAATCGGCGATTTTGCGGGAACTTTCGACGGAAAGGGATATTCGCTTAAAAACTTTAAGCTTAATCTAAATGGAAATACTAATCCTCAGTGGATATATTCTTTTATAGCAAAGAATACGGGTACTATAAAGAACGTTGGTTTAGAATACTCTATACCCGATGCTAACGGAAATAGCTACGCAGGTTTTGTACAAGCGAATGCGGGAACGATAGAAAACATATATGCAAAAGTGACCGTGACCTCCGTTCCTTGGGGCAGCGGAGCTGTCGCCGGTATAAATGAAGCAAGCGGCGTTATTAAAAACGTGGTCGTAAGCTGGAACGGAACGGCTTCCGATTCGCTCGGCGCGATAGTCGGAGCAAACAGAAACGGGCAATTACTTTATTCTTACGGCATACTTAACGGCGTTGTTGCACAAAATACCGATAAGCCATACAGAGAAGCTTTTGACGAAAAAGGAATTGTCGATTGCGCCAACTACGCGACTATCGAAGAGCTTGCGGCGGCAATAGAATTTACCGAAGAAAACGGCTGGAATCAGGCGTACGTCGGCACTTTATTCGCAGAAATTATAGCAATACAAAATTCGAGCAACGAAATAACCTCCCTTGCGGTTTTAAGCCGCGGGGAGGCTTCTTGCGAGGATGACAGAATTTACGATTTCGCCGCGGAAGATTTGCAATATTATTTTCAACTTATCACGGGTAAGACCTTAACGGTTAAAACCGTGTCAAACCTCACGGAGCTTGAAAGCGGCAAAAAATACTTTATATTAGGCGGCGAGTTTGCGGAAGCGGCTTCGCTTTCCTTTTCCGAGCTTACCACCGAAACGGGATATATAATTCACAAAACCGAAAACGGCGTGTTTCTTTACGGCAACACCGCTTACGGAACGCTTAACGCGGTTTACGCGCTCTTAAATCAGGCGTTCGGTCTGGAAATTTATACCGATACCGTTTATACCTACGACAGAGACGGTTTTGAATATTCGCGCGTGGCGGCGCACACCGCTTTTAACCCCTCTATCGACAAGCTTTGGGCGCAGGACGGCTCGCTCACCTACGGCACGGATACTCAACCCGTCAATTTTACTTATCAGAGAAGGCTCGGGTTCGTCAACAGCTGGCAGGAGGTCAACGGAACGTATCATAACTTTTTAGAAGTCGTTCCGAAGGATACTTACGGCGCGGCGCACCCCGCATGGTTCGTTACCGCGACTGCTACCGATACCAAACAAAGCTTCGATACCCTTTGCCTTGCTTCGGGCGGGGACGAAATGGCGGAAATAGTCGCGAAGTATGCGAGAGATTTTATCCTTTCGCAGGATTCGACGGGCAACGTTAAGGATATTTTCGTGTTCGGTCAGCCCGACAGGCGCGGCTGGTGTTCCTGTTCCGCTTCGGAAAGCTTAAAGAGTAAGTACGGCGCAAATTCCGCGGAATATATTCTCTTTATGAACAAGGTCGCGAAGATTTTCGACGAAAAGTATTCGGCGGAGGTCGGCAGAAAAATCACCTTTATGATTATGGCTTATAACCTTGCGCTCGAAGCCCCCACGGCAAATCTCGAAGACGTTAAGCTTTATAACACCGACAACGCGGAGGTCGCGGCAATGGTCGCGATGATAGAGGGTAACTCTTACAGAAAGCTCGAAGATGACGTTTTAAGCAATAAATACGGAAGCAGCAACAGATATTTCTTAAATCAATACAATACTTGGCAGGGCTTGGGAAAGGCGTATTTTTGGAGATATTCGGCGTATTTCGATAATTATTTCGTTCCGCTCGATACGATTTCTAATATGCAGGATACTTATAAGACCTTGGCGGAAAGCGGCGCGACCGTTCTCGTCGATCAGGGAATGAGTGGCACGGACGTGGAAACGAACTTCAACGCGCTTAAAATTTATCTTAAATCGAAGCTTGCCAAAAACGTGAACGCGGACGTGGAAACGCTTATTCGAAATTTCTGCAACGCGTATTACGGTGCGGGCGGCGAGAAAATGTACGAGTTTTTAACCGTTTACCGCGCTTGGTACGCTACCTTGGACGGCAAAACGACTTCGGGGAGCAAGGATAAGCTCGGTTGCCATATCATAAGCGGTATGGATATTTTTCAAAAAAAATACTGGGACGACACGCCGAGCGGAGTTATCGTAAAGTCTTACGACGCTTCTATGCTTAAAGGCTGGTACGCGAACTATATAGAAGCCGCGCTCGGCGCGGTGGACGCAAACTCCGACTACGCGAAGAGAATCAAGATAGAAGGACTTTCCATAAGATATATGGCGTACGCGGTTTACGGCGACAGTACCTACGGAGATTTCTCGGCGATTGCTTCCGACGCGGCGGCTCTCGGTGTGACGAGATTTGCGGAAGGCAACGCGTATACTAAATCGGGCAGCTACGTTTCGGGCGAAATCGCTAATTTAGGCTAAAAAAACGAAAAAGCTTTTTTAACCGTTTTGGAAAAAGTTAAACGGCGCGGCATAGGATTTTTCCTATGCCGCGCTTTTTCGT
>CAVBZJ010000170.1:0-3920 GCA_963599785.1 Anaerovoracaceae bacterium
GACTTTCTTCCGCAAACGCCGCGTCCGCGGGTATCGTAAATCTTCCTTGCTTCATTATCATTTCTTCTCCGTTACCGTGACCTCTATTTCTTTCGGCGCGGTGTACTTTACCGAAACCTTTCCGTTTTCGACCGTAAGCTCTATTTTTATCGATCCGTACGGCGTGGGAACTTCGCCTTTTATGTGCTTTAATCCGCACATTCGGGGCGAAATAGTAACTTTTCTGCACCCGAATTCGGTTATTTTCACACCCATAACGTATTCCGTTAAAAACGGCACCGCGCCGCTCGCCCAACCGTGACACAGGCTGTGGCGGAAACCGAGATAACAGAACTTTCCGTAATCGCCGTGTATATCCTTTTCGCCTTCTCTCGGAAATTCGTCTATTCTTCCCGAACCTTTTAGCCATTCGAGATCGAAATCTTCCCAGAACGTCGTCGCCCCTATATCCAGCATCGCGCCGAAATATTCTTTCATCCCCTCGAACGCTTCTTCGGTATGTCCCTCTTCCGCAAGCGCGTGGAGAATATAATACGCCATAAACGTGGAATACCCGTGCGCGCCGCCTTTTAAAACGGCGTCTTTGTCCTCGCTTCCTTGCGCTTTCCCCGCGATTATTTCCATTGCGGAAATTTGTTTAAGCGCTGAAGGCGCATACTCGTGCTTGTCCGTTTTCCTTTTTATCTCGGCAAAAACCTTTCCGTCCTTACCGTAATGCCCGAAGGTTGCTTCCGCTCGTTTTGCACAGATATTTATGAGCGAAGTTACGCCGTTTTCCGCATCCGGCTCTATACCGCAACTCGGCCAGTCCAAAAAGTACGGTCTTTCAACGCTTATACCCGTAAGCGACGGAACGAACTTTCCGTCCTCTGTTACACAATTATTTATCTGCTCCGCAAGCGCGGAAGCGTAATCGTAATTCCTTTTAAAAAACTCGCGGTCATCCGAAAACAGCAGGTAGTCGCATAAATTAAGAATATACCATACCGAATAAGCTGGAATGTCGTTCATCCAGGAAGGCAGCGGATAGCATTTTCTGCAAAAATCCAGAGAATCGGGAACGTTGGAAACGTCGCCGAAAAGGTATCTCGCGGTAAGTATTTCGGTGTTAAGATCTCCCGACCAGACGAGACGGTCACGCTTAACCCCGTCCCATATAAATCCGTTTTGCATATTAAGAAAAGTCGTATATGCGGCGGCTTCGTATATTTCGTTTACCCGCACATCGTCACACTCAAACGTTCCGAGCCGTTCCGCGTCGCTGTGAACGTATTCGAGACAAACACTCCATATCCCCCAGTTTACGTCGTCAAGGTTATCGAATCGCACAAACCTGAACGCGGAAGAACCTATCCGCTGATCGGAAAGATTAGGTATAATATACTCGGCATCCCTTACCGAATGATGATTTCCGCTATTCTTTTCGCCAATTTCGGAACAGCACTCCGAAATAGATTCGCCGAAGCGCACGCGAATTCTAATATCGTATACCTTTCCGTCCGTCGCGGCGTAGGTTATAACTCTTATACCGCCGCTGTATTCCTTTCCGAAGTCGAGAATTATGCTGCCCTTTCCTTTTATTACAGCGACCTTCTCGCATTTTAAGGGAACCTGTAAATCTCTTTTTTCAAGTAGCAATTCCGAGTCGGAAACGTTATCTTCGTATTTTATCGCCACAGGACGAATATATTCGATTACTTCGTGTGTTTTTTTCATAAATCTTTATAAACCCGCTTTATTTTTATAATTAAATTTTTGCCCTCGCTCACAATTATAACGGAGCGAGGGCATACTTGTTAAAACTATATATCGTTATCTTCCCATTCGGTGAAACTGCCCAAATTATCGGATGCGGTTAAAACGTCTGTGACGTAAGAATAAAATCCAACCGCCGGCTTTATATATTTTTTCATTTTTTAACCCTCCGTATAGTAGCTTGCGTATTTTTCCACGACCGCTTTTTGCTCGGAATTGAAACTCGTTTCATATCCTTCCGAAGTCTTTATAAGATAGGCAGTATAAGCTATCGACCTCTTGACGCTCGTTTCGAGGTATATTTTCTTTCCGTTTATCTCTATATATGCCGTAGCGGTAACCTCGGTATTGTAGTTTGCCTCGTCTATATCTACAAGCGCATAACTATATTTTCTCACACCGTTTTCTTCCGAATAAATTTTGCCTTCAATATAAAAGGGAACGGAAGAATTGTTTCTCGTAAGTCTTATTCCGACTTTAACATTCTCCGTCATTGCGGAGGATTCTATTTCCGTGCAGAATTTGATACCGGAAGGATCGTTCACCCTGATATACGCACCGTTCTCCATTGCGTACGAAATTTTATTCTCTGCGGTAAGATATAAATTCCCGCTCACGGCAATCTTTTCTCCGCTGCCGTAATACGTTCCGTCTTCCGCTTTATAAAGAACTAATTTACCCTCTTCGCCGCTTACGGGAAGCGCATATTCGGAACCGGTTTGCACATAGTCGCGAGTTACGGTTTCGCCTTCGGTAATCTTTATGAACGCAATCTTTTCAATTGCAAAGTTGTCCAAACATATCTGAACGGGTTCACCAGCATTCACGGTAAAGTGTAGTCTTAATCTCACGTTTTTAACATTAGCATCATTCGAATCAAGAACCATGTATGCAGCAACATCGCTCCAACCGACAGACCCTTTACTTTCATAAAAATATCCGTCGCTTCTCGAAACGTAAGTATACACACCGTCGCCGTTAAGATATGCCTCAGCCTTTACGGGCGAGCCTGTAATTTTCATCTTAAACGTAATTTTATACGCACCGCCGACCTCAACGGGAATGTTATAAGTCGCCGCGGAATCTATATAAATATCGTTTTGATTTGCCTCCGAATTGCGGGTTAAGACTAGTCCCGCTCCGTTATAGCCCCCGCTCTGATATAATGTGACGCCAGCATAGTTATCCACAAGCATCCATCCTTCGGGAATGCCCTTATCGCCTTTTTCAACGCCACCGTTGGGAAAGGTTTCTTCCGCACTTTCAATAACTTTTACAATAGAGAAATTGCTTGCTATTATAGTAGAATTACCATCTCCTCGCACAAATCCGAATCTGTGCGTTCCTCCACTGAGCTCTCCGCTTCCAGTAGTAAATGCGACAGAAAAAAGTTTCCAATCGGTATCTGAAACAGTTGCATAGCTACTCAATCCATTGCCTTCAAACGGCAACCAAGTTCCATCATTTGAATTTTGATAATATGCATAAAACTTATCAGAATTATCGGATACTTTATACATAAACGAGAAAACATACGAAGTTTCCTTTTCAAGTTTTGCGGGCCACGCGTAGTTCCATGATTCGGTTACACCGCTGTTAAACAAGTTTATGCCGTAATTTGTAAAACCATATGCCGTCGAGCCAACATTTGCCCATCCATTCACGATTGCGTTGCCAGAATATATATCTACAAACTGACTTTCCGTTACCGACAGAACATTTTCCGAAATATGCGCTTCGTAAAGCACTATATCATCAATATAAAGCTCACACGAACCAATATTATAAAAGTATAGATAGTCAAGTTGTCCGCCTGCGTTCGTTACCTTATATGTGCTTTCCAAGTAAGTCCAGTTATTATCTTCCGTAACTTTAATAAAGAACAATTGCCCTGACCAGTTCTTTTGTCCATCTTCAGCCGTTGCTTCATACTGATAAGCAAACGCCGTATCCCCAGACACACTTGAAAATTTTGCCCATACGCCAATCGTATAACTCTTTTCTGCCTCGAATACAGGTAAACTTCCCAAGTATCTTACACTTTTATTTCCAGCAATTTTGAGCGCATTATTTCCGGAATGTTTTTCTTCCGTGCTTATTGCGCCGTTACCGTCAAGTGCCCATCCCCAAAGTCCAATCTCTTTGTTTCCATAGTCCTGATCCTC
>CAVBZJ010000171.1:0-3885 GCA_963599785.1 Anaerovoracaceae bacterium
GGGAACGGACAGACACGTCGGCAAGTCGCCGAAAGTAAAGGGGCTTGACAGACGGCTTTTGTCCGAATACGAAAGGCTGAAAAAGGAAAAAGAATTAGCTGGGATAGAAGGGCGTTTTGCCGATATGGCGGAAATTACCGCGGAAATTTTCGAGCTTAAAACGGAGCTTGAAGAAAGGGGGCTGTTATGACAGAGCTTTCTTCCGAGCTTTTAAGCGGAAGCATCGTTACCACACGCATTCGCCTTGCGAGAAATCTTGCGGAAGCACCGTTTAAGATAACTGACGAACGCGCCGCTCGCGGAGTGATAAAAGCGGTGGAACGCGCGCTCGCAGGGGTGGAAGACCTTAAACTTTTATACGTCAAAAATCTTTCCTCGATAGCTCTCGAAGCGATGAAAGAACGTCACGCCATAAGTCTTAACCTTATGGACAACGCGGAGAGCGGCGCGGTGCTTATAAACGAGGACGAAAGCGTTTCCGTAATGGTGAATGAAGAGGACGTTATAAGAGAACAGTGTATTATGAAAGGTTTGCGCCTTACCGAGGCGTACAGAAGACTCGAAGCGGTAGACGACGTGCTGTCGAGAAATCTCGATATTGCGTACGACGAAAAATTCGGGTATCTTACGGCTTGTCCGACAAATCTCGGCACGGGTATGCGCGCTTCCGTTATGATGTTTTTGCCGGCGCTTACCGAATCGGGTAAAATAAAAAAAGTTAAGGCGGAAATCGAAAGTCGCGGACTTACGGTGCGCGGACTATACGGCGAAGGAAGCCGCGCGGAGGGATATAATTATCAGATAAGCAATGAAAGAACGCTCGGCGTGTCCGAGGAAGAGATTCTGCGGGAGGTTGAGGAAACCGTTCTCGAAATCTGCAAAGCGGAACGTTCCGAAATGGAGCAGCTTTACGGTAAGCGTGAGCTTATCGCTATGGATAAGGCGAGAAAGGCTTTCGGAGTGCTTACGAATGCTGTTCTTCTTTCTTACGACGAATTTTTATCTTACGCGGCGGACGTAAAGCTCGGCGCGATGCTCGGCGTGATAGGGATAAGCGACGTGGAGGCGATAGACGACCTTATCGTGTCGGTTCGCCCCGCAAATCTTTGCGAGCAGCACGGCAAAAAGCTTTCAGCCACGGACAGAGACCTTTTCAGAGCGGAAATCACCGCGAAAACTCTTTTAAAGCTTATAGATTAAGGGGAGAGCAATGCAATACGACACATTTTCAAAAAACGTGAATAAGGTGATAGAGCTTTCGGGAACTCTCGCAAAACGCTTCGATTGTCATTATATAGGCACGGAGCATATTCTGTTCGGGCTTTTGAACGCAGAGGGCGGAAGGGCTTCTACTATATTGAAAGAGGCGGGAATAGATAACGACAGATTCTTATATCTTTTTCAAAAAACGATAGATAAAAGAACTCGTATTTCGGGCAATATGTTCACGCCGAGAACGAAGAAGCTGTTTGAAAAATCGGTGGAAATTTCATTAAAAGCACATAAGGGATTCGTCGGTACGGAGCATCTTCTTTTGGCTCTGTTGCTCGATGAGGATAGCATTGCGGTCAGTATGCTCAAAACAATGCGCGTAGACGTAGACGAAATGGCAGAGGATATTGCTGAAAGTATACTTGCCGAGGGAGATTTTCAAAAAGACGAGCGAAATTACGACGAATCTGCAAGCGCAAAATTCAAGCCTGCAAAAAGAGGTAAGGATGACGACGAAAGAGACTTGGAAGAGTTGTCGGGTTTTGGGGTAAACCTTAATCGTCGCGCGGAAGAAGGAAAACTTGATCCTGTTATAGGCAGAAAAAACGAAATAGATCGAGTTATACAGATTTTGACGAGAAGAACGAAAAACAATCCCGTTCTCGTCGGTGAACCGGGTGTCGGAAAAAGCGCGGTCGTTGAAGGGCTTGCGCAGGCGATAGTTAAAGGTAACGTTCCTGAAATACTTGCAGATAAAATAATATTTTCGCTCGACCTTGCGGGAATGATTTCGGGCGCGCGTTACCGCGGCGATTTTGAGGAAAGACTTAAAAAGACGATTGATATTGTAAAAAGTAACGGAAATATCGTGCTTTTTATTGACGAAATACATAATATAGTCGGCGCGGGCAGTACCGGCGAAAGCAATATGGACGCGGCGAATATTTTAAAACCTATGCTTTCTCGCGGTGAATTGCAGACAATCGGTGCGACAACCATAGACGAATATCGCAAGTATATAGAAAAGGACGCCGCGTTGGAACGCCGTTTTCAGCCGATTACCGTTGATGCTCCGAGTCCCGAAGAAGCTGTGGAAATTCTTAAAGGCGTAAGAGACAAATACGAGGCTCACCACGGGGTAAGTATACCGGACGAAGCCATAGTTGCGGCGGTAACTCTTTCCGACAGATATATTACCGACAGATTTTTACCGGATAAAGCGATAGATTTGATAGACGAAGCGGCTTCGCGCGTACGGCTCGATAGCTATAATTCTCCCGTTGAAGCGCGGCAAAAAGAGAAAGAGCTTAACGCGCTTATTGCCGAAAAGGACGATGCGAAACGCCGCGACGATTTTGAAAAGGCAATAAAAATCAATAAGGAAATTACGCGAGTAAACAAAGAACTCGACGCAATCCGAGCGAAAGCCGCAAAGCTTGCGGGTTCGAGAGAAAAACTGAAAATTACCGCGGGAGACGTGGCTAAGGTCGTCAGCAACTGGACGGGCGTTCCTGTGGTCAAACTTACCGAAACGGAAGCGCAAAAGCTGCTCGATTTGGAAGAAACGTTGCACCGCCGCGTTATCGGGCAGAATGCCGCGGTAGAAGCGGTTGCGGAAGCGATAAGAAGGTCGCGCGCGGGGCTTTCCGATCCGAACAGACCGATAGGCTCGTTTATATTCGTCGGACCTACGGGCGTCGGGAAAACGGAACTTTCAAAAGCTCTTGCGGAAGCTGTGTTCGGTAACGAAAACAACCTTATCCGCATAGATATGAGCGAATATATGGAAAAGCATTCGGTGAGCAAAATGGTCGGCGCGCCTCCGGGATACGCGGGCTTCGACGAAGCGGGACAGCTTACCGAAAAGGTGAGAAGAAGACCGTATTCTGTTGTTCTTTTCGACGAAATCGAAAAGGCTCATCCGGACGTTTTCAACCTGATGCTGCAAATTCTGGATGACGGCAGACTGACAGACAATAAGGGCAGAACGGTAAGCTTTAAGAATACCATAATTATAATGACATCTAACGTCGGCGCAAGCGAAATTTCAAAGAAATCTTCGCTTGGTTTTACGGGAAGCAAAACGTCCGAATACGACGACGCGTGTAATAAATATAACGAAGCGTTAAAGGAAAAGTTCCGTCCCGAATTTCTTAACCGTATAGACGAAATTATCGTATTCCATAAGCTTACGCGTGTGGAAACGGCAAAAATAGCGGAAATTATGCTTTCGCATCTTCGTAAACGCCTTGCGCTTATGGACGTGGAGCTTATTATATCCGACGTCGCTATGGGGCTTATCATAGAAAAAGGGTATGACTCGGAATACGGCGCGAGACCGCTTCGCCGAGTTATTCAGCGGAACATCGAAGACGCGCTTTCCGAAAAAATTTTACGCGGAGAGCTTTCCGCCGGAGCAAAAATTACGGTGGACGAAAAGGACGGAGAATTTGACTTTATAGTCGAGTAAATTTCCTGATTTTTTGTGCATGTAAAAAGGGTTTTTATATGCCTGCGGAGTAGTATTATATAGGGAGGATAAGAAGATGAAAATAGACTTTACTTGCAGAAACTGTGAAGCCGGCGAAAAGCTGCGCGAAGTAACCGAGCAAAAACTCTCTAAACTCGAAAAATATTTCGACAAAGAGCCGATGGTCAAGGTTTGCTTCAAAA
>CAVBZJ010000172.1:0-3668 GCA_963599785.1 Anaerovoracaceae bacterium
GGTACGGATAACCCGTTCAGGCGCAATCAGGTGCTTTCGCTTCCAGACGGCGCGTATCTCGTCATCAACAGCAACGTAGTGCTGCTTTCGCAGATAGGCGGCATAACAATCACCACGGTGGAGGTGCAGAAAAACTAAATGGCGTTCAATTACAGGGCATTTTATACCGACTGGAAGAAAAATCACGCGATACCGCAAGCAGACAGGCTCGAAACGTCGCTTTGGCAGACGATGAACTACGGCGGCGAGGCGAGACAGTATCAATCGCTTACGTATAACCTCGCGCGGCTCGTGGCTTTTAAGTTCAAAATATCGCCGCTTTTGCCGTACGATACGGGCAATTTTATGAAAAACGGCATTGTTCCGCTCCCCGTCAACAAAAAGCAAGCAAAGGTGCGGTTCGGCAATCAGCACGTGCCGTATGCGTATTACTTGAACTTCAACCAGTTCGTAGGCGCAACGCAAGTACCGAATAGGCACTTGGGCTTCGTCGAAAAAGTCATCGAGAGCGGTCTTTTGAGCGAGATACGGCTTGCGGCGACGCAAGAGATTTTTCAGCAGTACGCACGCCCCGAAGACAAGTTTTTCGTAATTGACCCGTGGAATATGTGAGGTAAACATGGCAGAATCAGCAAAACAATACGACATAAATATAAACCTCGAGGGGCTTGATACGGGCGGAGGAAACGAAGCGGAAACGCCGCCCGCTCCTCAAACCCCGTCAGACGTCAAAAACGGCGGGAAGAACCCGCTTTTGGGCGTTCAACAGGTATTCGCTCAAATGCCCTACGGCGGCGACGTAGCGCGGGGTATAGGCTCGATAAACAGCGCCGCGGAAAAGGTCGGCGGTATGGTCGACGGCAAAACGGGCGCGTTCGGCATAGCAATGGCGGCTTTAAGCTTGGCAAAGTCCGCTCACAACATCGCTTCGAGTTACGTCAAAAGCGTAAGGCAATCGGGCGAACTTCAAAAGCGAGCGGGAATTTATAGGAGGGATAACAGATGATTTCGGCTAAATTTTGGCTTGACGATACGCAAGAATGGGGTGCGGCGGTAGTTATTGACGGCTACGCAAAGCTTCCCGAGGTAGATTACCGCTTCGATGAAAGCTTCGATACGGCGGAGTTTATGTGCTACACGAACGATTTACCGTATGCTCTACCGCTCGAAGCGTGGACGAAGTGCGAGCTGACTGTCGACGACAAGAAGTTCGTCGGCTTTGTTTCGGGGTATCGCGACGAAATGATAGAGTTCGGCAACGGACAGAACGGCAACAGACAAGCGACAATTGAGCTTGTCGAGCTTATTGCGGTTACGCAGTACATAACATTGAGCAATCTCAACTTCACGAACGATATTGTCGTAGGCGATCCGACGACTTCGGGCGCTGTCAACGTTACGGTGAAGACGAAAAAGGCAAGCGCGGTCGTTGAGCGGCTTTCGCGGCAGATTTTCAATCTTCACGGGCAAGAATCGCCGTTCACGTTGCAGTACGACTCCACCGACTGGTGGGTAAATGCAATAATGCCCGAGTTCCGCTTCTCGAGCTGTACGCTTTTCGACTGCTTGAAAGACATCGGCGACGCGGTCGGCGGTTTCCCGTACCTCGAGTTCATCGCGGGCGGCGTGTACGAGCTTCATTTTTTGCAGTGGGACAACCAAGCGACGGAACACCACACGGACAACACCTTGCAGAGCATAACGCGCTCGGTCGGTATAGACAATCAAGGGTTTGTTATAGACAGCACGGTTGAGAACTTGCTTTCGGTAGCTCCGAACGGCGATAACGCGGTTACGTTTCCCGCGGTGGACGGCTTCAAAGCTCCAGTAACGCAAGATTACGTTACGCAGATAACGGCGGATAATTGCTACTTCGAGGTAGACCGCCCTATTTTTCAGCTTTTGAAGATAGAAGCGTATTCGCCAGATATTAACACTTTGATTTATGGTGCAAGCGGACCTACGGCGCGGAATACCGCCGACGTAACAAACCTTTTCGTTGAGTTTGACCGTTGGAAGACTTTCCGCGAAAACATTGAAATTTTCGGTTATCCTTTGGGAATAGACGAAGCAAAGAATACTCGCGGATATTGGACGTATAACTCGAACAAAATACAAGGTTTCCAAGATATGTGGAATTATTTTTGTATTCAATACATAACGATGATTAAAGGTTCGAGCATTACCGAAGCAGATTTTGCGGCAACGTTTTCCAAAAGAACTCCATTAGTTTTCAACTTCAAAGTTACGTATATTCCTACGGCTCCCGCTCGCGTTATGGCGATACAAGACGGCGCGAAAAAGCCCATAGGACAGCCTTTCAATCAAGGCTCGAACGTAATACAAGCAAGTTCTTATGCGAGCAATATTCAAGGCTTGGCGAACCGTATACACGGCAAGCAAACGACGTTGCAAAAGCAAACGAAACGCGGCGAAACGCTGTATCAAGTCGGCGAATGGCTGAACGGCGAGATTATAACCTCGGCAAGGCACGAATATTCGCCTACGACGGTTTTCTCGACCTATGAAACGTCGCCGAACTTCAACCGCCGAAACCCGTTCATATTCTTCCCTCATCAGCAAAGGCAGTGGGCGATACCCGCCGACGGGCAAGTAACGGACAGACAGCTCTTGTACATCGATGAGATACAGTGTTCCATAGGCACGCCTTGCGAGGAAAGCGACGGAGCTTTAACGCAAACGGCATTAACGCAGTATCTTGCAAACTACAGAACGGCGCAAAACAAGCCGTGTTTGGCGTACCTTGCGTGGAAAAAGACCGAGGACATCGAAAACGATACCGACCCGAAGCAAAGCAAGAATTACGCTCTTGCGACGATAACGAGCGTACCGTTCGGCAGAGCTATTCTTATGCACTGGCAAGCGCAAGACAACGCAAGTATGGGGTCAAGGACTTATGAAAAAAATACTTTTGCCCCTCTTACAGGAAATCTTATACAGCAATTCGTTCAATACGACGAAAAAGCAGAATATTTGAACGTTAAAATTTCCACAGAAAAGCCCACTTCGTACTATTTCGACAGCAATTATACTGGCTCCGACGGAAACGCAGAAGAGCAAAACGCGAATATGACTTTACAGCGTACTTTCCCGCTTTCGAACAAAAAACAGTGGACTGACGCAACTTATGTGGCAAAATTCGACAATTTACGCATAGAAAAAGACCTCTCGGAGCGAATTTTATTCAATTACCTATTGCAATTCGTAGGAAAAAATGATACGATTGTATACGATAATGCGTGTACGTTCAATAGTTTATGCAACTCGAAAGAGGCTGTATGGGGCTTCGAGCTTTGGTTTTCGAACGAAACATATTCTTATTGGGATACTAAAGCCAAAGGAACGGGTTACTATGCAACTGCTTCCATAAGCTACGTGGACGGAAACGCAATAATAAATTTAAGCTCGGCATATACGGGAGCCTATACGTCCGTTGCCGTAACCGACCTTGACGGAAACCTTATGTTTGCGAGAAACGGAGCGGGAAACGGAGGAGAAATTAACCTTTATATGTCCGACAGGAGGAAGAAATGGGTAAAAATCTAAAGGGTATTGTGGTTTTGCTTCTCGTTCTCGTGTTGCTTTGTTCGTGTGCGGCGGGGGATATGAAAGCTGTGAAGCTTGATAAGAAAACGCAAGAAAAAATC
>CAVBZJ010000173.1:0-3667 GCA_963599785.1 Anaerovoracaceae bacterium
GAGCCGTTTGCGGGAGCGATTCTTACGAACAGACCGAACGGGTTCTCCGTATTGAAATTCTTTATCGAATATCCTCTGCCGTCGAACGTTCCTTTAAAGCCGTTGCAACTCCAAAGCATACCGTAAGAAAGACCGCCCGAATGGTTGGGAAGAGCGTTTCCTTCGTAATCGAGGTCGTTGCCTAAAACGAAATATCCGTAAACCGCGGGCTTGTTCTTCTGGTCTCTGAAAGTATCCTGAAATTCGTTCGTAGTCTTTATGACCTTGGTTGCGATTATAACGTGAATGCTAAGCTCGTATTCTTTGCCTTCGGACTCGGAATACATAGTGAAAACCTTTTCTCCGACGTCGGTTGCCGCAAACAGGCTCATCGGAACGGTAAGAACTCCCGCGCCGTAAGTCGCTCCGACGACTTCGTTTCCGTTAAACGTAAGGCTCGAAAGAACGCCGTAACCCTCGCCTACCGCAATCGTCGCGTTGCCGCTCGCCACGGTTTGTTGCGCAAGCTCGACTGCAACGTTTTCTACGCCGAGGTCTATCGCGAACGGCACGTTTTCTCTTTCGTAAACGTCTTTCACAACTTCTCCGGCAGAAGTAAGATTAAGAGTAAGCCCGTTTATTTCCGTGTCTGCGGAAATTGCGTCGCCGCCGTCTATTTTACCGATATAATAAACGTTTTTCGCGTTCACTACAAAGTTGTTGCAGGATATAACGCCGCTGTCGGGTAATTTTACGTTAGAACCGAGAAGCGAATATATCTTTTGTCCTTCCGCGTTTATCGTGATATTGTTATAGGTGTTTTTGTCCGCGTAAAGGTTAAAGAAGAAGCCTACGCCGGTAATACCCGCGTTCGGAGTGCCTTCAAAGGTAACTCCGTCCGCAACGACGCTTCTCTTAACGTTTATCGTTATGTTGTAGAATCTGACGTAGCCAGTTGCCCAGCCGAATATGTTCGCGCCGTAGCCGCCGTCGTGAACGAGGTCGTCGAACACCAAGTTCTTTATCACCGTGCCGTTTGCGGGCGCGATTCTTACGAAAAGTCCGAACGGATTTGCCGTGTTAAGGTTCTTTATCGAATATCCTCTGCCGTCGAACGTTCCCTTAAAGCCGTTGCAGTTCCAAAGCATACCGTAAGAAAGTCCGCCCGAGTGGTTGGGAAGAGCGTTCCCTTCGTAATCGAGGTCGTTGCCTAAAACGAAATATCCGTAAACCGCAGGCTTGTTTTTCTGATCTCTGAAAGTATTCTGAAAATCGTCCGTAGTCTTTATGACTCCGGTTACGAACGTAACCTTTACGGTCAATACATACGCGTCTTCTTCGTTTACGATAAGAGCCTTGAATTCCGCGTCGCCGACGGTTTCCGCGTCGAAATATTCGGAGGGAATACGAACGACGCCGTTTCCTTCCGCCGTTACTCTCACGAGATCCGTTCCGAGATACTCGAATCTCCAAATTTCGCCCGCGTATTCGCGACCTAAATCTAGCTCGTAATATTCAGCGCCGATCTGCTGATTGCCTAACTCCGCGGCAACGTTTTCCACGCCGTGATTGAGTATAAAACCGTAGCCGTGTTCTTCGTCCGCCCAGACGGTCTTTTCGATCGCGGCTTTTTTATAACCGCATTCGCACTCTAATTCAGAAGTTTCCTCGTTAAAATCGAACTCGTGCGCCACAGCGTTCTTATATCCGCAAACGGTGCAGGTTTTATAATGGTTATCCTCGTCGAATTCAAAGCCTTCGCCGTAAACGTGCGGCTCGGTCACGGTGTGAGAAGAATCTCTCGTACAAGTGCCGATATGGTTTTCGCCGTCCGCCGCGGGCGCGTATTTATAATCGTGGTCGAGCGCGTCTATATCGCCGTCGTGTTTATATCCGCAGGAATTACATTCCGCCGCGCCCTTGCCCTTTTCGGTACAAGTCGGCTCTTGTTCTATCTGCCACTCGCCGAAGTCATGGTCGGCTTCTTCCAGCTTAACTCCGCAGCCTTCTCTTACGCATTCGTGCCAATGCTTATTTTCGTCGTTTTTCCATTCAGTTCCCGCAAGATGCCCGAGCGCGTCCGTATCCTTGCTTTCTTTATAGCCGCAAACCGTGCAGGCTCTTTCTTCCGAACCTTTTTCGGTGCAGGTAGCCGTTTTTACGGTTGCCCATTCGCCAAAGGTATGCGTTCCGACTTCTAATTTCTCGTCGCAATCTTCTCCCGTACATTTTTTCCAGTGTTCGGTAGCGTTGCTTTCGTAAGTCGCCGAAGCGGTATGGGTATGCTCGGGTTTGACTTCTCCGCCGTCGTCGGGTTTTTTACAGCCGGCGAACGAGAAAACGCAAAAAGCGAAACACAATGCGAGCGCTGTCAGCAGAAAACTTTTTAAGGCTTTCATCTTTTTCTCCGTCCTTTTTTGATTGTTTGTGAGACTATTTTAATCTCTATTATTATTCTATCATCGAAAAGTACGCAAGTAAATACCAAAAACGATTATTTTTTACGAATTTCGATTATTTTAATGCCAAAAAAAGGCACTTTACGCCTTTTTATTACTAAAAAAGCGAAAGTGCCGCTATATATATAATCCTTTTTCGTTTGCCAAAAGCTTAACTTAAACCCGTCCAAGATTCGGAATACAGATTGCTTATGTCTTTATGCTCTCCCCACAGCGTGATGCCAAGCTCTTCCGCGTCGTCCTTCCACGTCTGTCTCATCGCTATGATAGAAATCGTATCGGTATGGTTAGCGTTATAATAAGTTCTGTACTCTTCGGGGTAATAGTATAAAATCCAGTAACGGATAGCCATACTTTCCACCTTGATAGCCTTTGCAATGCGCGCGTATTCGGTCGCGTCGGTGCTTTCGAGCGAGGCAATGGCGGCATAAGCGGAATCTATATCGCCGAGCCATTCCACAAGCTTATCGAAATCGTAGTCCGCCTTACTGCACTTATGTGCTTTGGTGCTTAAATACCCTATCGTGCCGTCGCTTGCATATTTCGTCGCGAACATATCGCGGATTTCGGTATAGATATTTTTCATAATATCTCCCGCCGCGCCGTAATAATTCACAAAGAAATCGTCGGTAAGCTTTGCAACGTCCTCGTTGACGTTATACATAAGCTTTGCGTTAAGATAAGACTTAAAATGCGAGAAGCTCGTCGATTCGCTCTGATTTATCTGCGCGTGATTAAAAACGTATAAACCGTTGTGTTCCGCCGCAAACTGCAAATTCTCGCGCAGAGAACCGAAATTATCGAAAAAGTCGAGGTAATACTCGAAATTTTCCATATAAAACCAGTAGAAAACGTTTTTGCTTACGAGACTCCACCCCTCGATATTCTTTTTAACGTCCGCGTTGACGGCGTCGTTAAAAGAAACGTAATAGTTCGCCTCTATCGGCGCATACATAACGCATACGTTATCGCGAAGCTGCATATCGGAGCTTGTAAGACTGTAATTTCCGGAGCTTCCCGTAACGGGCGCGTCCTGCGTGGCGTGATACGCGAACATAACGAGATAAGCTTCTCTGTCGTTCTCCGTAAGATAATCCGCAATCAAATCGGAGACCTTATTCATAAAACGAATATATGTAGCCGAATTAAAGCCGCCGTTATTTTTTATATAAGAAGTGCAGGTCGAGCAGTCGCACCAATAATCGTTGTCCTCTTGTCCTATTATAATG
>CAVBZJ010000174.1:0-3650 GCA_963599785.1 Anaerovoracaceae bacterium
TTTAACGCAGCGCGGCGGCAACTTCTGGGGGAGATGTCCGTTTCATCACGAGAAAACCCCCTCGTTTTGCGTGAACTCCACGGGGCAGTTTTTCTATTGCTTCGGCTGTCACAAAAGCGGCGACGTGATAACCTTCGTTCAGGAAATGGAATCTCTCGATTTCGGCGACGCGGTAAAGCTCCTCGCGGAGCGCGCGCATATGACTCTTCCCGAGGTTCAATACGACGACGAGCAGATAAAAGAACAGAAAAAGCACCGCGAAAGGATTCTTTCCCTTCTTCGCGAAGCCGCGTTGTTTTACGCGCACAACCTTCGCACCGAAGCTGCCGCGGCTCACGTCGAATATATCATAAAAAGAAAAATTTCTTCCGAATTCGTGCTGAAATTCGGAATGGGCGCGTCTCTCGATTATAACGGTCTGCCCGCGCATTTAAGGCAAAAGGGCTATACCGAGCAGGAAATGCTGGATTCGGGCGCGGTCGGCAGAAACGACGGCGGCAGGCTGTACGATTCTCTGGGCGGCAGGCTCATAATTCCCGTAATAGACCAGTTTAACAACGTTATCGCGTTCTGCGGCAGAATCATAGACAACCGCAAAAACGTGGGCAAATACGTCAATACCAAGGAAACCTGCGTTTTCACCAAGGGCAAAACGCTGTTCAACATAAACAACCTGAAAAAGCTGAAAAACGAAAAGGGTATAGACGGCGTTATCATAGTCGAAGGGCATTTGGACGTCGTTTCGCTCGTGCAGGCGGGCTTCGGCAACGTCGTCGCGAGTATGGGAACGGCTCTTACCAAGGATCAGGCGCGCATACTTAAACGCTATTCGGACAAAGTATATATAAGCTACGACGGCGATTTCGCGGGGCAGAAGGCTTCCGTTCGCGGTCTTGAAATTTTAAGCGAGGAGGGGCTTGACGTTAAGGTTGTCATTCTCCCCGACGGTATGGACCCCGACGACGTGATAAAAAATCTCGGCGCGGAGGGGTACAGAAAGCTGCTCGCGGCGGCTATGCCGCTCATAGATTTCAAGCTTCTCGTGCTTAAAAAGACCTACGACCTTGCGACGACGGACGGAAAACGCAAGTTCGCTTCCGCGGCGGCGGCGGTGATAAGAGAAAGCTCTTCCCCCGCGGAGCAGGAAGATTTGTTAAAAACCGTGCGCGACGCGACGGGCTTCACCTTCGAGGCGTTAAAGAGGGAGCTTTACAGCGCGGAAGAGAAAAAAGAAAAGGCATATGTTCCCGCTTCGCCCGATTTTGCGCCCAGCGCGGGGGATAAAATAACCCTCGCTTCGCGGTTTATTCTTTATTCGTACCTTTTCGGCAAAAGCTATGCGAGCGAAGAGGATCTCGAAAATCTCGACTTCCCCGTAGCGGCGCACGCGGCGATAAAAAATTACGTTAAGGAAGCCGCGAATCGCGGAGAAAAGGTTAAATTTTCCGACCTTTACGAGGTGTTCGGGGAGGAATACGGCGGCGAGCTTTCGCTCATCGCTTCTATGGAAACGGACGAGAACAAACGGTTCGACGAGGAGTATTTTTCGGACTGCGTTAGAACGCTTCGGCTTGCCGAAATAGAGAAAAAGACCGAAAAGCTGAACGCCGATTATAAAAATGCGACGGACGTAGACGCCCGCAGAGAAATTGCAAAAGAAATAAGCGCGTTGCTTGCCGAAAAAAAGACGCTTTTATAAAGCGATTATAAAATTTTCAAGAAAAAACTTTTTAAGAAAAAACGGCTTGCGACGAGGCGTTACGGAAAGCGCGAAAGCGCAGGAGGAACTTTAATGGAAGAGACTACAAAGAGCAAAAAAGCGGAATCCGCAAAGGCTTCCGATAATAAGAGCGCGAAGGAAAAAAAGCCCGCCGCTGCCGCTAAACCCAAAACCGCGGTAAAGACGGATAAGCCCGTCGCCGCGGAAAAAACCGAAAAAACGGTAAAAGCGGTCAAAGCCGATAAATCGGACAAGCCCGCGGAGAAAAAAGAGGCTTCCGCATCCGCCGCCGCCCCGAAAAAAGCGGCGACCGCTACGGCAAACGCTTCTTCCGCAAACGCAAACGCGGCAAACGCGACCGAAGTCGCAGAATCTGCCGCGGCGAAGAACGAAACGGCAGGCGGAGCGCCCGAAAACGGACAGCCGCCCCTTTCCGAAGCTCTTCAAACGCTCGTGAACGATATAATTCTGGAATATAAAAAGAGCGGGAGCATAACGATGACGCAGCTTTTCGACAAGCTCGACAAGCAGCAGGCAAGCCCCGCGGAACTGGAAGAGATTTACAGAATTTTCGAGCGCGAAAACATTCAGATAATCAACGAATACGAGAGGGATAAGGATCTTTACGACCAGCTTCTTTCGGAGATCAGCATGGACGATCCTGTTAAGATGTATCTTAAAGACATAGGTAAAGTTCCCCTGCTCGCGCCCGAAGAGGAAACGGAACTCGCGAAGAAAATGATGGACGGCGACGAAGCGGCGAAACGCCTGCTTTCAGAAGCGAATTTAAGGCTCGTCGTTTCTATTGCCAAGCGTTATATGGGACGCGGAATGCAGTTCCTCGATCTTATTCAGGAAGGCAATTTAGGGCTTATGAAGGCGGTCGAAAAATTCGATTACCAGAAGGGCTTTAAATTCTCCACCTACGCGACGTGGTGGATTCGTCAGGCGATAACCCGCGCTATTGCGGATCAGGCGAGAACCATTCGTATCCCCGTGCATATGGTGGAAACGATAAACAAGCTCATAAGAGTTTCGAGAAAGCTTTTGCAGGAGCTGGGCAGAGAGCCTACTCCCGAGGAAATCGCAAAGGAAATGGACGTGCCGGAAGAGCGCGTGCGAGAAATTCAGAAGATTGCGCAGGATCCCGTTTCGCTCGAAACGCCTATCGGCGAGGAAGAGGACAGCCATCTTTCGGACTTTATAGAGGACGAGGGCAGCACCGCCCCGACGGACGCCGTTTCTTATACTATGTTAAAGGAACAGCTTCTCGGCGTGCTCGATACCTTAACCCCGCGCGAAGAGAAGGTTTTAAGACTGCGCTACGGTTTGGATGACGGCAGACCGAGAACCTTGGAAGAGGTCGGCAAAGAGTTCAACGTAACCCGTGAAAGAATCAGACAGATAGAGGCGAAGGCGCTTCGTAAGCTTCGCCACCCCAGCCGCAGCAAACGGCTTAAAGATTTTATCGACTGATGACCGAAAGACTGCGCGTTATTTACGGGGAAATTCCCGAATGCGAAAGCTTTGCGGACGTCGGGTGCGACCACGGCTACATCGCAAACGCGATGCTCGTAAATCGCAAATGCGAAAGGGCGGTTTTTTCCGACGTAAGCGAAAAATGTCTCGAAAAAGCGCGGGTTTTGCTCGCGCCGTTCGTGCAGGAGGGCAAAGCGAAAGGAAGGCTTTCGGACGGGCTTAAAAACGTCCCCGCGGTCGGGTGCGCGCTTATTGCGGGTATGGGCGGCGAGGAGATTATAAAAATTTTGAAGGAAGCCCCGTTTTTGCCCGAAAAGCTCGTTTTGCAGCCGATGAAAAACGTCGATAAAGTGCGCGCGTTTTTGGTGAATTTCGGGTATAAAATAGTAAAAGATTACGTTTTTTTTGCCGAAAACAGATATTACGACCTTATCGTCTCGGAGCAAGGAAA
>CAVBZJ010000175.1:0-3628 GCA_963599785.1 Anaerovoracaceae bacterium
GCTTTATTCCGCTCTCTTTTTCAAAGTCTTTGATTAAAACGGGGTTTGCCGTCTGTGCGTACCCGAACCATTCCACCTGCTTTTCTTTTCCCTTTTCGTTAAATATCAAGGTAAATTGATAAAGGAAGGTGGTAAACCGCACTACGCTCGTTTCGGGGTGAGCCTTGCACCAGCTCTCCATATATTCCTTTACATATTCTTTCGTTTTAGGAAACGCGGGATCGTACGTCAGTTGCTTTTCGCAAGTCCACTCGTTGGTCAGATAATTATATATCTGCACGGGATGCCAAGTCACTCTCGCAAGAAAAGTCACCGTATATTCGTGAAAAGCCTTGCAGTTCTTAACGGTTACTACGCCTTTTTTCTCGTCGTAACTCCATTCCTTCGTTTCTTCTCCCGTGGTTCTGTCGAACACCTGCCAGAGTTCCGAATAACTGTAATCGGGAGAAAACTCGTCGCCTAAAAACCCTTTCATTATCTCTATTTCGAGGGTATTTTCGGTCGCTAAATTCCTTTCGGAAAGCAAGAATATTCTCTGCGCTTCCTCGGGGTGTTTTCTTGCCCAGTCGTTGTCTCCGCGAACTACGAAATATGTGTTGTATACCTTTCCGAATCTTTCGGGGTTATCGGGGAGTGCCGTTCCGTCGCAGTCGCGCACCGCGTCCGCTCCCCATTTCTTTGCTATTTTAAGACTTTCTTCCGCAAACGCCGCGTCCGCGGGTATCGTAAATCTTCCTTGCTTCATCTCTTCTTGTTCTCCGTTTTTAAAATTCTTCAATAATAAAGCGAAAGAAACGCCGAATAAAAAGACGTTTCTTATTGAGCTTTTAGAGCAAATTCTCGTCAATCGAATATTGTCGAGAGATTTAGCAGCTTCATTTCTCCGGGGGCAAGCCAAAAATCTTCATACTTGCCGTTAGAATATTTTACCGTGACGTGATTAGGTAGCCTTTGATGAGCGTTCACAACCGAAGCCCATTTGCGCTTTGTTTCGTCCTCCTCGTAATAGGAGATTATACACGGATATTCCTTATCTCCCGAAACCTCTGAAATATATCTGTCCGCTTTAAAAATTTTCGACTTATCGTAATAGTTTACGGTATGATAGACCTCCGTAAGGTGCATCTTGTTAAATTGTTCCATAAACTCGGAATGAAAAATTCTGTTTTCCCTTGTCAACACGTCCGCCATTTGCGTTCTTACAAGCTTATCTCCGTAAAACGCGCCGCTGCGAAAACTCGGTTCGATAAGATTCTGATAAACGTAAAACCAAACGATGCCCCTTGCTCCGTGGGCAAGCGCGGTGTACATCTGCCATCTTATATCGTCCTCGGTCGGAACTCTGCACATCCAGTGTCCGACAGCACATAGGCTTACGTTAAACGGAATACCGTTTTCATTTGTAACCTTATAAAACTTATCAAGTCCGTAAAAATACGCGTCTATCCCGCCCCCGGGATCTCTGTCTTCCGTGCGACACTGCGTGTACTGGTCATAACCAAGATACCCGACTCCGCTCTTTTTGATAAGAGAGTCAACTATCTCATAATACCTCTTGCCCGTTTCTCCGTTCTGCATTTCCGACCAGTACGGAACGAGATTGCAATACGGCGTAAGCTTCGGCATCTCTTCCACGACTATTTTCGTAGCCTCCGCATAAGCTTCCACTTCGTCGAGAGTAGGCTCGTCCCCGACGAAAAAACCGAATGCGGCGGGATGCTTTCCGAAATCATTATAAGCCGCGCGGACGTCCTTTGTAAATTCTTCTTTACCCTTTTTTATATAGTTTCTGAAATGCGTTCTGTCATCCACCACGATAAGCTTCATATTATATTTTTCGCATTCGTCGAGTACGGCAAGCATTTCCGATTTTTCGTTCTTGCCGTTCTCGTACCAAAAGCTCATAGGCAGATTAAAACCCATTTCGTACCATTCTTTAACACGTTCCGCACCCGCTATACCGAAAGGAACGTAATTCCAGAACGATAGTTTAATATCTTTGCACATTTAGTAAAATCCTCTTTTCAGTCCTGTCTTCTGCAAATTTTTTCTACTACCACCAGATTACGTCGTAGGGATCGCGAACCACGTCCGCGTCGCTCGCGTCCGAAATTTCAAGGACGTCTCCTTCGCAAAATTTTATTATCTTGAAAACAGCTTTTTCGTAACACTTTTTGTCTTTCATTTTTTTGACCTCTTCCTTTATTTACGCGTTGAACGGGATTGCAAAAACGCCTTCGCCCGCGTCAAGGTTAAGCGTAACCGCGCCACCGGATAATTTCATAAGCGATCTCGCGCCGTTTCTGTAAACGAGAACGTGAGTAGCGTCGTTAAACTTTACGGTGATATTTCCGCTGCCTGCCGTTTTGGGATCTCCGTAGTTCATAATAACGTATGCGTCGTTACCCGCGTCGTCCTCGAATACTCCCATTAAACAATCCGTCGTTCCCGTAAGAGAAGACACGCCCGCATATGAGGAAAGCTTGGTATCTTTTATCTGGGCAAACTGTTTATTAGAAGCAGACCATACATATTTTTTATAGTCGTAGGTCATAACTCCCTTCCACTTAAAATTAACGTAAGCCTTTTCAAATGCGTGCACCTCGTTATTTACGGATTTAGCCCATTCGTAAGCCTTCGTCGTTTCGCCGGTATAAAAATCAATAAGTCCGCTTTGCTCTTCCGAGGAATCTCCGGTAGCAGGCGCGTAACAATAATAAGCTATTTCCGTTGCGCCGAAGCAAAGGTTGGAATATATCTGAAATCTTAAATCGTTTATCGAATCAATCGCCCTGTTTCCCGCGTCGTCCGCCTTTGTCAACGCATATACGAAAGTACGAAGCTCTATATCCGTTTCATTCGCGTCGTTATAAGCTTTCACTCTCGACGCAATCTGCATAAGGTTTGAAAGATGATAAGTATTTATCGAGTAATTGCCGTTCGTTTTATCAAGCGCGTAATCGTCAAAACTGACGTAGCCCAAAAGCCCCGCAAGATTATCGAAATAATAATCGAGATAAGCTGTATATTTTGCGTTCGTCGCCCCGCCGGGAAGAAGGTTTACAAGCGGTTCGGCTTCGGGATAAAGCGCAAGAAACGCTTCCGCCGCCGCCTTAACCTTTTCTAAATCTGAGGTATCCGCCGCGGAGGGTTCGTCCTGTAAAAAGTTACCCGCATAAGCTCCGCTTTTCGTATATTCGTTACCCTCAAAAAAAATTTCTACGAGCGTGGAATAATCGCTTTTATCGAAATCCGCCTGCGTTATCATTTCAAAAAAGAGGTTGTGGAGAACGTAATATTTCAAGCCGTATCTCTCGGCAACGCTTAAACCCTTTACCGCGTCCTCTTCGCAATCGGCGTTGACGAGCGCGGCAACGGCTTTAACCTCTTCTATCGTAGCTGAGCCGCTTTTATATGCGTTCCACTTCTCTATAAAGGCGGTTTTGTGCGCGGAACGTCCTTCGTACAAAGCTATCGCCTTATTAAACCCCGCTTCCTGCATAAGCTTATACTGCACGGCGTTAAGAAGATCGGGATTATCGGGCGACGTACCGTTTGACCATTTAGCCACCGTGGGAGAAGCGTACGCCGTAAAATTTATGCCGTTTTCCGAAGTATAGTACGGCAC
>CAVBZJ010000176.1:0-3612 GCA_963599785.1 Anaerovoracaceae bacterium
GCTATCGTCTCTCTTATCAGGGGCTTAAACTCGAAGACTACTTAAAGTACGTCGGCAAAACCGTCGAGGATTACAGAAACGAATACAAACCGCAGGCGGAAAGCATCGTTAAATCTCAACTCGTTATAGAAAAGATTATTTCGGACGAGAAGATAGAAGCGACCGACGCGGACGTCGAAGCGAGAATAGAAGAAATGGCAAAGGCGCAGGGCAGAGAAGTTCCCGACCTCAAAAAGAATATGCAGGCTCGCCAGCTCGACTACGTTAAGAACGAAATCGTCGTCAAGAAGCTTTTCGACTTCTTAAAGAGCGCGAACGTTATTGCGTAACGTGTTGCCTATTTATTAAACGGCTTGCCACTTGCCGCGGCGATTTTATATTTATACAAACGCTTTTAAATAATTTATATAAGCTTTGGCGCGGTCGGCGCACATGTCGGCGCGGGCGGCACGCATAACGAAAAACTTAAAATAAAAATTATGCAATATATTGCATAATTCGACATAAGCAACTTATTACCTATTTTCCGCGGCAGATTTGGTCTTCCGCGGAAAAAATAAATTTACGGGGAGATATTAAATGGACGTAAAGAACACCGTCGTACCCTACGTTATAGAGAACACGGGCAAAGGGGAAAGAAGCTACGACATATATTCGCGCCTTTTGGAGGACAGAATAATTTTTCTCACGGGCGAGATAACGGACGCGGTGGCGGATACCGTCGTGGCGCAGCTTATTTACCTCGAAGGGAAAGATCCCGAAAAAGATATATGCTTATACGTCAACAGTCCGGGCGGAAGCGTTACCGCGGGGCTTGCGATTTACGACACTATGAACTATATCAAGTGCGACGTAAGCACCATCTGCATAGGGCTTGCCGCGAGTATGGGCGCGTTCCTTTTGTCGAGCGGTACGAAGGGCAAAAGATACGCTCTTCCCAACAGCGAAATTATGATACATCAACCGCTCGGCGGCGCGCAGGGGCAGGCGAGCGACATCAAAATTCAGGCGGATCATATTCTTAAAACGAAACACCGCCTGACGAAGATACTTGCGAAAAACTGCGGAAAACCGCTCGAACAGGTAGAGAAAGACACCGACAGAGACAATTATCTGTCGGCGGAAGACGCAAAAGAATACGGGCTTATAGACGAAATCTTTATCAAACGCCCGTAGACTTTATCGGAGAATTATGAATAAAGACAAAGACCAGTTGTTTTGTTCCTTCTGCGGTAAGCCGAAGGAGCTTGTAAAACGCCTTATCGCAGGACCTAACGGCATCTATATTTGCGACGAATGCATAGAGGTTTGCCGCGAGGTAATGAAAGAGGACGAGAAAAAAGAAAACGGCGGCGCGGAAAAGGTTGCGCTTTTGAAGCCTGCCGAAATCAAAAGCCGTCTCGACGAGTACATTATCGGGCAGGAAGAAGCCAAAAAGGTTCTTTCCGTGGCGGTTTACAACCATTATAAGAGAATAAACACCGTGGCGGAGAAAGGCGACGTGGAGCTTGATAAAAGCAACATATTGCTTTTAGGACCTACGGGAAGCGGCAAAACACTTCTTGCGAGAACGCTTGCCAAAATTCTCGACGTTCCCTTTGCGGTCGCGGACGCTACCACGTTGACGGAAGCGGGCTACGTCGGCGAGGACGTGGAAAATATCCTTTTAAAGCTTATTCAGTCCGCCGATTACGACGTTGAAAAGGCGCAGAAGGGTATAGTTTATATAGACGAAATCGACAAAATCGCGAGAAAGTCGGAAAACGTGTCCATAACCCGCGACGTTTCGGGCGAAGGCGTTCAGCAGGCGCTTTTGAAGATTATCGAAAGCACGGTTGCGAGCGTTCCCCCGCAGGGCGGCAGAAAGCACCCGCAGCAGGAATGTATCAGGATAGATACCACTAATATATTGTTTATATGCGGCGGCGCGTTCGTGGGGCTTGACTCCATTATCGCGAAGCGCGAAAAGAACGCTTCCTTGGGCTTCGGCGGCTACGTCGAAAAGGCTAACGCGGAAGATAAGGATATGATTCGCGACGTTCAGCCGCAGGACCTTATCAAATACGGTCTTATCCCCGAATTCGTGGGGCGCGTGCCGATAACCGTGGGCTTGCACCCGCTGGACGAGAAGGCGCTCGTAAACATTCTGACCGTTCCCAAAAACGCGCTCGTGAAGCAGTATAAAAAGCTTATCGGACTCGATAACGTAGAGCTGGAAATAACCGACGGCGCGGTGAACGCGGTCGCAAAGCGCGCGATAGAGCTTAAAACGGGGGCGAGAGGACTGCGCACAATTCTCGAAAACCTGATGATAGACACTATGTACGACTTGCCTTCCGAAGAGGGCGTCGAAAAGGTTATAGTGGACGAAAACGTCGTGAACAAGGGCGAAAAACCCAAAATCATAAAGAAGAAAATCGCTTAACCGCTTGACTGAAAGATACATCGGCGTGCTGACTTGGACGACGGAGACGAAGTTTCCGAAAAATTTATCTGTGTGCGTGTCTGAACACTATGGCGAGGCTTCTGAAAAATATGTCGGGGCGAGAGGTTGAACGGCGAGACGAAGCGCGTATTTGAAACGTGTGGTTGAACGGCGAGACGAACCGCGAACTTAAACGGTGTGACCGACGACCTGCCTTTTATGGCGCGTGGTTTGCGTTTTGACGACATGACGAATCGCACGATTGAGCCGCGTGCCTTCACGGCGAAACAAACCGCGTGGCGAAAAGGGAATACCTAAAAAGGAATACTTATGAAAGAATGTTTCGAGGTAAGATATAATCTCGATAAAATGGCGTACGAGTGCGCGCCCGACGTTGCGGGCGCGCTTTCCGCTTTGTTCGGTAATCCGAAAGCGGAAATAGAAGAGAGCATCGCGTATTATAACGAAAAAGCGGACGAGAACGCGCGGGTGTTAAAGGCTCGGCTCGGCGACGCGGTTTTGCCGCTTGCAAATAAGAAAATCGTCTTTTTCGGCGATTCCATAACGAGCGACAGATTGAGCTACGCTAATCTCATAATCCGTTCGGGGATATTCGCTGTGGCTCGCGAGTCTGCCATTTCGGGGATTTCCTCCAACGTTATGATTCAAAGACTTTGCGGCGGGGTTCGCGCGGACGACTACGATTACGTCTGCGTTTACATAGGAACTAACGACGAATTTCGTATGGACGGGGAAAACACCCTGATAAGCCTTGCGGAATATGAGAGAAACATAAGACTTTCGGCGGAAAAGATTAAGGAGCGCGGCGCGAAAGGCTTGTTCGTCAAAATCTGCGGCAGAAAAGACGATTACGGCATCTGCCCGCCCGATAAGTTCAACGAGATTCTCGAACGCGTGGCAAATGAATACGATTTTCTTCTCGCGGACGCGAACGCGATTTCTCCCGAGTTCATAGAGGACAGAATTCACCTTACCGAGGCGGCGCAACTTCGCCTTGCCGAAAGTATTTTGAGAATTCTGGCGGAAAACGAAGAAAAAGCCGAGTAAAACAGGCGCGAAAAGGAAAGCGGGGAATAGAGAAACGACGAGAAAGGCGAATAAAACGTAACCCGCGCGTAGCTTTGCGTGGCTTTCGTATCGAAAAAATCCGTATGAAACGCGAGAGG
>CAVBZJ010000177.1:0-3612 GCA_963599785.1 Anaerovoracaceae bacterium
GAATATAAAAAGGTCGGCGAGGATATGGAAAGCCTTAAAGTTCAGCTTCCCGAAGAGAAGGACGCGGAAATGCGCGCGCTTATCGAAGAGGAAATCGAGAGCGATAAGGATAAGCTCGAAAAGCTTTCGGAAGAGCTGCGTATTCTGCTCCTTCCCAAAGATCCCGACGACGACAAAAACGTTATAATGGAAATCCGTGCGGGCGCGGGCGGCGAGGAGGCGAGCCTTTTCGCTTACGAGCTTTACAGAATGTACGTTAAATACGCAGAAAAGAACCGCTGGAAAACGGAAGAGATAGAGAATAACTCCACCGAACTCGGCGGCGTGAAGGAAGTCGTGTTTTCGATAAGCGGCAAGTCCGCTTTCGGAAAGCTTAAATACGAAAGCGGCGTGCATAGGGTGCAGAGAGTGCCGGAAACCGAATCGCAGGGGCGCGTTCACACCTCCACGGCGACGGTCGCTGTGCTTCCCGAAGCGACGGACGTCGAGGTGCATATAGACGAAAAAGACCTCCGCGTAGATACTTTAAGGAGCAGCGGCGCGGGCGGTCAACACATAAATAAAACGGAATCCTGCATAAGACTTACGCACATTCCCACGGGAATAGTCGTGCTGTGTCAGGACGAGCGTTCGCAGACCAAAAACCGCGAAAAGGCGATGAAGGTATTAAAAAGCCGTCTTTACGATTATTATCAGTCGCAGGCGGACAAGGAATACTCGGAAAACCGCCGCAGTCAGGTCGGGACGGGCGACCGTTCGGAGCGTATAAGAACGTATAACTTTCCGCAAGGGAGAGTTACCGACCACAGAATCGGTTTTACGCAGTATAATATAGAAGAATTTATGATGGGCGACATAGACGAGATGATAGAACGCTTGTCTATCGCGGACAGAGAAAGAAAACTCGCGGGCAGCTCCGACGAGGAGTAATATTAAGTAATATAAAGGAAATAAAAGGGTGACATAAACCCTAAAAACCACTCGGAAAAAGCCCCGATACGCCCCCCCAGAAAAGGCACGCAAGGAAGAAAGGAGAAAATTATTATGGTATCAAAAAAAGTCGGAGAAATCGCACCCTCGTTGACGCTTGAAGTAACCGCGAAGGCGAAAAAGCTTAAAGCGGAGGGCGTTTCCATAATCGGTTTCGGCGCGGGCGAACCCGATTTCAATACCCCCGAATACATAACGAACGCCGCAAAGCACGCGCTCGACATAGGCTTTACCAAATATACTCCCGCCGCGGGTATGCCCGAGCTTAAAGAAGCGATTTGCAAGAAATTTCTTAAAGACAACGGGCTTTCTTACGAGCCTTCTCAGATAGTGGTTTCCACGGGGGCGAAAAGCTCGCTTTTCCACGCGATTTGCGCGATGGTGGACGAGGGAGACGAGGTGATTCTGCCGTCTCCTTACTGGCTTACATATCCCGAACTCGTAAAGCTTGCGGGCGGCAAAACGGTATTTATAAAAACGACGGCAAACGACGGTTACAAAATGACCGCGGAAGAGCTTTCCGCCGCGGTAACGGATAAAACCAAGCTCATAATTCTCAATTCGCCGAACAACCCCACGGGCGCGGTGTATTCGGAAAAAGAGCTTTCCGCGATAGCGAAGGTCTGCGAGGAAAAGGGCTTGTACGTTATTTCGGACGAAATTTACGAAAAGCTCGTTTACGGCGGAGAAAAGCACGTTTCGATAGCCGCGCTTTCGCCTTATATGAAAGAGCATACCGTAGTCGTGAACGGAATGAGCAAGTCGTATTCTATGACGGGCTGGCGTATAGGCTATCTTGCCGCGCCCAAGGATATAGCGAAAGCCGTTTCTTCTATGCAGAGCCACACGACCAGCAACGCGTGTTCTATCGCGCAGTACGCTTCCGTCGCCGCGCTCGAATCGGAGGAAAGCGATAAATTTATAGAAAAAATGCAGAAGACCTTCGACGAAAGAAGAATTTATATGGTGAAAACCCTGCAAGCGATAAAAGGCGTCGTTCTTCCCGAACCGAAAGGTGCGTTCTACGTTTTTGCGGACGTTTCCGCTTTCTACGGCAAGAGCTTTCAGGGCGAAAAGGTCACGGGTTCTCTCTCGTTTGCGGAGCTTGCGCTCAAAAAAGGCGTGGCGGTCGTACCGGGGATAGCTTTCGGCGACGACGGCTGCATAAGACTTTCTTACGCAATATCCATAGAAGACATTAAAGAAGGCTTGAAGAGGCTTGCGGAATTTATCGCGGAGCTTAAATAATCGAAAAAAGGAGATCGAGATGGACAAAAAAGTTACGATAAACAAAAAGACCAACCTTTTGGAAGAGAAAATATATAACTACACCTTGCAGGACGTAAAAGAGCCGCAGCTTTATCGCGATATTTTCGATTACGACAGCGTGCCGAAGGTAATATTCAACTCGCGTTTCGTGCCGATGGGTATGCCCGAGGAAATCTGGATTACTGATACCACCTTCCGTGACGGACAACAGTCTATGTCGCCGTTCACGGTGGAGCAGATAGTAGAGCTTTTTAAGCTTATGTCCCGTCTCGGCGGCAAAAAAGGGCTTATCCGTCAGTCGGAGTTCTTTCTTTATTCGGAAAAGGACAGAAAGGCGGCGGAAGCGTGCAGGGATTTGGGGCTTGAATTTCCCGAAGTCACGAGCTGGATTCGCGCCAACGCGAAGGACTTTCAGCTCGTCAAGGAAATGGGGCTTAAAGAGACGGGCGTTCTCGTAAGCTGTTCCGACTATCATATTTTCAAAAAAATGAACCTTACGCGCGCGCAGGCTCTCGATAAATATCTCGGAATAGTTAAAGACGCGCTCGCCGCGGGTATTCGCCCGAGATGCCATTTCGAGGACATCACGAGGGCGGATTTCTACGGCTTTGTCGTTCCGTTCGCAACCGAGCTTATGAAGCTTTATAAGGAAAGCGGAATCCCGATAAAAATCAGAGCGTGCGACACTATGGGCTTCGGCGTAAACTTCCCCGGCGCGGCTCTTCCGAGAAGCGTTCCGGGAATTATATACGGACTTCGTCACTATGCGGAAGTTCCGAGCGAGCTTCTCGAATGGCACGGTCACAACGACTTCTATAAGGTCGTTACCAACGCGGACACGGCGTGGCTTTACGGCTGTTCTTCGGTCAACTGCGCGCTCCTCGGTATAGGTGAGCGCACGGGTAACTGCCCGTTAGAGGCTATGGCTATCGAATACGCTTCGCTTAAAGGCACGCAGGACGGTATGGACTTTACCGCGATAACAGACATTGCGGACTATTTCGAGAAGGAAATAGGGTACGTTATTCCTTCGAGAACGCCGTTCGTCGGAAGAAGCTTCAATTCCACCCGCGCGGGTATTCACGCGGACGGCATGCTCAAAGACGAAGAAATTTACAACGTGTTCAATACGAAAAAGCTTCTTAACCGCCCGATGTGCGTCTCCATAAACAACACGAGCGGGCTTGCGGGCATCGCGTACTGGATAAATCAGTATTACGATCTGGACGACGCGGATAAGATAGATAAAACTCACCCGATAGTCGCGCAGGTAAAGGCGCTTATAGACAAGGAATACGAAGAAGGGCGTTGCAGCGTGATGGGCGACGACGAGCTTGACGACCTCATTCTTAT
>CAVBZJ010000178.1:0-3487 GCA_963599785.1 Anaerovoracaceae bacterium
CCCCGTCGCGATTATTCTTAAAAACATCTTTAAGCTCACTATCCCGTCGCTTCTTTTTATCGGCTTGTTTTTCATAAGCGCGTCGCCCGCGGATTCAAGCCCCAAAGTCAGCGCGGGCGGTCCGTCCATTATAACGTTTATCCATAACAGCTCTATCGCGTTAAACGGCGGCGCAAGCCCCATAATCGCCGAGACCGTCACGAATAACAGAGCGGACAAATTGACCGAAAGCTGAAAAAGTATGAACCTTTGCAGGTTTCTGTAAACGTTCCGCCCGAACGCCACAGCCTTCACTATCGTGGAAAACCCGTCGTCTAAAAGTATCACGTCCGCGGCTTCCTTCGTTATTTCGCTCCCCGAGACGCCCATAGCTATCCCCACGTCCGCGCGGCGAATGGCGGGCGCGTCGTTTATCCCGTCGCCCGTCACCGCGACCACTTCGCCCGATTCCTTTAATAATTTTACTATCCTTAATTTTATGATGGGCGTACTTCTCGCAACGACCGTCACCTTTGAAAGCAGCTTTTTAAGCGTTTCGTCGTCCGCTTTTTCTATTTCCGCCGCGCCCACTACCTCCGCGGGAGACTCCGCGATTCCCAGCTCCTTTGCCACCGCAAACGCGGTTACGGCGTTATCCCCCGTAAGCATTTTCACCTTTATTCCCGCCGCGAAGCACTTTTTTACCGAAGCCTTCACGTCCTCTCTTACGGGATCCTTTATCACCGCGAAGCCGTCGTAAGAAAAGCCCTTCGTGTCGCCCTTTTCGTAGCCGCTTTTTTCGCCATCCGCGTCTTTATGAGCAAAGCAGATTATGCGCGCCGCCTTTTTCATATGAACCTCTATTTCGGAAAACAGTCTTTTTCTCTTTTCCTCCGAAAGGTCGCACATATAAATAACCTTTTCGGGCGCGCCTTTAAGATAAGTTCTCGCTCCCGCCGCCGTTTTAACGGTAGTCGTCATATACTTGTTTTCCGAAGAAAACGGAGTGCGGTATAAAACTTTATAGCTTTCGCGGAACTTTTCCGCGTCGAATTTCTTAAACCTTTTTTCCGCCGCCGCAAGAAGCGCGCACTCCGTGCCGCTCCCTATGTACCGAGCGTTTTTACCCCGCCCCGCCGCCCTCGCGGTGGAATTCAGAATAAAGTTTTCGCACAAAACCTCGCTTTGCAGCTTTTCCGGCACGGTACAGTATTCGGAAGCGCAAACGGAAACGACCGTCATTTCGTTTTTGGTTAAAGTTCCCGTTTTATCCGAGCATATAACCGAAACCGCGCCCGCAGTCTCCGTAGCCGCCATTTTCTTTATCAGCGCGTTTTCCTTTGCGAGCTTTATCATATTGAGCGCGAGAGACACCGCCACTATCGTGGGAAGCCCCTCGGGAACTGCGGCGACTATCAAAATTATGCACGATATGCAAAGTTCCTGAAAACCGTTAAAATCCAGCGCGCCGCGAGCCGCAAGCCTGACTACCGAAAGTATCAGCACGAACACAGCCGCCGCCGCGCCCGTCGCCGTTATTATCTTGCCGAGCTTATCGAGCTTTGCGGCAAGCGGAGAAGGCTCTTCCTTCTTTTCCCCGAGTTCCCCCGCGATTATCCCCATTTCGGTATTATCGCCGACCGCGGTGACTATCATTTTTCCGCCGCCCGTCCTCACGAACGTTCCCGAATACACCGAGTTTATCCTTTCCGCAAGCGGCGTGCCGAGCGCGAGTACCTTTTCCGCGTTTTTGAACCCAGAATGGTTTTCGCCCGTAAGCGCGGACTCGTCGAGAGACAGCCCGTCGCATTCGACAAGCCGCCCGTCCGCGACTATTTTATCGCCCGTTTCCAGCACCACGAGGTCGCCGACTGTCAGATAGCTTTGGCTTATCAGCACCGTTTCGCCGTTTCTTATCACCTTTACGGGCGCGTCGTCGTATATCCTTTTAAGCGCGGCGAAAGCCTTTTCGGAACTCCCTTCCATAACGAGGGTTATCGTCACCGAAAGGACTATCGCGGCGAGAATCCCTATACTCTCGCCGAAGTCCGCTTCGCCCGTCCTTAAAAACGTGCCGAGGCTCGTGCCGAACGCCACGACGAATCCGAACGCGAGAATAACGAGCATAGGCTCTTTCAGCGCGCCGAAAAGCTTTGCGAAAAAACCGCGTTTTTTACGCTCGGAAAGCTTATTGTAGCCGTATTTTTCAACGTTCCTTTTAAGACCTTTTTCGTCAAGCCCGCTTTTTAAGTTCGTGCCGAGCCGTTTTTCCGTTTCCTTCGCGCTTATATCGTAATATTCCATTCGCCGTTCTCCCGTTAGTTAAAAATATGAGGCAAGCGGCAAATATATGCCTTAAAGAATGGACAAACGCGGGGTTTTTGTGGTAAACTATTCGCGTATGACAAACTGAAAAAAGAAGGTTTTTAGTATGAACGATTTTTTACCGATTGACATCAAGGGATATAAGACCGAGCTTCCGATTATGCCGCTTCCGAGCGGAATCAAAATCGCGTTTTTTAACCTGCACGGCAACCCCTCTATGACCGAACACTGCGGAAAAGAGCTTGCGAAGCTCGTCGGCGATTCGGACGTTATCATAACTGCGGAAAGCAAGGGCTTGCAGCTCGCGCACGTCGTGGCGAGAGAATGCGGTCACCCCTTCTACGCGGTGGCGAGAAAGGCTAAAAAGCTTTATATGCAGGACGGAATTTCCGTCGCGTACGGCTCTTCCATCACGACGGGCAAGGAGCAGTGCTTATACCTCTCGAAGCACGACGCCGACCTTCTGAAAGGTAAAAAGGTGTGCATAGTAGACGACGTTATTTCTACGGGAGAAAGCCTTAAAGGGCTGGAAGCTCTTGTGGAAAAGGCGGGCGGAACGGTTTATAAAAAGCTGTTCGTTCTTGCGGAAGGCGCGGCAAAGGACAGAAAAGACGTTCAATACCTTGCGACCATTCCCCTTCTTTAAGCTTTTTTCTTAAAAAACGATTTAAAAGAGCAACGCGCCGGTAGAAACCGACGCGCCGCCCCAGGAAAAAGTTTATTGAGAGTGTGGGCTGATTAAGTTGTAAAGGCTTTTCGTTCGCTCTTTACGCCTATATAATATAACCCCAAACTTAAAAGAACCTTGAAAAAAACTTTAAGTTAAAAAATTTTTAAACTTTTTTTTCGGAAAAAATAAGGACGGTAAATCTCTATGAAAATTCTTCTCGCGGACGACGAAAAAGACCTCGTTAAGGCTCTTTCCGCAATACTTAAACAGAATAATTATTCGGTAGACGCGGCTTTCGACGGCGAATCGGCTTTGGATTCCGCGCTTACCGGCGTTTACGACCTTATAATTCTCGACGTGATGATGCCGAAGCTCGACGGGTTTTCCGCGCTTAAAATTCTTCGCGAAAGCGGCGTGGATACCCCCGTTTTATTGCTCACCGCAAAATCGGACGTTTCGGACAAAATAAGCGGGCTTAACCTCGGCGCGGACGATTATATCACCAAGCCCTTC
>CAVBZJ010000179.1:0-3472 GCA_963599785.1 Anaerovoracaceae bacterium
TATCATTTTTGCAGAGAGGATTTGTACGTTCTCGGAAAAAAATATTTCGACGAATATTGCCTGTTGCGATAAATAAAGGGAACTTTATAAATATAATCGCAAGCGATTTCCGCCGTAAATACCTAAAAGCAAAAAAACAGCCCGCAAAAGGTGTATATTTCAGGCATATAAACGGACTTACGATCGATAACTTTACCGTTAAAACCGTAAATCCCGACGTCAGAGAGAATTTCGTTTTCGACGACGTAAAAAATCTTACCGTTAAATGACGGAGGAAATATAACGAAATGATAAAAGTATTGCAGTTCGGAGAAGGAAATTTTTTAAGGACGTTTGCGGACTTGTATTTCGACGCGCTGAACAAAGAAGGCGGAGAATATAAGGTGAATATCGTAAAGCCGCGCGCGGGCGGGAGCTTGGAAAAGTTCGTAAAGCAAAACAATTGCTATCACGCGGTGCTTCGGGGCGTTTCCGAGGGCAAAGCCAAGGAAACGGTTTACGAAGTTACTTCGATAGAAAGCGTGTTTTCGCTCTCCGAAAACCCCGAAAAGTTTTTCGCGCTCGCAAAAGAGGACGAACTGAAAATAATAATCTCCAACACGACCGAGGCGGGCATACGCTTCGACGAGAACGACGAGTTTACGGACTTAGCGAACGCGACCTACCCCGCTAAGCTTACGCGGTTTCTTTACGAACGGTATCTTGCGGGTAAGGCGGGGGTATATATCCTTCCCGCGGAACTGATCGACGACAACGCCGAGGAGCTTAAAAACTGTGTGAACAAGTATATCGAACTATGGAAGCTCCCCGAAGAGTTCGGAATATGGAACGAAAAAGAAAACTATTACTGCAACACGCTGGTAGACAGAATAGTATCCGGTTATCCCAAGGACGAGGAAACGGAAAAGCGTCTTACCGACCTTATCGGCGAAAAGGACGCGCTAATGACCGTGGGCGAGCCGTTCGGGCTATGGGCGATAGAGAAAAAAGGCGAGATAGAAAGGTACATAAAGGCGGGGAAGCATAATATAGAGGTCGTTCTGACGGACGATATACGGTATTACAAAAAGCGGAAGGTGCGCGTTTTAAACGGCAGCCACACAAACCTCGTTTACGCGGGGCTGTGGCAGGGGAAACATACCGTTTACAACTGTATGACGGATGACAAACTGCTTAAATTCGTGAACGATACCCTGAAAAACGAGATAATCCCGTTCGTTTCGAGCGATATAAAGGCTACGACGGAGTTTGCGGAGAGCGTTAAGGAACGGTTTCTGAATCCATACCTTAACCACGAACTCACGAGCATCGCGCTGAATTCCGTAAGCAAGTGGAAAGCGCGGGTGTTGCCGAGCTTTAAGGACTATTACGAAAAGAACGGTAAAGTACCCGAGAACTTAACCAAAGGCTTCGCTTCGATAATGGCGGCGTATAAGGTCGCGAAAAAGAGCGAGGACGGGAAGTATTATGCAGAACTTCCTGCGAGAAAGATAGAGATAAAAGACGACGAAAGGTATCTCGGATATTTCGCGGACGGCGGGTGCGTTATAAAGTTTATGCAGGACGAAAGCGTGTGGGGAGAGGACCTGACTGAATACGCGGGCTTTGCGGAAGCGGTTAAAAGCACGGTCAAGAAACTCAGAAGCGGCGATACGGATATTTTATGAACGATAAAATAATCATCAACGAAAAAGACAACGTGGGGGTAAACCTTGCGGGCGATAAAGATATACCCGCAGGGCATAAGTACGCGCTGAAAGATATAAAGACCGGAGAGTATGTCGTTAAGTATGGGGAAATAATCGGGCGCGCGACGAAGGATATAAAGAAAGGCGAATGGGTGCATACGCATAACCTAAAATCGCATCTGGACGAAGCGGAAAAGTATTCGTATACCCCGAACTATCCCGAAACGAAAACTATTTCGGGCGCGACGTTTAAGGGCTATAAACGGAAAAGCGGTAGAGCAGGGATAAGAAACGAAATATATATAATCCCGACGGTGGGGTGCGTGAACGACGTTTGTAAGCGGCTCGAAAAACTTTCGCAAAAGTATATAACGGGCAGTATAGACGGGATATACGCGTTTACGCACCAGTTCGGGTGTTCGCAACTCGGCGAGGACAACGCGAATATAAAAAGACTGTTGTGCGGAGTCGCGCTTAACCCCAACGCCTCGTTCGTGCTGTTCGTGGGGCTCGGTTGCGAAAACAACGGCTTGGAAGGCATAAAGGAATATTTAGAGCCTTACGGGCGGGAAAACATATCCTTTTTCAACTGTCAGGACGTAGAGGACGAAACGGAATACGGGCTGAACATATTGAAAGGGTTTTGCGAAACGGCAAAGGACTACGTTCGTGAAGAGGTGCCGACGGAAGAACTGTGCATAGGTCTTAAATGCGGAGGAAGCGACGGATATTCGGGGCTTACGGCAAACCCGCTCGTAGGAAGAATAACGGACAGAATAGTGGAAGAGGGCGGCTCCGCGATACTTACCGAAGTACCGGAAATGTTCGGGGCGGAGCGGCTATTGATGAACAAGTGCGAGAGCCGCGAGGTATACGAAAAGTATCTCGATATGATAACGAAATTCAAGAAGTTTTATACGGACAACGGCTTTCCCGTGTACGAAAATCCGAGCCCGGGAAACAAAAGGGGCGGGATAACCACGCTCGAAGAAAAGTCTTTGGGATGCGTGAAGAAAGCGGGGAGTACGAAGATAGTCGGGGTTCTCGATTATGGCGAGCAGGCGGAAAGGCGCGGAGTATCGGTGCTTAACGCGCCGGGGAACGACCTTATCGCGGCGACTGCGCTTGCGGCGAGCGGGTGTCAGATAGTATTGTTTACGACGGGCAGAGGAACGCCGTTTTCCACTTTCGTGCCGACGTTGAAGATAGCGACGAACGATAATTTAGCGGAGCGGAAGCGAAACTGGATAGACTTTAACGCTTATTCGATGGACGAGAAGGGATTATACGATCTATTGATAAAGTGCGCGAGCGGTGAATACAAAGCGAAGAGCGAGGATATACGCGAAATCGCCTTCTACAAAACAGGCGTTACCTTGTAATAATGCGATTTTAAGGAATTACGGAGAAAAAATTTAATATATATCGCGCGGCGTATGGATTTCCCTGCGCCGCGCGACTTTTTATCGTTTATTTTATTAAAGAATGTTTAAATTTTATACTTATCTTCAATAACGAAGTCTAAACCGTAGGTATTTGCTTTTTCCCAGCGTTGAAGTATTTCAAGCGTTTCGACGTACGCGGTCATTTCTCCGATAGTGAAATCGTTGCGAGGGACAGCGTTTAATTCTTCTAAATATTGAGAATATAGTTCAATAAGATAAATAATCGTTTCTTCTGCGTTCATAATATCAGTCCATTGTAACGGCTATTTCTTTTAACATATTTTGTTCGTCTTCTAAACAAGCGTAAAAGCATTCCACTATTTCGTTTCTTAATCTGAA
>CAVBZJ010000180.1:0-3464 GCA_963599785.1 Anaerovoracaceae bacterium
GTAAATAAAAACGGAAAACTCGTTATCGGCGGTATTGAAGCGAGAACGCTTGCGGATAAATTCGGTACGCCGTTATACGTTATGGATAAAACTCATATCGTGAATATGTGCAAAATTTTTGCCGAAACACTTAAAAACGAATACGGAGACGGACTTGTATCTTACGCATCCAAAGCTTTTTGCTGTAAAGAAATTTACAGAATGATAAACAATTTTTCTCTCGGGGCAGACGTCGTTTCCGGCGGGGAACTTTACACCGCTATAAAAAGCGGTTTTCCCGCTGAAAAACTGACCTTTCACGGCAACAACAAATCGGTTGAAGAGCTTTCCGAGGCTGTTGTTTGCGGCGTCGGGGAAATCGTTATCGATTCGTTTAATGAAATAGACGATATAGATAGAATTTGCGAGAAATTCGGAAAGAAACAAAACGTTCTTATCAGGGTAAACCCCGGCGTGGAAGCGCATACGCATCACTTTATTCAGACCGCGAAACCGGATTCTAAATTCGGTTTTTCCGTTTCCGACGGAAGCGCGGAACTTGCGATAAAAAAAGCTTCCGCGGCAAAAAATCTTTCCTTAAACGGATTGCATTGTCACATAGGTTCGCAGATATTCGAGAAGAAATCATTCGTGCTTGCCGTAGATAAAATGACCGATTTTTATAAAAAGGTTAAAGACGAGTTGGGAATAGAGTTTTCCGTTCTTAATCTCGGCGGGGGCTTCGGGATATATTATTCGGAAGGAGATCCGAAGCTTAATATTTCCGACTATGCGGAATATATAAGAACGATTGCGGACGAGTTAAAAAGGTGCGTTAAGGAGAAAGGGCTGAAAAAACCGTTCTTGATGCTCGAACCGGGACGTTCGATTGTGGGCGAGGCGGGGATTACGCTTTATACGACAGGCAGAGCGAAAGAAATTAAGGGTATAAAAAATTACCTTGCCGTGAACGGCGGAATGTTCGATAACCCGAGATTTGCTTTGTATCAGGCGAGATATACGGTCGCCGCAGCGGAAAGAATGAACGACTCGCCCGTAAAAAAATATTCGATAGCGGGCAAATGCTGCGAAAGCGGGGATCTGATCGCGGAAGACTGTATGCTCCCCGAAATGCGGGAAGGAGAGCTTTTAGCTGTATTTTCTACCGGTGCTTACAATTATTCTATGTCGAGCAATTATAATCGCAACCTTGTTCCGCCTGTCGTAATGGTTGAAAACGGAACGGCTTATTATGCCGTCAAGCCGCAAACATACGACGATATTATGAGAAACGACGTTTAACAAGGAATGCCCGTTGTTCTTTTTTGCGTTATATGAACGACAAAAAACTGAACGTTTTGCAAAAATTAGTATCAAACGGATATAAAACGCTTGCTGTGCGGGCGTTTTTTCTTGCTTTTTTAGGAGATTTATAGTATACTGAAAAAGTGTTCGTTTCGGACACCGCTTAAACATAAGTCGCAAAGTCATGAAGGGAGGTTATTATGGTAGAAAGGCTGATGAACGAGTACATACCGATTTTTTTGGCTTTGCTTATAGTGCTTCCTTTTCACGAATTCGCGCACGCATTCGCCGCGGTAAAGTGCGGAGATATGACGCCTAAATTAAACGGCAGATACACACTCAATCCTATGGCGCATTTCGACACGTTGGGGCTTATATGCTTTGTCGTCGCGCATTTCGGTTGGGCTAAACCCGTTCCCGTAAACCCCGAAAATTTTCGACACTACAAACGCGGGTGTTTTTGGGTTGCTTCCGCGGGCGTCATAATGAATTACATTCTCGCCTTCGTGTTTATCCCGCTGTGGTTTTTATCGTTATATATACCGGAGTTCGGATATTTCACTACCGTTTTACAGAACGCGTTATATTACGTCGTTGCGTTGTCGCTTTCGTTTTTCGTGTTCAATCTGATACCGGTTTATCCTTTGGACGGATTTCACTTATATGCAACGCTTTCTAAAAAACGCGGCGGATTATATAGATTTCTGCGTTTTCAGGGAATATACGTTTTATATGCTTTGATGCTTTTGAGCGTGATTTCCGACTATACGGGATTATGGCAACTGGATATTCTCGGAATTGTAATGAATTTCCTCGTGACTTATTTAGGACTGCCGCTTTGGAAATTCTGGTCGTGGATTTGGGGGTTGTTCGTCTGATGGCAGAATTTGAATCGGTGGTAGATTATTCCACTAAATTGAAAATCGGAATAGAAGATTTTGACGGACCGTTAGACCTTTTGTTACACCTTATCAAAGAAGCGAAAATCGAGATAAAGGATATATTCGTTTCGGAAGTGACCGAGCAATTTTTGCAGTATATGAACGGCGTTTCTGTACTTGACGTCGATAAGGCGAGCGAATATCTTAATATGGCGGCGACTCTTCTCGAAATAAAATCAAAGTCGATTTTGCCTAAAATCGAAGAGTATATCGACGATATAGAAGATCCGGAGCAGGCTCTTATCCGCCAGCTTGAAGAATATAAGCTTTTTAAGGAAGCCAGCGAAAAATTAAAAGGGTATGAAAACGTTTCGCGTTTTTACAAAGAACCCGATAAGTCTGTCGGCGACGTCAAGATTGTTTACAACGATTTTAACCTCGAAGGGCTTATATCCGCATTTTCAAAGCTTTTGATGAAGGTGGACGATAAGCGGTGGAAAGAACAAAACGCGTTGCAAAAGATACCGAAAGAAGTTTTTACCGTTAAAGAAAAGGTGGAAACCATAAGGGAGGTTCTGCTTGAAAGAAAAACGGTCAGCTTTTTTGAGCTTTTCGGACATTATTATACCAAAAGCGAACTGATAACGACCTTTCAGGCGATGCTTGAATTGCTAAAACTTCAATACATAACCGTCGAGCAGAACGGAGTTTTCGACGACATTACGTTAAATTTAAGGGACGATAGAAATGAAGAACTCGGAGAAATTGACGAATATAATTGAGTCTATACTTTTCGTTTCAGGCTCGCCCGTTTCTACGGCGGATATTGCAGAAAAGCTTGAAATTACCGAAAAACAAGTTTTAGACGCGGTCAAAAAGTTACAAAAAGAGAAATACGGTGAAGATAGCGGTATTCAGATTTTGATTTTTAACAAAAAACTGCAATTTTCCTCTAATCCGAACTATGCCGACGAGGTTTCTTCGGTGCTTAATCCGATTAAAGAAAAAGAGCTTTCGAGAAGCATGTTAGAGGTCGCCGCAATCATCGCGTATAAGCAGCCCGTAACGAGAATCGATCTCGAAGAAATAAGAGGCAACAGCGAATACGCGGTTCAAAAACTTTTGGAACTCGGAATGATTGAGCCGGTCGGGAGAAAAGACGCTGTCGGCAGACCTGTTATGTTCGGAACGACCGACAATTTCTTAAAGCGTTTTCAAATTTCTTCTCTGGACGAGCTTCCCGATTATGAAGAGCTGATAGAAAAAATCCAACTTATTCACGGAGGCGCGGAGCAGACC
>CAVBZJ010000181.1:0-3438 GCA_963599785.1 Anaerovoracaceae bacterium
TGGTCGCCGTGATGTTTTTCACGATTTCGCCGTCCGTTTTGGAAGAAATTTCGTATTTGTTGAGCTTAATATCCGTTCTGCCGCTTAAATAGAAAATCTCGTTTTTCTCGTTTATCGCGATGGGGCATTCGCCGTTTGCGTTGGCAAGCTCGTCGAGACTTTTAAGCTCGGCAATAGCGCCGCCCGCAAAATCGAGCGCGTCCGAAATTCTGAACACGAAAAGAATCTGACTGTAAACGGTGATAAGGTATTCGCCGTTGAAGTCGAAGAACGTGCCGCCCGTGACGAGCTTTTTAGCCCTATCCGCCGTGTTGAGGTCGATAAAATAAACCGAGCCGTTATCGGAAACGAAAAGCGAATGGTCGTTATAAAATTTGATTTGCCCGAGCGAGGTGAAGCCCGAAAGGGTTAAATCCGTACCGCTTTCAAACAAAACACGCACGGTTTTCTGACCTTCTATTACGGCATAGTTACCGCCGTAGTAGCACGCACCCTTGGGATCGGAAAGCGCGAGGTATTCGAGAGGCGAATAAGGAAGTATTACGGAAGAATCCGCGTCGTTCGCGGCGTAAGCCTTGTTTCCGTTTCCGCATAAAAGCGCGGCTGCCGCGCATACGGAAAGCGCGAGCGTCAATATTAAAATCGTAAGCGCGCGCCCGAAACGCGCGTGAAATTTAGTATTCATAAACAACATTTTACCATAATTTTCGGCGTTTGTCTATTATATCGCTCACATTGCGGGTTAAAAGTCGGACGAAAACCGTTTCGGGTTTTGGGTTTCTTCCGTCAAGAACGGTTCGTTTTTCTGCGCGGGCTTTCGGCTCGCTTTCCGGTGCGTTTTTTGCCCTTTTGTGCAGGCTCGCCGCTCGTTTTTCGCAGAGGTATTCCGGCTCGTCCGCGCTATCGGTCGCTTTAAGGCGTTTCGACAAAATTCCCTTTTTTTGGCAAAAAATTCAATATAAGCTGACAAGCATATGTCAATATAAAGTGGTATTATTGATAAAAAAGCGAACAAATGTTCGGAAATCGTGACATAAAATATTGACTATGAAAAAACGGCGCAATATAATATGGGTGTTTTCGAGGACGCAAAATAACTATTCGGGAGGAACTTTTAATGAAAAAGTTTTATGCAAAAACCGCTCTTTATCTGTACCCCTGTATCGACAAGGTGAACGAGCAGATAGACGAGCTTTTGGAGAAGAGGGCTTTGGCTTCTATGAACGATTTTTCGCCTTGCATAACGCAGTGCGAAAAAATGGTCGATCTCGGCGTGCAGAACGCCAACCTTTTAGAGCTTAAAGAACGCATTATGCGCGCGCTTTCGGGCTTAACCGCTAACGAAACCGCGCTTTTGGAGTTTAAATATTTTCACAGCAGAAAAAAGGAGGATATGCCCGACGGAGACGTGGCTTCGAGAACGTATTTCCGTCGTCAGCAGCGCGTGGCGGAAAAGTTTGCCGAGCTTCTGGAAGCGGAAGGAATAACCGACGAGGTTTTCGAGCGCGATTATCTTTCGGTCGAGTTTATCCGCGAGCTTTACAGAAGAGTTAAGCTTCGCGAGGAAGCCGCCCGCAAAAAAGTCGATAACAAAAGAAGCGATAGAAAGGAAAAGCTTTCTTTTATGAGAAAATCAAAAAACGAGTACAGGGCGAAGTTCGGCGTCGGCGCGGCGGCTGTAAACTCGGGCGTCGGAGAAGACTTTCGGGGAGGGGTAAAATCGAGCGTTTCTTAAAGGCTTTGAAAAGCTTCTGCAAAGGCTTTGGCGGATATGGCGAAAATGGCGATTACGGCAAGTATGTCGGCGTTCGTGTGTCAGCGTTCAGCCGTCGGTGGCGGGGCGGGTATTATAAATTGTATTCTTACTCGCGCGGCGGGAAAAGGAAACGTTATTCGTAATCGTTTTCGTCGTAATAACCTGCCGCGGGGTGTTTTTTGGGCTTTTTGCGGAATGCCACGAAAATTGCCGTTATTCCCGCAAAGCACAGACTTGCTATAATCAGAATCCGCAGGTCGAACACGAGTTTGGAATTGTTCGCGTTGTCTTCGGGTTCTTCCGCGGGCGGGTTTTCGGGTTCGGGTTCTTCCTTCGGGATAAAGGTCAGCTCGTTCGGGTGGTTTTCAATCTCGAACGGCATAACGTCCGATTCTTTAACGTATCCCAAGCGGTCGTTGTAGCCCACGAAATACGCGTAAGAGTTTTCGCCGAGCGGAAGCGTTCCGTAATAATTCATCGTTCTGCCGGCAAAAACGTATTGAACGGGCGTTTTCAGCTCCGAGTCGGAGTATAAAACCGCAGTGGAAAGCGCGGTAAGTTTTAAGTCAACGTACGGGTTTTTAACGCTTAACCCGTCGTAAAAGAGCATATCGGAAGGAACGTAACCGTCAATCGCCGCAGTTCCGCCCGTGCCGTAGCATTCGACGTGAGTATAGAACGCGCCGTTTTCCAGAATCCTGACGTAATATGTGTAGGGGAGATAAAACAAAAGCCGCTTGCCGCTCGCGTCGCTGTAAAAGGGCGTGTCGTCCGTAATTACGCGCGCGTAACCGCTTTTCACGTCCGAATAGGCGTAAGCGTGCGCGGTTTGAGCTTGCCGCGCGGCGTTAAACCCGAATAAAGCCGCGAAAAAGGTCGCAACGCAAAGCGTAAAGCAGAGCGCGACGAAAAAACGGCGGGTGAGCGATAGCGGTTTATTAAACCGTTTATATAATCGTTTATACATAAAAATTCTCCGCGATTCGGAAGATTAGGGATATTATAAACGGAGAAAAAGACAGAAGAATCGCTTATTATAGCGATTTATAAAAGATAACCGCAAAAACGATTGAAAAAGAAGAGGGTAAAGAAGTTCAATCGAACAAATTTCGGGCGGGCAAATATGCCGAGCAGTCATATTTGCCCGCCTACCGTTCGATTTTCAATATAAAAGAGTCGGTACGCGCATTATTTTATCCAACTCATAGCAAACTCCGTAAAATCGGGCTGTTCGGGTTTGCCTATCATAGGCTCGTTTTTATCGAGGGCGGCAAGCTCCGCAATTTCTTCGCCCGTAAGCGAAAAATCGAAAACGTCGATATTCTCTTTGATTTTGTTTTCTCGTATCGATTTGGGGATAACTATAACGTCGTTTTCAATCTGAAAGCGAAGCAGAATCTGCGCGGGCGTTTTTCCGTATTTTTCGGCGAGCCGAACGACGGATTTTTCCGAAAACATTTCGTTTGCCCGTCCTTGCCCGAGGGGCGCATACGCCTGATGAGCGATTCCGTATTTGTTTTCCCATTCGTGAACGGCTTTGCGTTGGCAATAAAGGTGCGTTTCCGTTTGGTTTACGGCGGGTTTGACTTTGTTGAAGCTTATAAGGTCGATAAGCATATCCGGCTCGAAATTAGATACGCCGATAGCGCGGATTTTACCTTGCTCGTAAAATTCTTCCAGAA
>CAVBZJ010000182.1:0-3434 GCA_963599785.1 Anaerovoracaceae bacterium
CTTTACGGGCAGGTTTTCCCCTTTTTTCTCCGCCTTTTTCTCGGCGCGGGTTTTCTTCGCGGGCTTTTTATCTTCTCCGCTTTTTATAATAGCGCACCCGTTTTCCTCCCCTTCTTGCCCGTCTGCGGAAGCGGTTTGTCCGTTTTTAGCGGAGTTTTCCTTCGCGGTATCAATTTTTTCGGGCAGAGCGATAACGCCGCTATCCGAAAGCTCTCCCGCGTTATTTGCGTTATTTTCGGAAGCCTCGTCAGCCGCCGAACCGCCCGAAAAAGCGGAAGTCTTTTTATTCTCCGCGCCGTTTTCTTCCGCCGGAATCTCCTTTATAACGACGTCGCGCTGATCTTTTTTCAAGAGTTTATCGAAGAACTTTTTTATTCCCGCCATAATCTTTAAACACCTCCGTTTGATAAAAACGTATATTTTTCAACAATTAAACTTAAAATTACCGCTATATTTTGCGGTTATAATGTTTTCGGGTGGTGAAAACGATGAATATTCCTACATACGTCGCAGGTCCTTTTTACCTGCTTATTTTTCTCGGACTTTCGGTCACGGTAACTCTCGGCGCGAAAACGCTTATCGCTTATCTTAAAGAGCGGTTTTTGCCGCAAAGAAAGCCCGTCAGACTTTCTGCCGAAGAACCGCAAAAGAAACGGCAATCCGAGCCGCTTTCGGTCGCGAACGCGCGTTCTTCCGTTCAACGGAAAAGGAGACCCGTCCGCAGCATAGAAATCGATCCCGACAACGTAGACAGAATTTACGTCAGAAAATCGAGCTGATTTTTTCCGCCTCGTTTTTTTCTGGTTTTTTCTTTTTATCTCCGCACGGCTCTCGGCGCGCCCTTTTTCGGTGCTTCGCCCGTTCCGCTCGCGGTTTTTTTGCGGCGTAACTTTTTTCGCGGCACGCTTTAAGCGCGGCGCATTTTTTGCGTTGACTTTTTCTCCGCGCTTTTTTGCGGCGCGCGTTTTTTCACGCTACGACTCTTCCCCGCGTTTTCTGACTCGGAGCATAAAGCACAGCTTTCCCGTGCCCCCGAAACGAAAGCTTAAAACTTAAAACTTTTTAACGTTGCTGCCGTCGTCCCAAAGCTGTTCCAGATGATAGAAAAGGCGGGTTTCGTCGTTGAAAATATGCACGAGAACGTCGCCGTAATCGAGAACCGCCCAACGCCCTTCGCGAAGCCCTTCCGCGCGGGTGGGAGACACGCCCTCTTTTTCCATTTCCTCTTCGACGTGTTCGATAAGCGAGCGGGTATGCGTCATACTTCTGCCGCCCGCGATAACGTAGTAATCGGCTACGTCGGTTTTTCCTTTCACGTCCACGGCAACAATATCTTCCGCTTTGTGATCTTTAAGCACTTTGCAAATTTTTTCTACGAATTCGAGTGACGTCATATTTTTCTCCTCGTTATTTATCCTTCGTTTTTTAGTCTTTATTATTTTTTGTTATATAATACTCGTACGCGTTAAGCGTTTCGGAGTAAATGTAGCTTTTTTTATTCAAAAGGTGGATAACCTCTTCTTTTAAGCACGCCTTAAAGCACTCGTCAAGCCCTTCGTCGTACTTTCGGCGAAGCTTTTCCACGCCCTCGTAATCTCTGCCCTTTTCTATCATATCCGCAACGAAAATAAGCTTTCCGAGCGTAGTCATCGCGGCTTTGCCCGAGGTGTGATAGCGGATAGCGTCCAAAACCTCTTCGTCCTTTATCCCGACGACCTTTTCCGCAACGTAAGCCCCCAAAAATGAGTGAACGACGGGTTCGGGAACGCCTTCGGGCAACGTGAAATCGGGAAAATCTTTCATATCGGCGTACTTCGCGCAGTCGTGCAAAATCGCCGCCGTAAGAATTTTTTCTTCCGAAAGCCCCGTTTCCCTCGCCTTTTTAAGGGCGCACACCGCAACGTTCGCCGTGTGGATAAGCCGTTTTAACGGAAGATGCTCGCGAACGTATTTTTCCGCCGCGCCGCCCGCGTATAAACCGTTTTTCTTTATGTATTCCGCAACCCGCGCGTCGGTAAAGCCCGAAATATCGAGGCTTAAAGAGTTATAAACCCTTATTTCGGTGGAAGAATCGCCCGCGCCTTCAAACGTCAGGTAAATAAAATCCTTTCCGAAATTTTTCTTAAAATATTCGCGCTCTTTTTCGACGTCATCCGAAAAGCCTTCCCGCCCGAACGCCGCAAGCTTTGCGGTCGCAAGTATCCGTTCGGGGTATCGCCACGTCTTAAAATCCGCCAGCATATCGCCGCCGACTATAAAATACAGCTCGCCCTCCCCCGCGAAATGCTCTACGGTAAGGTAGGTATAGCTTTTTCCGCCGCGCGCGATTTCGTAGTCCGAAATTTCTATTTTTCCGTCGTTCTCCGTATTTGCTCCGACCGTCGCGCCGTCGCCCGTCAAAAGGCTGTCCGCCTCCCCGCTGTCCGTTCCGAACGCGAGAGAAAGCATTGCCAGCCTGTCCTTTGCGGGAGCAAGCGAAACCTCTTTATGGGGAGGAATAAACGTCGGCATAACGATAAGCTTATCGAGCGAAAGCTTTTCTATCGCCGCGCGCGCCATCGCGATATGGTCTTTATGCACGGGGTTGAACGTTCCCCCGAAAATTCCGATTTTTTTCACGGCTCAATTATCTCATATTTTCCGTTTAATTGCAATCGTTTTTAACTTTTTAAGCGCGGGCGGAAGGGAGTTTTTTGCGGCTTTATTAAAATTTCCGTTCCGCCGGCGGGAAACCTCGTATAAATTCTTTCTTTTTCGGCAATAAATTATACGCCGAAAGCGGTGCGTTAAAAAAATAATAAACGGAGAAAAATCGTATGAAAAAAATTTCGATAGCCACTGTGAGCGACGTGTTTTTTATAGCCGTCGCAAGTTTTTTTATTTCGCTGATATTTTTTAATTATTTCGCGGTATTTCCGATAAATCTCGTTGCGGCGGGCAGCGTTTCCGCACTTTCCGCCATAGCCTTTGCAAAGCTCGTTTCCGTTCGCGGCGAAAAAAAGAAGCTTTCTGCCGCCGACGCCGAAAAGTACGCCGATTTTTCCGTAAGAATAAACGTTATGCCCGAAAAAGAGGTTATAACTCTTGCGAAAGCCGTCGCCGAAAAGCGCGGATATAAAAGCGAATTAAAAAACGGCGGATTATATTTTAAGGACGAGCGGCTTTACGCCTTTTTCAAATTCGGATTCGACACCCTCACGAAAGCCGACGTTGTGAAAGCCTTTAACAAGATAGGAAAAGGCGACCGCGCGATACTCGTTTCCGAAAGCCCGAACGAGGAAATAAAAACCTTTGCGGCGCGCTTCGACGGTCGGCTTGAAATATCTGACGGAAAGGACTTTTTTGCGGCGGCAAAGTCCGCGGAGCTTTTGCCGAAAACGGGCTTTACCCTTCTTCCCGAAAAGAAAGGAAAAGGAAATTTCGCCCTGCTTTTA
>CAVBZJ010000183.1:0-3398 GCA_963599785.1 Anaerovoracaceae bacterium
ATTTCCGTTATGATGCCTTATGCGGACAGCCTTAAATATATTGCGGACTGGTACTGCCAGCTTTGGGGCGAAAGTCTCGGCAAGAGGGTGAACAAGCTCGGCGCAAAGGTTTACGCGGGACAAACGCCGGTAAAGGCACTCGGCGTTACCGATCAGCACTCGCAGGTTCAGCTTTACAGAGAAGGTCCGTTCGATAAGGTTATAACCATAATCGGAGTTGAAAAATTCCGTTCGGAAGTCGTTATAAGCGACGGTTACGCGGACATTCCCGACGTGTCGTTCCTTTGCGGACATACTTTGAACGAGCTTATAAACACCGAAAGAGAGGCTACCGAATACGCGCTCACCGCGGCGGGCAGACCTAACTATACTATTATGCTTCCCGAAGTAAACGCTTTCACCATAGGCGAGCTTTTGTATATGTTTGAAATGGAAACGGCTTTTGCGGGAGAAATGCTCGGTATCAATACCTACGACCAACCGGGGGTTGAGGGCGGTAAAAACGCTACTTACGCACTGTTCGGAAGAAAGGGATACGAAAAGACCAAAGCGGAAATGGAAGCAGCTCCCAAGAAAAAAGAACAATATACTATCTGAAAATGAGTTTGAAACGGACGGACAGCATAACGGAAAAGCCTGCAAACGACGAGGCTCTTCCTTTATACCTTTTTCACCAAGGAACAAATTATAACGCCTACGAGTTTATGGGCGCGCACTTTACGCACCGAAAAAACGCCGTCGGCGTTATTTTCAGAGTGTGGGCGAAAAACGCGGACTCGGTAGCGGTCGTCGGGGATTTTAACGGTTGGGATAAAACCAAAAATCCTATGACCAGAATTTCCGAAGGCGGGGTATACGAGCTTTTTATCGAAGGGCTTAACGAATACGATAACTATAAATATGCCGTAACGCACGCGGGAAAAACGGTTTTCAAAGCCGATCCGTATGCTTTTCACGCGGAAACGCCGCCCGAAACCGCTTCTAAAATATATGACTTAACAGGCTACGAGTGGAACGACGGAAAATATATAGAAAACAGGTCGCTTCCTTACGATAAGCCTATGAATATTTACGAGGTGAATCTCGCCTCGTGGAAAAGACACGCCGACGGCGGGTATTATACATATCGCGAATATGCGGAAGAGCTTATAGCGTACGTTAAAAAAGAGGGGTATACTCATATAGAGCTTATGCCCGTTTCGGAATATCCTTTTGACGGCTCGTGGGGGTATCAGGTGACGGGATATTATGCCGTTTCCTCCCGTTTCGGTACGCCGAAGGATTTTATGTTCTTTATAGACCGCTGTCACGAAGACGGGATAGGCGTTATTCTCGACTGGGTTCCCGCACATTTTCCGAAGGATGAACACGGACTTTTCGAGTTTGACGGAACGCCTTCGTACGAATATCAGGGCTGGGACAGGCAGGAGCATAAATCGTGGGGAACGCGAGTTTTCGACTGGGGCAGAAACGAGGTTCAAAGCTTCCTTATATCTAACGCGAAATTCTATTTCGACGTGTATCACGCGGACGGACTTCGCGTAGACGCGGTCGCTTCTATGTTATATCTCGATTACGACAGAAAAGCGGGCGAGTGGATTCCCAACGAAAACGGCGGAAATTATAATCTGCAAGCGATAGCTTTTCTTAAAAAATTGAACGAAGTAATATTCGGGGCGTATCCGTACGCGCTTATGATCGCGGAAGAATCCACGGCGTTCCCGCTCATAACAAAGCCTACTGATATAGGCGGACTCGGGTTCAATTATAAATGGAATATGGGCTGGATGAACGACGTGCTTTCTTATATGCAGTGCGATCCGTATTTCCGCTCTGCCAACCACAATAAAATGACGTTTTCTATGTTCTACGCGTTCAGCGAGAACTTTATTCTTCCCGTTTCTCACGACGAGGTCGTCCACGGCAAGAAATCGCTTCTCGATAAAATGTGGGGAGACGTGCCGCAAAAATTCGCGAATCTTCGCGCGTTTACCGCGTATATGTATGCTCACCCCGGAAAGAAACTTACTTTTATGGGTAACGAATTCGGTCAGTTCAAGGAATGGAATTATAAAGAAGGTCTCGAATTTTTCATGACGAAATTCGAGCTACATAAAAAGCTTTCGGATTATAACGTAAAGGTCAACGAGCTTTATAAAACCACCCCCGCGCTTTATGAAATAGAGGACTCGTGGGACGGATTCGAGTGGATTTCCGCAGACGAAAAGGACAATAATATAATTTCGTTTATCAGGAGAGATAAAAAAGGAAGCGAGCTTGTCGCCATTATAAATTTCTCGGGTAACGAATATAAAAAATACAGACTCGGCGTTAATTCGGGCGTATATAAAGCGGTGCTTTGTTCGGACGATAAAAAGTTCGGCGGTGAAGGCAGGTTGACGAAGAAAACGCTTAAAACGGCAAAAAAGAGCGCGCACGGCAGAAAGGAATCGATATGTTTCGACCTGCCGCCGTTTACCGCTGTTTATTTTGAAAAAATATGACGGAACAAATTTACAGGAGTAACAAAATGATAAGGAAGAAAAAATGCGTCGCAATGCTACTTGCGGGCGGACAGGGCAGCCGTTTATACGCGCTGACGAACAATATCGCGAAGCCTGCGGTATCATTCGGAGGAAAATACAGGATAATAGATTTTCCGCTTTCCAACTGCGTTAATTCGGGTATAGATACGGTGGGCGTTTTAACGCAGTATCAGCCGCTCGTATTAAACGATTACATAGGCAACGGGCAGCCGTGGGATTTGGACAGAGCCTTCGGAGGAGTGCATATACTTTCTCCGTATCAGGCTAAAAATTCTTCGGACTGGTACAAAGGAACGGCAAACGCTATTTACCAGAATATTCATTTTATAAAGCAGTTCGATCCCGATTACGTTTTAATACTTTCGGGCGACCATATTTATAAAATGAATTATTCGATAATGATAAATTATCATATACTGAACGACGCGGACTGTACTATTGCGGCGATAAACGTTAAAAAGAGCGAGGCTTCGCGGTTCGGTATACTCAACACGAGAGAGGACGGTTCTATATACGAGTTCGAGGAAAAGCCCAAAGAGCCGAAATCAACCCTCGCTTCTATGGGTATATACGTTTTCTCTGCGAAAAAGCTGTACAAGTATCTCGAAGAGGACGCGAAAGACGAAAAATCTTCCAACGACTTTGGCAAGGATATTTTGCCGAAGATGCTTGCCTCTGGCGAAAAAATGATGGCGTATGAATTTAACGGCTACTGGAAGGACGTCGGAACGATAGACTCTTTATACGAAGCGAATATGGATTTACTCGGAGACGATCCCAAATTTCACGTTGCGGACAGCGGCTGGAAAATCCAGTCGAGAAGCCCGCTTGCGCCTCCGCACTATATAGGCA
>CAVBZJ010000184.1:0-3397 GCA_963599785.1 Anaerovoracaceae bacterium
GCGGCGCTCGGTTCGACGATAGCCGTTACCAAAGACAACACGCCTTTGCAGAACGGCTCAATCATCCAAGAGGGCGACGTAATAAAGATAATCGCTACGCCGAAGACAGGATATGACATCACCTCTCTCAAGGTCAACGGCTCGAGCTTCACTTCGGGCAACACGCTCACCGTTTCGGGCGACGTATCGGTCGAGACTCAAGCAATGCTTCAATCGTTCGTTTTAACGGCGAATATTGGGTTTAAGGAGGGCATTGCTGGCGAGGCGGTGAAAGGGCAGGTAAACCTCAAAATCTACCGCACGGCGAATTATTACGGCGTGAGCGAAAACACCGTTATACTCGACAGCGACAACGGCGTATCGCCGATGACCGTGAACGTCAATTACGGCGACGTTTTGAAGTACGTCTACACAATAACCGACGAAAAGAAGTTCAAGCTTTACGAGTTCACCATAAACGACGAGGAAATGCAGAACAACGCTCAAACAGTCGTTACTGGCACTGTAACCGTCGATTTGTCGTTTGCTTATTTGCTCTACACGTTCACGATAGATACGAGTAAATCTGCGGGAGCCGTAAACATTACCGCAACGGGAGCGGGCGGAGTGGTTCTTTCGTCGGGTTCGAAAGTACATTCGGGCGAGCTGATTTCAATTACTTTCGACTCCAGAAGCACTGGGTACTCGGTATTCTCTTACTCGATAGTAAACAACAGCCAGGCAGACACGGAATATCCGGGCAACACGTTGACTACAAAGCAATTTAACGCGGCGGGGGACGTTACGGTAAGCTGTACGGCGGCTTCGGTGCTTCAATTCTACGACTACGACATGAATATGAAGTCTTCGAGGCTTCTTATTTACGGCGATTCGTACATACTCCCCACTTACACAGACGAAAATTACTATTTCGTTCAGTGGATAAGCCAAAATCACAATTACAAAGCGGGCGAGTCGTATTCGGGACCGAACGCGAGCTTTATCCCGTCGGGCTATCCTATAGTACGTATCAACGGATTCTATACGTACGTTGGGAACACCACAACGACGGTCGTGTGCAAAAAATATTTCAAAGGCGAGCTTACGACTTTACCGAACAACAAAAACGGCAAGCTCTACGCTCACGGCAATATGGGCGATACGACGTGGGACTGCGTATGGGACGAAAACGACACGGCGCAATCGAACACGACGACGGTCGCCGCAGGTATCCCGGCTCCGACGACTATAACGTTCGATTATATCGGCACGGTGCCGTATTACGGAGAGGCGCACAGCGAATGGTTAGACTCTTCAAACAACATTTATTATAAAGTCAATTCTATAGGGAGGCAGATAGATGAAAATTGAAATCAAACTTAACACGGCGTTTGGCGTTTTAACGCCCGAAACGGTATACCTTGCAAGCAATGAGGGAGTGGTTTTTACCGCTCCCTTTTCCGACGGCGGGCTTTTGCTTAACGGGAAGCTTTACGTACCCGAAAGCGGGCTTGTGAGCGTTCCTCGCGGCGATTTGCGCGAGTGCAACACTTGCGAGTGGGTAAAGATTGAAAGCGGCTCTATCGTCCGAAAATGGCGGTTAAACGCTTTCTTCGTTCAAGAGGTCGACGGAGTAGACCGTTACTTCGACGAACTCGAATTTTACAAGGGAAGATACAAGCTTCTCGAGTCGGAAGTTTCGCGGCTGAAAGAGTTCCGCAAAAACGCAACGACCGATATAGGCAACCTCACGAACGCCGTAAACGCGCTTAACGAGGCTTTCAAGTCGGTCAAAGAAGAAATGGCATTATAAAGGCAATTAAGGGCGTATCGCCCTTTTTTAGTATCACAAAGCCCTATGAGAGCATAGGCAAAGGAGTATATTATGGACTTAAACGCATTATGGGATATTATCAGTCCTTACATCACCGACGCTTCGGTAGTAACCGCAGTAACGACCGTTATCGTCGTTATGACAAAGATTTATTCGGCGGTCAAAACGGCTATGGCGGCGCAGAAAGCAACCGCCGAGGCGAACAAAGACCAGTCGCAAGTTGTTGCGAACGCAATCACGAAAGCGCTCCCGAACACCGTAAACCTCAAAATCGACAAGATAGTCGAGCCCTACCTCAAGAGCTTGACCGCTTCCGTCGTTAACAAGGTTTCGGAACTTGAGGACAAGTCGGACACCAACGAACAAAAGCTCGACACCGTTTTGCAGATGTTGAGATGTCTGAAGTCCGTCCCCGACAACCTCAAAGACGAAGCAACGGCGCTTTTGAAAGAAAAGCCCGTCGAAGAAGTCTTGACGGTGGACTTGAAAAGCGCGGTCGTAGAAGCTGCAAGCCCCGTCAAAGTCGACGCGGCAAGCAAGTACGAGCCTTTGGAGTAACGCTATGAAATGGACTGCGCAAAGAATAATATGCTTTGTCGGGCAACTCGTTTGCTTTATAGGCTTACCGCTCCTTTTCATTTGGTTGCAGTACGCCGAATTGCAGACGACCGAGACCGAGGCGACGACGGCGTTCAAGCTTCCCGCGACGGCGCTTCTCGTCGCCGTTTTGGTACTCGTACTCGCAAAGCGAATATTTTTGAATAATTTTATGACACAGCTCAACGCTCGGCTTGCGAACATGGAAACGCAATTCCTTGTTACGACCGACCAAAGAGCGATTGACGCGCTCAAAAAGTCGTACAAGTGGCAAAAGCTCGTCGAAATCATCATAAGTGCCATTATCCCCGCATGCGTGCTCGGTCTGGCGCTTTTGGTGTGCCAAGCCCTCGAAGCGGGTACGATAAAGCTCTTCGGCGTTCTGCGCCTTACGGCATGCTCGTTCGTTCTCGGCTTTTCGTTCCGCGTTGCCGAGGTTTTAACTTTGAAATCGAAACAGGAGGCTAAAAAGTGAGAAACAAGAAAGAAAGACCGCAAGCGATAGTTTCCTTTACGACAATCGTCTGTATGTTCGTTTTGTCGATTTTGGTCGCGCAAGGCTTCTCCGTTTCGTTCGACCGAATCGTAACGGCAGAGTTCTGGATCCAAGTCGGCTCTAACCTCGCCGTAACAATGATTTGCTATTTCATTTACTACGAGATAGACAATGACAACCGAAGAATGGATGCCGACGGGCGGTATTACAAAACGCTCAAGCGCTATCTCGAGAACAAAGAGAAGTTCTATTCGGCGGACTACTACGACGCGCTCGACAAGGCAATCGAGTGGAAAAACAACGCGTACCGAGAAGACGCAAACAACGAGTATCTTCACACGCACGGAAGCGGGCGATTAACAATGCGCGACTTCGAGAATATCAAGTCGATTGATGACACGGACGAGATCTGCAAGAGCCGTTTCTTATCGGAGCGGCAGATTCGCAAAGTCAAGAAAGCATTGCAATACATCTTCGACGGTCGCGTAGGC
>CAVBZJ010000185.1:0-3375 GCA_963599785.1 Anaerovoracaceae bacterium
TATTATATAGTAAAACCCGTCGATTGTCAAGAAAAGGCGGAAGATTTTTCGTCCGCTCTGTTTTTTAACGACATATAAAAATCGTAAGGAACGTTGAGCGCTCCTTTTCCCGTACCAAGTCGTATATCCGGTTTGTTTGCGCCGTGAAAATCGCTTCCGCCGCTTTGAAGCAAGGAATATTCCGAAGCGACAGCTTTTGAAAAGGTTTTTGCGGCATCATCGTATTCGGAATATTCCGTTTCCATTGCGTCTAATTTAACGGCTTTTGCATCTTTTAAGAATATTAGCAAATCGTCTTTATTTAAATTCAGCAACGGATGAGCCAAAACCGATACCGCGCCTATGTCGTCAAGAAACGAAATCGTTTTAAGCGCAGAAACCTTTTTTGCGGGAACGTAAAAGCCGTTCTTTTCTGATAAAAGCGTTGAGAAAGCTTCTTTTACGGAAGAAACGTATCCCTCCATTTTCAACGCTTCGGCGATTTGCACACGATTTATGTAAGCTTTGCCCGCGTTAGCTTTTATTTCGTCGTAATCAACCGAATACCCTGCGGCATTGAGCCTTTCTATCGTCTCTACGTTACTGCGTTCTTTTGCCTTTTTATTGAAAGAAATATAATCCGATATTTGCCCAAAAAAGCGTTTTTGTAAAAACAAACCAACGATGTGAAGCTCCGTTCCGTTATAATCGGTAGAGAATTCTATCCCCTGAACGCATTCGATATTAAACCTTTTTGCCGCAGCAGTAAATTCCGTCAGCCCCGCAACGGTATTATGGTCAGTCAAAGCTATCGCCGAAAGTCCGCTTTCAACGGCTTCCTTGACTAATTCTTCGGGAGCGTAAGTTCCGTCGGAAAACGTAGAATGGGTATGTAAGTCGCATATTTTTTCTTTCATATTCTTTCCCCCATTTTTTCTGATTATACCATTATAAAAGAGAACTTGCAAGTTTAATTAAAAGAAAGAATAATTTAAGAGGTTTTGCCGTTCGTCTTGCCGACCGAGTTTTCCCCTCCGAGGTATATTTCGGGGACCTTCCCCACTATCACGCTTTCCGCAATAAGTATATCAGTTCGGCTCGTTTCCGTTCTTTTTGAAAGCGGAATCTCTATATTCGTCTCGCAAACGACTGCGGCATATATAGAATGGAGAGTTTGATTGATTCCGACCGAGTGAAATTTACCATTCAGTTCGCATTTAACGGAAGAAATCGTAACAGCCTTGAACGAAACCTCTTTTCCATATCCTGCAAGAAGCTTTACTCCCGAAAAGGCAAGCCATGGCAAAGGAATACCATTTTTCAGTTCCGATTCAAGATTAGTTCTCGTCTTTGCAGTTATTTCCTGACCTATGGAATTCGCTTTCAAAGGATCTATACCTATAAGCGTTATATCTCCCGAAGAGTTTTTTTCTACGTTGACGATCTCGGAATAGCTTACCCCGAGCGAAAGCGAAGAAATAGCTGCGGCGTTTGCGGCTTTCAACGAATAAGCATTGCAGGCGTCGGAACAAATCTCACCTACCGTTTCCGCAATACAAAATCTCGTATACAGGAATGGTAAGGCTATAAACAGAATAACGATAAAAAAGGAGAAAGCCTTTCTGTGTTTTCCCCTTCTTCTTTTATAAATTCGCTCGTTCGTACACTCTATCATAGTATACGATATTATTTATCAGTTCTTTTTAGACCTCGAACGGAATATAAGCGAGAACAAATACCCGAAAACTATTGCCGCCGTTATCCCCATACCCGCGGCACAAATACCGCCCGTAAGCGCGTCAAATAAGCTTTTTTTAGCCCCTTCCATTGCGCCTTTGGCAAGAAGAAACCCGAACCCCGAAATCGGAACGGTTGCCCCAGCCCCCGCAAAATCGACCAGATACTGATATAAGCCCAACGCTTGAAAAAACACGCCGAGCAGAAGAAAAAGAACGAGTATTCTTCCCGAGGTTATTTTTGTAAAATTTATCAAAATTTGCGCGAGCGCGCATATAGCCCCGCCGACCAGAAAGGCTTTCAAAAACGTTAAAACAATTTCCATATCATATCTCCAAAACCACCGCGTGCGCTATCCCCGGAATACTTTCGCCTTGCTGAGACGAAACGGAAGAAAGAAGCGCGCCGGTAGTTGCAAGCAGTATTTTTTTGTATTTCTTTTCCAGCATTTTACGATATAAATAGGAACAGAACGTAAGAGAACTGCAACCCGCGCCGCTTCCGCCCTGATACTCCCTTTCACTCAGATTATACACAAGCTCTCCGCAATCGACGTGTTCTTTTTCTATATCGTACCCTTTTTCCCAAGTAAGATCCTTTAATATTCTTGTTCCGAGAGTACCGAGGTCGCCCGTCACGATAAGGTCGTATTCTTCGGGAAGAGTTTCTGTATTCTTAAAATGAGTTAAAATCACGTCTGCGGCGGCGGGTGCCATCGCCGCGCCCATATTATTCGCGTCCGTCACGCCGAAATCAACGACCTTTCCTATCGTTGCGGAAGTTAGTCTTACTCCGTTTCCTTCTCTTTCGGATAAAACGCACGCACCTGCACCCGTAACCGTCCACTGCGATTGAGGAGGTCGCGTACACCCAAGCTCCAAGGGATAACGATATTGTCTTTCTGCGGAAGAAAAATGACTGCTCGTCGCACACACAACGTTCTGAACATACCCTCCGTCTACAAGTGTGCCGCCGACGATAAGCGTTTCGCAAAACGTGGCGCAGGCGTTATAAGTTCCGAGATACCCGCAGGAAAAGTTTCTCGCGGCAAAGGTCGATGCAATTATCTGATTAAGCAAATCCCCCGCAACGATTACGTCTATTTCGTCCTCTTTTTTACCTGCGTTCCGAACGCCGTCTTTTATCGCAGAAAAAAGCATTTTACTTTCGGCTTTCTCAAAAGTATTTTCCCCGAACGTATCGTCTTTAAGCTTTGTATCGACGTATTTTCCTATCGTTCCTCTGCTTTCCTTCGGCCCAGCGACGGAAGCAGCGCCTATTATTTCGGGTTGATTTTTAAAATAAAACGTTCTTTTCATCAGAATATTCTATACCCCACGAAGTAAATAAGCCCGACAAGCACGCTTGCGGCAACGCCGAAAACAATTATAGGTCCTGCTATTACGAACATTTTTGCGGCGACACCGTAAACGTAGCCCTCGGTTTTAAATTCCATTGCGGGAGAAACGACGGAGTTTGCAAAGCCCGTTATAGGCACGATCGAGCCGCCGCCCGCGTATTTACCTATTCTGTCATAAACTCCGAGTCCCGTTAAAAACGCACCGAGAAAAATCATTATAGCCGAAACGTATGCCGCAAGCTCGTCTCCTTTAAGCCCTAAACCGTATTCAAAAGCGTATCTTACGCCCTGACCTATAC
>CAVBZJ010000186.1:0-3366 GCA_963599785.1 Anaerovoracaceae bacterium
TTATCCGCGTAATTCAAATTTTCAAGCGGACTTTTAAGCGAAAAACGCGTTGCAAACCAAAAAAACAGAAAACCTCGGAGCTGTGAAAAATTCACCTTTCCGAGGTTTTATTTTGAAATTTTTATTTTAAGTCTTTCGTTTTGAGACTTCAAAAAAACTATTTAACCTTTACGAAATGCCCGACAGTTTCGTCCACCGTTTCTATAAAAGCAAACGTTCCCGTATAATTTTTGAGAATGTTTTTAAACTCGACTACCTGATGCTTATTCACGACGCAGATAAGCACGTCCTTTTCGTTGCCGCTGTATATGCCTTTGCCGACGACTCTCGTCGCGCTGTGGCGGAGCTTTTCCAGAATCTCCTTTTCGAGCGCGTCTCTGTGCGGGGTGATGATAAGAAATTTATACGCGGTTTTCTGTCCGCGAAGTATCGCGTTCCCCACGAAGCTCGACATAAAACAATATAATACGCACAAACACACGGGTTTATAATCGTATATAAACGTGCCGTCCTCGCCCGTTTTCGCGTATACGAAGAACGAAATTACCGCCACGACCGCGTTCATCGCGAAGGTCACCCAGAAAAAGTTCAGAAGCGGGCGTTTGCGGCTGACGTATTTCGCTATTATATCCGTGCCGCCCGTGGAAGCGTTTGCGCGGAAGCATATTCCGTATACCAGCCCGCCTATCATTCCCGCGATAAGGCAGGGATAAATAGTGTCTATTCCGTGCGCGTCGTACTGAAATTTTTTGAGAAATTCCGCGCCGTAAAACCATATATACGAAAACGAATACACCACGCAGAACGCAAGCGATTTCAGCGCGAAATCCTTATCTATCAGAAAGAACGCGAGTATACAGAGAGGCACGTTCACTATAAGCGAAAAGTAACCGATGTTGAACCCGCATTTATACTGAATCATCGTCGCCACGCCGTTGATTCCCGCAGGCGCGAAATCGTTTTTAACGACGAACAAAACGTACATAAGCGCAAGCAGAAGCGCGCATATACAGATTTTAAGATAATCGAAAATTATCGTCTTTTTGTTTAGCATAAACTCACTATTCCCCGCCGCGTTTTTTACAGCGACTCTATCCTCGCGCCCAGCCTTATAAGCTCGTTGAAAAATTCGGGATATTCTTTGTTTGCGGCTTCCGCGGAAAGAAGCACCGTGGGCTTTTCCGCATTAAGCGCGGCAATCGCCGTCGCCGCCGCTATCCTCGGATCGCCGAAGCCGTCCGTATACACGCCGCCGACAAGTCCGCCCGTGCCGATTATTTTATATCCGTCTTCGGTAGTTTCCGCTTTTCCGCCCATTTTTATTACGTTGCTTACGAAAGCCTTTTCGCGTTCGCCGTCTTTACCCTTTGCAAACGCTTTTGTGAGAACCGTTTCCGTGCCGACCTTTCCGTAAGCCGCGCAGACCGCGGCAAACGGCGCGACCGCCGTCATTCCCTTAAAAGATACCGCGCCGCCTTCAAAACAACGGCAAAGCGTTTCGTAAACGTCCGCTTCGTCCTCTTTTTCCGCTAAATTTTCTACCGTTATATCTCCGCCCAGAGCCTTCGCCGCAAAAAACGGCGCGGCAGACTGCGCTTCGCCTTTTATTTCAAATTCTTTCGGAAACGAAAAACGTTTTCCCGTTTCCGCCGCCCCGCCGAAGTCGAAAATTCCGCCCTCTATCTTTACGACCGAGCCTTTTATTTCCGCCTTTCCGCCGCACTCGCATAAAAGCTTTACGCACGCCGCGACGTGCTTCGATAAAGCCGCCTTTTCTGTAAGCCGCAGTTCGCCGCCGTCCGCGGTCATCGCGAGCGCGAATATAAGTCCGTCTATAAAGGTCGGCTGTATCTCCTCGCCGAGGTCGTATATGCCGCCTTTAAGCTTCCCCGTCAGCACAGCGGGCAATCTTTCGCCCGTCAGTATAACGCCTTTAAGGTTATCCGTCAGATCCTTTACCACCCGACGGAACGCGCCGTTATCGCCCGTTAAATCCACTCTTTTGAACGCCGCGGTTATCGGCGGGAGCAGAAATCTTAACGCCGCCGCGCCCGAACCGACCGAAATATCCGCGTTTTCCGCAAGCTCCGACTTCGGCTTGACGGTATAAACCGAGCCGTTTCTCGCAACTTCCGCAAAAGTCGCGGACAAAACCTCTTTCGCCGCGAAAACCTCCGCCGAACGGTTATTGAATTTTAAGGAAGCTTCCCCGCCCGACAGCGACGCCGCAAGCATTATCCGAAGAGCCGCGCCCTTCGGCGCATAGCCCTCCGTTCTTCCCGAAAGGCGCGAGGGATATATCCTAACGTCCAAGTTCGACCTCCGAAAGCGCGGCGTAATCGAATTTCTTCACCGCGCACGAGCCTGTTTGTTTTATTATAACGAATTCGAGTCCGTCTTTTCTGACCTTTTCGTCCGAAAGAACGTAATCGAGTACGTCTTGCTTTTTAACGCCGACCTCGTATTTTACGCCGAGTCTGTCGTAAACCTCGGTAATTCTCGCCGCGATGCCGAGGCACTCGCCGAGAGCTTCCGAAACCTCCGCCGCGATAAGAGTGCCGAGCGCGAGAGCTTCGCCTTCCGTCGCAAGGTAATGCGACACTATGCGGACGGCTTTTATAAACGGTTCGCCGAGCTGCAAATTTTTACTCTTAAACAGCGAGAACGGAAATTCCGCCTTTTCCGCCGCCTTGATTTTAAGAGCGGAACAAATCCCCTCTTCTATCGTGAACGCGTCCGTACTCATCATATCGAACACGCGCCTGTCGCCGACGAGCGCGCTTCTTATGATTTCAGCCATTCCGTGAGAATACGGATCGTGTTCCAAGGTCTTTATGAATTCGGTGTCGCAGAAAACGGCTTTCGGATAGTTTACCGCAGACAGAAGGTTTTCTCTGCCCAGAAAGTCCACGCCGACCTCGCCGCCGATACAAGAGCCGCTCATCGCGAAAAGCGTCGTCGGAACGTTGACGTACGGCACGCCGCCTTTATACACCGCCGCCGCAAACCCCGCGAGCGACGAAGCCGTGCCGCCGCCGAGCGCGACTATAAGGTCGTTTTCGCCCATATCGAGTTCGGTCATAAGGATAAGGAGCTTATCGAATATGTATTTCGTTTTGCCGTTTTCGGTTGCGGAATAAACGAAGGTAAAAACCGTGAGATTATCGTTCCCGAGCGATTTTTTAACGCTTTGCCCGTATAGCTTGCACACGGCGTCGTCCGAAATTATAAGCACTTTTTCGGCTTTTTCCGCCGCCACGGCGAGAAAGTCTTTCGCCCCCGAAGCTATCGCCGCGCCGAACGCGGGCTTCACTCTCACTTTTACCGATCTTACATTCATTTTTCGTCAGTACTCCTCTTCTAAAT
>CAVBZJ010000187.1:0-3295 GCA_963599785.1 Anaerovoracaceae bacterium
TACCTCTTTCGCGATTTCTTCTTTAAGCTCGCCGACGGTCGTACCCGTGGGCGCAAGCTTTTTGAAAAGACTCTTTTTAAGTCCTAATTTTTCTATGATATTCTCGTCCCATTCGCGGGCGACGGCATTCATCAGCCCCGTGGTGGAAGCGTTGGTAAACTCGTTTTTCTTGCCGCCCGTAAGTCTGAAATGCAGATAGTCGGGCATCATAAGAAAGGTTTCCGCCTTGTCGAGCTTGCCAGACTTTTTATCGCAATAAAGCTGATAGACGGTGTTGAAAACCTGTTTCTTTATACCCGTCGCGGCGTACAACTCGTCTTCCGAAACGAGCGAATGAACCTCGTCCATAACCGCAAGCGTTCTCTCGTCGCGGTAAGAATAAATCTCGCCGATAAGCTCGTCGTTTTTATCAAGAAGCGCGTAGTCCACACCCCAAGTGTCTATGCCGACGCTTACGGGAATTTTCCCTATCTCTTTGCACTTTTTAAGCCCCTCTACGACGCTTTTAAAAAGTCCTTCGTGATCCCATACGAGCTTGCCGTTTTTGTTGTCCGCACCGTTTTTGAAACGGTAAATTTCTTCCAAAACCAGCTTACCGTTCTCGACGTGTCCGAGGATATGTCTGCCGCTCGATGCACCTATGTCTACCGCAAGAAAATATTCGTTTGCCATTGCCTATTCTCCCTATATATAGCGTTTACCGTTTTATTATACACTAAATAAACTTTATCGTCAAACTAAAACGCGATTTTTTCGGTTTAAAAATAAAAAAACGGGCGAGCTTTAAGCACGTCCGAAGGCGGCGGATTTCCGCCCGATTTTATTGATGCTTTCGAGCTTCGATTAAGGGGCGGATTTTTACCCGATTATCCCCTCGAAAGCTCTCCGCGAACGCTTCTATTTCCCTCTTCTCGAAGAAGCCAAAAGAGAAAATATAACGAGTCCTAAATTCGCACCTACGACTATTCCTATCGCTAAACCGAAAAGCATTTTTATCCCTCCCGATAAATTATCGACCGTTTTATAAATTTTATTCATAAAGCCCGAAAAAAGTTATCGGAATCTATCGTTATGCGTGACATAATGCGTGACATAATCGCACCCAAAATCGTCAGTAAAACACTATTCGTTACAGCTTTCCTGCGGAACGACGGAAAAAGGTTTTACGCCGCTTGCCGAAATCTGAATTTTGACGGTATAAGTATCCCCCGTACGCTCTATCGAAAGCAGCGGAAGCCCCTTGTAATCGAAGTAATCTTTAAGCACCCTGTCGAGGTCGGATTTAAGAAGTTGCGAGAAGTCGTCCTTAACCGAAAGCCTGTCGTTTTTTATGAGCCGTTCTATTCTTAAAAGCTCGCCGTTTTTCTTTTTCATACGCTCCGTTTTATACTCCTTCTGATACTGCCGAAAAATCCGCTGTATTTCGCCGTCACGTCGAACAGCTTTTTAGCGTTTTTATGCACGTTTGCGGCAAGCATTTTATAAGCCTTGTAGGAATCGCTTTTTCTCGGCAATTCCCCGCCCGCAAGCATCACCGCGTCGTCCTCCGGAATCACCCCGATAAGGTCGGTTTTAAGGAGCGCCTGAATGTCTGACGGCATCATCATTTTATCGCTCATTATAAGGTCGCCGCGGGCGCGGTTTACCACCACACCCGTTCTGTCCGGCTTATAGCTTTGCAGTACCGTTAAAACCTTGTCCGCGTCGCGAAGACTCGGAAGAGACGGCGTTGCGACAACTATCGCTTCGTCCGCACAGGAAACCGCGCGATGAAAGCCCGCGTCTATACCCGCAGGGCAATCTATAAGAACGTAGTCGAAGAGCGGCGCGACGCTTTCTATAACGAGCTTTATCTGCTGTCCCGTTATCCTCGTGGCGGCGGAAACGCTCCCCGAAGGAAGAATGAAAAGATTTCTTTTTCCGTTCGCGCGGACGAGCGCCTGCTTTGCCCTGCACCTGCCTTCAAGTACGTCTAAAAAGTCGTACGTTATTTTGTTTTCCAGCCCCATAACGACATCTAAATTATTCAGTCCGAAATCGACGTCCACGAGCGCGACTCGCGCTCCCAGCTCCGAAAGCGCGACGCCGAGGTTCGCCGTTACGGTCGTTTTTCCCACGCCGCCTTTACCGGACGTTATTACGATACGCCTCGTCAAAATTCCACCCCTTTTCCTTTTTACCGATTGTCAAGATTATATACTAAAAAACGCCGCCCGTTTTGACTTTTTAAGCCGAAACGAGCGGTATTTGGTCGAATTTGAAATTTTCCGTTCCGCGCTTTCGCAAACGGGAACGTTAGAACGCGAATTTTTAAGACTTCCTGTTTATTTAAGATTTTTTCACTTACAGTCAAGCTCAACTTTTTTGAGAAGGTTTTTATCCGAAAGGGCAATTCCGCCGCCGAGAGCGACTGCGGACGCGCCGTTTTCCGCAACGTGAACGCGCATACCGAACTTGCTTTCGTAATAGTCGCCAAGTCCGTACACGCAGGAAGCCGCGCCCGAAACGTATATGCCCGAGCGATGAATTTCCGCCGACACCTCGGGCGGAAGCTTTTTAAGCACCGAGGTCGTTATCTCCGCTATTTTATCGAAATAATTTTTTATGGGTTCGGCTATCTCGAAAGCTTTTACCGCAATCGCGCGCGGCGAGCCGCTTTGCACGTCTCTGCCGTTGATAACGCCGGAAAGCGCGTCTCCGCTCTCCAAGCTCCCGAGTTCCCTTTTAAGCTTTTCGGCAGTCTGCAAACCCGTTTGCAGTCCGAAACGTTCCGCAACGTAGTCGATTAAGTCCGCACTTATTTTATTGCCGCCGATATTCACCGATATTCCCGCGATTATCCCGTCGAGAGAAAGCGCGGCGATGTTGGTCGTTCCGCCCGCCATATCCACGACAAAGCAAGGCTTACTGTCCGTAAAGGGGATTCTCTGCCCCAAAGCGGAAAGCATCGGGGTTTCGGCAAAATGCGTTTTGGAAATTCCCGCCGCCTTCGCCACCCGCCGATAAGCCTCTATCATCTGATAATCCGCGCCGCACGGCACGGCAAATATAGCGGAAACGTCCTTAAACGCGCCGCCGAGACCGAGTTTTTTCAAAAACCCGCCGAGAACGCCCGCCGCGACTCTTTCGCTGACTATTTCGCCCTCGAACACGGGAAAGACTATCGCGGTGTTTTTGCCCGTCTTTCCTATAAGCCTGCTCGCCTCTTCGCCTATCGCCTTAATTTCCCCGCGGTCGCCGTCCTCCACCGCCGCCACGGTAGGTTCGCTTAAAACCATTCCGCTGCCTATCTGGT
>CAVBZJ010000188.1:0-1759 GCA_963599785.1 Anaerovoracaceae bacterium
GTCCTCCCTTGTTGTTTTTTATTTCACGATTTTTTGTACGTTTTTCTTGTCGCGTTTAAAATCGTTTTTTATATTATTTTTGCACATATCGAGTATATTGTTACTCGCCGTAGCTTTCTATTCCGTCGATAAGCTTTTTAAGAAGCGAGATAAAAACGTCAAGTTCCTGATCCGAAAATCCCTCAAAAAGCGCGCGGGTTTCGCTTGCCACGATGCCTTCCGTTTCAAAAAAAAATTTATAGGCTTTATCTGTCAGCTCCACGGATAACGCTCTGCCGTCGCTCTCCGACTTTTCGACCGTAACAAACCCCTTTTCTTTCAGCCCCGTCAGCATCTTTTTAACGTTTTGACGGGAACTGCCTGCAAACTCCGCAATCTCGTTCACGCTCTTTTTTCCGCGCTCCATTTTAGACATCATCAACAGCAAAAACCATTGTTTAAAAGTGATTCCTTTAAGCGCGCCGCCGAGATTATTCAATTCGTTGCTGATTAAAGAAATAGCGCCTATAACGTAATGTTCTTTGCCCGTCCTCATTAGCGTCCTCTGCTTTTCGTTTATTGCCGATTTAATTATGCAATACGTTGCGTTGTTTTTATTTTACTATACTTTTAACCTGCTGTCAACGGCTTTTCTTATATTTCAGAAAACCTTTTGTTTTTCTAATCGTTTTATTATATCCTTTCTTTCAAAAATTTAAGACGCATTTTACGCAATAAATTGCGTTTTTGCTAAAATTTCGGAGGCACAATTCTTTTAAAAACACGAAAAAACGACGAAAAGCACTTTCCGCGTCTCCGCCGTTTTCACGTTTTTGTAATAAAAAAGAGTTTTTAACCTTCCAAAGCCTCTAAATAGAGACAAGCGTTCGTCGCCGCGACTCCGCCGTCCGCAACCGCGGTAACGACCTGCCTTACGGCCTTCGTACGGCAATCTCCCGCAACGAACAAGCCGTCCGTTTTGGTCTTGCAGGTTTCGTCGGAAACAATGTATCCGTCCTTATCGAGATCGACGAGATTCTCGAACGCTTTATTGTCGGGAATCTGTCCTATCGCCACAAACACCGCGGGTATCTCGTGACGGCAAACGTTTCCGTCTTTATCCTTATACTCTATTGCGGCAAGCTCTTTGTCTCCGATAAAATCTGTTACGCTCGTATTCGGGCGAACTTCAATATTCTCCTTTGCGCGAAGAGCTTTTTCAAGCCCCTTATCGCCGAAGAATTTATCGAACAGCGTATAAACATATACCTTTTTACAATAGCTTGCGAGAAGCAGCGCATATTGAAGCGCGGTATTCGCGTCGCCGATAACGGCAACTTCTTTACCTTTATAAAACGCTCCGTCGCAAATAGCGCAATAATACACGCCGTGTCCTACGAGGTCGTCTCTGCCGGATTTTGTTCTCAGATGCTTGTGCTTTACGCCTGCCGCGATAATTACGGATTTCCCCTCGTATTCGTGATATTCGGTTTTAACCTTAAAATGCCCTTCCCCAAGCTTTTCCACGCCGACGGCTTTCTCTATCTCGAAATCCGCGCCCATAGCGGTTATCTGCTCAAAAAGGTTGTCCGCGAACTGTTCGCCGCTTATCGCCTTGATCGAAGGGAAATTTTCAAGTCTAGGAGAAGTTGCTATCTGCCCGCCGAGGCTCTCGCTTTCCAAAACGAGAACCGTTTTACTGTTTCTTAAAGCGTAAAGCGCGGAAGTCATTCCCGCCGCGCCGCCGCCTATAACGATTATATCGTACATTAGTTTTTAC
>CAVBZJ010000188.1:1769-3270 GCA_963599785.1 Anaerovoracaceae bacterium
GTCGTAAGCTTCTATTCCGTTCTCCGTGGGAACTAAAAGAGTCGGAGCTTTTTTAACGCCGTATTTAAGAGTGGTGTCTTTATCCTCTTCCGCATTGATAACGTCGTAAGCTATACCCGCTTTATCGAGCATCATTTTGCTCGTTTTGCAGTTCGGGCAACCGTTCCTCGTAAAGAGAAGCGGACGCGTTAATTTTTCTTCCGCGGCGGCTTCGTGCTTTTCGCAAGCGCAACCGTTCTTCTTTGCGTGGAAATGAGAATTTTCTACGTCGTAAACCTTTCTGTCCGCAAATTCCGCGCGCTTACCGTCGTTCCAGTTCTGTATCGGACGGTAGTATCCCGTTATACGACTGTACACCTCGGTAGTCTTTCCGCAGACGGGACATTTATAAACTTCTCCGGGGATATATCCGTGATCCGAACATACCGAATAAGTAGGAGACATCGTATAATACGGTAATTTATAATTCTCCGCAATTTTACGAACGAGATTCGCCGCGGCTTTCCAGTCGGGAAGCTTCTGCCCGAGGAACGCGTGGAATACCGTGCCGGAGGTATACAAAGTCTGCAAATCGTCCTGAATGTCGAGCGCGCTGAATATGTCGTCCGTAAAGCCGACGGGAAGGTGCGAGCTGTTGGTATAGTAAGGCGTTTTGTCGCAATCCGAAGCGGTGATTATATCGGGGTATCTCTTCTTGTCGTGCTTCGCGAGACGGAAAGAAGTAGATTCCGCGGGCGTCGCTTCGAGGTTGTAGAGGTCGCCGTAAAGCTCCTGATAATCGGAAAGCTTGTTTCTCATAAAGTTGAGAACATCTTTCGTGAACTGTTGAGCTTCGGGCGCGGTAAGATCCTTTTTGATCCATTTCGCATTGAGACAGGCTTCGTTCATTCCGACAAGACCTATCGTCGAGAAATGGTTTGCAAACGTTCCCAAATACCTCTTGGTATAAGGATAAAGTCCTGCGTCGAGAAGCTTGGTTATCGTATCTCTCTTAACCTTCAAGCTTCTTGCGGCAATATCCATAAGATGAGTAAGACGTTCGTAAAACTCCTCTTCCGTTGCGGAAAGATATGCGATTCTCGGCATATTGATGGTTACCACGCCGACAGAGCCGGTGCTTTCGCCGCTTCCGAAGAAGCCGCCCGATTTCTTTCTTAATTCTCTCAAATCGAGACGCAGACGGCAGCACATAGAACGCACGTCCGAGGGTTCCATATCCGAATTTATATAGTTGGAGAAATAAGGCGTGCCGTATTTAGCGGTCATCTCGAAAAGAAGCTTGTTATTCTCCGTTTCCGACCAGTCGAAATCGCGGGTTATGGAATAGGTAGGAATCGGGTACTGGAAACCCCTGCCGTTAGCGTCGCCCTCGATCATTATCTCAATGAACGCTTTATTGACCATCGCCATTTCTTCTACGCAATCTTTATATTTAAAGTCCATTTCTTTGCCGCCGACCAAAGCGTTCATTTCGGCAAGGTCGTTAGGCACTACCCAGTCG
>CAVBZJ010000189.1:0-3254 GCA_963599785.1 Anaerovoracaceae bacterium
GGCATAGTCGGACCGAACGGTTGCGGCAAGAGTAACGTTGCGGACTCGATACGCTGGGTACTCGGCGAGCAGTCGGCAAAAACGCTGCGCGGTTCGAGCATGCAGGACGTTATTTTTGCGGGTACGCAGAACAGAAAATCGCTTTCTTATTGCGAGGTTTCGCTGTACTTCGACAACAGCAACAAAATGTTTTCGCTCGATTATAACGAGATAATAATAACGAGAAAGCTGTATCGAAGCGGCGAAAGCGAATACTTTATAAATAAACAGCCCGCAAGACTTAAAGATATAGTGGACCTTCTTCACGAATGCGGAATCGGCAAAGAAGGCTATACCATCATAGGTCAGGGCAAGGTAGAAGAGATAATGTCCGCAAAGCCCGAAGACAGAAGGGCGATTTTCGAGGAAGCCACGGGCATAAGCAAGTTTAAGGCGAGAAAGAACGAGTCTGAAAGAAAGCTCGAACGCACGCACGAAAACCTCGTTCGTTACATAGATATTTTAACCGAAATAGAAAACCAGCTCGCGCCGCTCGAACGTCAGGCGGAAAAAGCGAAAGAGTTCAACGAGCTGTCCGCGGAATTAAAGACGCACGAGCTTAACGTGTATATCTGCAAGGTAGACGGCGTTGCGACGGCGAAGGGCAAAATCAACGTCAAAATCGAAGGACTTTTAGAAGAAACCGCGCTCCGCAATTCCGAGATGGAAAACGCGCAGAAGGAGTACGACAGAATTTTCTCCGATATAGAAGAAGCGGACGAAAAGCTTAAAAAATATAACGAAGAGCTTTTGGAAAAGCGCGTCGGAATGGAAAAATCCACGGGCGCGAAACAGCTTTTCGACCAGAAAATTTCCTATCTTATGAGCCAGATAGAGCGCGCGGAAAAGGAAATCGAAGAGGACGAAAAGCTTTTAAGAGAATGTGCGGAGACCTCCGCCGCCAACGAAGAAGAAAAGGGCAAAGCCGAAAAGGAGCTTCAAGAGCTTTCCTCAAAGGCGGACGAGCTTTATAAACGGCTTCTTTCTTTGAACGAAAAAATAGCCGTCGGCGAAGAGCTTGCGCAGTCGAGCAGAAAGAAAATAATCGAATCTCTGGAATCGCTTTCCGACCTTAAAATGAACAAAGGCGCGGTGTCCATAGAAAAGGAAAACCTGCTTAATAAGTTAAACGAGCTTAAAGAGAGAGAAGAAAGTCTTTCCGCAAAGCAAACGGAGCAGTTCGCGGAAAAAGAAAAAATCGATAAAAACATAGACGAACTCGACCGTTCGGTATTCGATTTCAAAAACCGCATAGCAAGCAAAGAGGACGAAGTAAGAAACGGCAACGAGAACGTCGCCGCGATAGACAACAAAATTTATTCTTTAAACTCCGTGATAACCACGCTCGTCACGAAAGACAACTTTTACCGCGGACTTAAAGACAGCTACGAGGGGTACGCGCCCGCCGTCAAGCTTTTAATGGGCAAGGCGAAGGAGAACGCGGAGCTTAAAAAACGCATAAAGGGCGTAGTCGCGGAGCTTATAAAGAGCGATAAAAAATACGACGTCGCACTCGAAACCGCGCTCGCCGCGGCGGCGCAGAACGTCGTTACCGAAAACCCCGACGACGCAAAATATCTTATAGAATACTTAAAGGCGAACAGATTCGGAAGAATAACCTTTTTGCCTATAAGCTCGGTTAAGCCGAGATTTCAGACGCAGGACGTAACCCGCGCGTTGTCGGAGCGCGGAGCTTTGGGCGTCGCGAACGAACTCGTTTCTTACGACAAGCAGTTCGAGAACGTTATAAGCAATTTACTCGGCAACACTCTTATCGTCGATACCTTGGAAAACGCCACGAGAATAGCCGCGAAATATCGTTTTTCGTTCAAAATGGTCACGCTCGAAGGCGACGTGTTCAGCACGCAGGGCGCAATGACGGGCGGTTCGCGCCGTTCGGACGCGGGGCTTCTTTCTTCGGACAGAAGAATAGAGGACAACGCGAAAGAGCTTGCGAGAAGAAAAGAGGAGATGCTCTCCTTAAAAGCCCAGAAAGCCGACCTCGAAAAGAAGCGCGACAAGGCTTTGGAAGAATTGCAGATATGCAACGACGCGTATAACGGTAAACGCCAGCAGATACTTGTCGAACGCGAAAAGCAGGGCGCGATAGAGAGAACCCTTTCCGAACTCGGCAGAGAAATAGAGAGTATTTCGGACGTTACGGAAGAGGTGAAAGCGCGTATCGAAAAGCTTACCGCGGACTTCGAGAGCATATCGAGCGGGGGCAAAAAGCTGGAAGAAGATAAAACCAACGCCGCGCAGGATGCGGATAAACGCGAGCAGGAATACGATAAGCTTCGCAAAGAACGCGACGAGCTTTCTTCAAAAAGCACCGACGCGCAGATTCGCATTACGGAGCTTCGCGGTAAAATATCCTCGCTTTCGCAGGACAACGCGAGGCTTAAAGAAACCTCTTCGGAAACGGAAACGGCGATAGAAGGACTTAAAAAGAGCAACGAAAACGCGCGCGCGATAATAGAAGAATTAAAACGCGAGCAGGAGAAGGTCGCCCTTTCCAAAGAAGAACAGGACAAAATCAACGAAATCAGAGACGGAATAGAAAAAACGGAAGCGTTAAAAGGCGAGCTTCGCGAAAAGCTGGAACGCAACTCCGCCAAAAAGGAGCGGCTCGCGGACGAGCTTACCACGCTTTCGGAGCGTAAGCACGCGGAGGAAATCGCGCTTGCGAAAATCGACTCCGACCTCGAATATATGGGGCAGTCTATTCTTGAAAACTACGGCGAAACGTACGACACCGCGCTTAAATTCAAGGAAGAGAACTACGACGCTTCTCACGGCGAGAGCGAAATTGTAAGAATCCGCAGAAAGCGTTCCTCGCTCGGCGCGATAAACGCCACCGCGATAGACGATTGCAGAGCGCTTAAAGAGCGTTACGACGAGATGACCACGCAGAAAGAGGATCTCGAAAAGGCGGAAAGCGACCTTCGCGAAGCGATAGATAAAATAAAGGGCGAAATGCTCACGCAGTTCGACGAGGGCTTTACGAAAATAAACGAAAACTTCCAAAGAATTTTCAAAGAGCTGTTCGGCGGCGGCAGAGCAATGCTCGAACTCGATTATACGGAAGTAGAGGACAGATTAGAAGCGGGCGTCGAAATAATCGCCGAACCTCCGGGGAAGAAGCTTCAAAAGCTGTCGCTTTTATCGGGCGGAGAGAAGGCTCTCACCGCGATAGCGATACTTTTCTCGATATT
>CAVBZJ010000190.1:0-3157 GCA_963599785.1 Anaerovoracaceae bacterium
GTCTTTCAGCATATCGTCCACCGTTACGCCGAATATGTCCGCAATCTCTTTAAGAACGTCTATCGGCGGGGTAGCGATGCCGTGTTCCCACTTGCTTACCGATTTATCGGTATAATTAAGCTTCTCCGCAAGCTCGGGCTGTGTCATTCCGTTCTCCGTCCTGAGTCTCGCTATATTTTTTGCAATGTTCTCTTTAACGCTTTCCATATCGCCATTATATCGCTTTTTTGCTATAAAATCAAGCAAATTTGCAAATATTCTACCGTCGGTAGACAAAAAATATTGACTATCCGAACGTTAGATATAGGGTATCGCGTTTTTCACCTCGCTATCAAAATCAATAGAGTTCAGGCGGTTGTAAAACTCTACGGCGTTTGGTAAAATAATAGCGTCGAAACGAAAATACCAAAATTTTATATAAAGGACAACGTATGACCAACTTAAAAAAGAAGAAAGAAATACCCGTCGTATACGCTACCGACGATAACTACGCGCCGTTTTTGTGCGTGTCGCTGAAATCCATACTCGATAACTTATCGGACGATTATTTTCTTAAAGTATATATTCTGAACACGGGACTCAGCGAAAAGAATATGTCGCGCATAATAGAGATTGCGGAAGAAAATTCGGAGGACGTAGACGTCGAGTATGTCAGCGTGGCAGACAGAATGGACGCGCTTAACGATAAAACGCATCTTCGCGATTATTATACGAACGCCATATACTATCGTATATTCATACCGTCGCTTTTCCCGCAGTACGAAAAGGTTATATATATAGATTGCGACATCGTGCTTATAGACGACCTTGCGAAGCTTTATAACGTAGAACTCGGAAACAATATCGTCGCCGCGGTACACGAAGAGGCAATGTCGTCGTTCGATTGCTTCGGCAGCTATGCGGAAGAGTTTTTGGGCGTTCCGAGAATGGAATATTTCAATTCGGGACTTCTCGTCATAAACACCGCGGAATACAGAAAAGAGCAGGTGGAAACCAAATTCATAAACCTTATGCTCGCGCACAAATTCGAGGTTGCGCCCGATCAGGATTATCTTAACGTAATATTGAAGGACAGGGTAAAGCTCGTGGACGTGGGCTGGAACAAAACGCCTATCCCCGATAAAGTTTTTCCCGATAAAAACGTTTCGCTCGTGCATTATAAGCTTAATTTCAAGCCGTGGCATTATAAAGGCGTAAGGTACGAGGAATATTTCTGGAAATACGCGAAGGAAACGCCGTTTTACGACGACCTTATAGCGATGCGCGAAGGGTATTCGGAATACGAAAAAACGCGCGACGCCGTTGCTTTTGAAAATCTCAAAAAAATGGCTGTCGATTATATCAACAGCAAAGATAATTATATAAGGAATTTAAGGCTCGGGTTAAAAACTAATGCTATCTGAAAGCAGAAAGAAGATTTTGGAAAAGATCGCCGAGTACGAAAGGGAAGGGCTTTGGGATAAAGACGTAGAGGACGATCCCGAAACCATTCCGCTCGCGCCCGACAAAATAGACTATCTCGGAGAGAAATTTACTTCGAGAGTGATGAATAAAATAGCGAATCGCGCCGCCGTTTCTTATTACGAAAAGCTGATAAAAAACGGCGATTTCGTCATAAAAGAAATTAAAGGAATGGAAAATTACCGCGCGGTAGAAAGCGGGGCTGTAATAACCTGCAACCATTTCAGCGTGCTGGATAATTACGCGATATACCGCGCGATACGCGGCGACTTTAAAAAGGGGCAGAACCTTTATAAGGTTATAAGAGAAGGGAATTATACGAACTTTAAGGGCTTGTTCGGCTTTTTCTTCCGTCATTGCAATACTTTGCCGCTATCGTCCAACCCGAAAACTATGGTAAAGTTTTTGCGTTCGACCAAAACCTTGCTCGCTCGAGGCGAAAAAATTCTTATTTATCCCGAGCAGGCAATGTGGTGGAACTACCGTAAACCCCGCCCGATGAAAAGCGGCGCATTCAAGATTGCGGCAATGAGCAAAGCTCCCGTAATACCCGCATTCATCACGATGGAAGATACCGCAAAGCTCGACGCGGACGGCGCGCCGGTGCAGGTTTATACCATATGGTTCTTGCCTGCGATTTATCCGAAGGAAGGGCTTTCCGAAAAAGAAAACGCCGAATATATGAAGAACGCAAACTTCGAGGCGTGGAAAAAGGTTTACGAGGAGTTTTATAAAATTCCGCTCGAATACGAAACCGAAAATTCGGCAAAAATCGAGGAAACGCTCGAAAACGCGGCGGAGAAAATCGACCAAAACGCGCAAAACGGAAAAAACGACGATAACGAGGACTGTAAAAACTGATGCTTTATTATCTGTTTATAGTTATATGTATGGCGGTAATTTCGGTCGTCGATATATTTCTCGTTTCCGCAGTAACCGAAACCGCGGGGTACGTTATAGGGTTCGTGTGCCTGTCTACCGTTGCGGTAATCGTGATAGACCTTATTTTTGCGGGAATAGTTCGCTGGATTCTCCCCGCAAAGCTTTTTTCGCCCGACAAAAAGTCGTTTTCGGCGGGTAAAGGAGAATGTCGTTTTTACGAAAGGCTCGGCATAAAAAAGTGGAAGGATAAAATTCCCGAACTCGGCAAGCTTACGAATTTCAGAAAGAATAAAATCCGTGATCCCAAAAACAACGAGTACGTTGCGAGGTATATAACGGAAGCGAACTACGGCGTTTCGGTGCATATAGCGTGCATAATCTTCGGGTTTACCGTCGTATTTGTGAATTTGAAATACTGGTATTGTATCGGCGTACCCGTTGCGGTCGTCAACGCGGTGTATAACGCGCTTTCATTATTTATATTAAGGTATAATCTGCCGAAGCTCCATACTCTTTACAGGCTTAACGAAAGAAGGGAGCGGCTTGAAAAGAAAAAGGCGGAAGAAGCCGCCGCAACGACTGTTGAAAATTCCGACGGCACCGATAGTCTTGATAGCGGATACAACGCCGACGGCAAAAATAACGGCGACAACGCAGGTAACGGCGATAGTTCCGCAAACGAATAATTTGTTTTTTTCGGCAAAAAACGCTCGCTAAAATAAAACGTAAGCAAAACGCCCGCCGCGAATTTTTAATTCGCGGCGGGCTTAAACTTTAAATCGAGTTGATTTTAAATCGTGGCAAACTATAAATC
>CAVBZJ010000191.1:0-2140 GCA_963599785.1 Anaerovoracaceae bacterium
GGTGATGGGAATCGAACCCACCTCTAAAGCTTGGGAAGCTCTCATTCTACCGATGAACTACACCTGCACGCTCTTATTTTCGCTACCTATAATATCATATTTTCTCACAAATTGCAAACTTTATTTAACGTAAAATATTGTATATTTAAATTTTTTATGTTACAATATAGAAAATTCGGAACGCTTCGCAAATCGCGAAACGACCGTACATCAAGGAGTTCGTTTTTATGGCACTATTTTTGAAAATCCTCGAATGGAAAGACGATTCAAAGGATACCCTCGTTTACAAATACCCGCTCCCCAAGGGCGGCAGAGAAATAAACCAGAAAAGTAAACTCGTCGTCAGAGAATCGCAGGAAGCTATTTTCGTGCATAAGGGACAGATCTGCGATATTTTCCCCGCGGGAACTTACGACCTTAACACCGAAATCTTCCCCATTCTTTCTAAACTCGCCGGCTGGAAATACGGCTTTCAAACCCCTATCACCTGCGACGTTTACTACGTCAACACCAAGCAATTCACGGGCTATAAGTGGGGTACGGCTAATCCCATAATGATGCGCGATCCCGAATTCGGAATGATTCGCGTAAAGGGCTACGGCTCGTACGCCTTTAAGGTGGACGACGCGGGCGTGTTCCTTAAAGAACTGTTCGGCACGAACTCTTCTTTCGTGACGCGCGACATCACCGACTGGCTGAAAACTATGCTCGTTTCCGCGCTTACCGACGCTATCGGCGAAAGCAAAATTTCCGCCCTCGACCTTGCGGGAAACACCACCGAATTCAACGAAATAGTCACCGCGAACATTCAGCATAAATTCAAGGAAATCGGACTTAAACTCACCAACCTTTTCATCGAAAATATGTCCGTTCCCGAGGAAGTGGAAAAAGCAATCGACGAACGCAGCAAATACGGCATACTCGGCGACAAAACCGACGTTATGATGAAGGTTTCCGCCGCGGAAGCAATGAGAAGCGCGGCCAAAAACACCGGCGCGGGCGGAACGTTCGTAGGCGCGGGTATGGGTATCGGTGCGGGCGCGGGACTCGGCGCGGCTTTTGCGGAAGCTTTCAAGTCCTCTGCCTCTTCTAACGGCGGCTCAAACGGCGCAAACGGTGCGGGCGGCGAAGCGCAAGCCAAAAAGAACGCGGGCGTTAAACACTGCGCAAAATGCGGCGCGGAAATTCCCTCAAACGCCAAATTCTGTCCCGAATGCGGAGAAAAACTGCCTACGGAAAAGTTCTGTTCGGAATGCGGCGCGAAGGTTTCCCCCAGCGCGAAATTCTGCCCCGAGTGCGGAAATAAACTGTAAATTTTTCTAAAAAATTTTATATCCCCACCGCGAAAAAGCGTTTTTCGCGGTGGGGATATATTTTATCTCTTTTTCCCGTATTTTAATAGAATAAAATTTTTTTACAAATGTTTTTGCAATGTTTTTTCGCGACGAACCGAGCTTTATCTTTTTCCGTTTACTTCTTTGACATATTATTAAACCCGGTATTTTTGCTGATAACGAAGGTCGTTTAAAAGCTCGTCGCTCGTTTCGTTAGCCTTTGCAAGCAAGCTGTTACTGAGCTGAGTTTCGGTAAGAAGTTTTTCTTGTAGTTTTCCTATTGTACGAGCGTTAATAGTTTGTTCTCTGATTATTGCCGTATTTTCTTCTATCGCACGGCTTATGCTTCTTCCGCTGTTCTCTACCAAAAAGGCAAGTTTTTGAAAGCTGCTTTTCACAAGCTTTTCAAGCGAATAAAAATTATTGTTTATAGTGCCGACAAGATATTGAGTAGCCTGCGAAATAACGCTGACAATCTGTTCGGTCTGCCGCTGTCTGTCCACCTGATAAAGAGCTTCTTTAATCGTATCCGCACGCCCCGTTTGCAGATAATATATCACAAGGTCTGTATTTTCCCAGTCCGATTCGCTGAACCAAGGATAGTTGTCGCTCAAAGCCTTCGATATTTGGCAACTTGCGCTCATTAAGGCGGTAATTTCGTCGTTTATCCTTTGAATTCCCGCTTCTGCTTTGGCGTTCACAACCGCCGTTTCCTTTTCAATTTGCTCCCGCTTCTTTTTCAACTCGCTTTCTTTTTCGTTTTTAAGCGCGGAAAGCTCTTGCCTTTTTCTTTTTATTATCAAAGA
>CAVBZJ010000191.1:2150-3139 GCA_963599785.1 Anaerovoracaceae bacterium
GCTTCTTTGTTGTAAATTTTTTCATATCTCGCTATCATAGCGTCTTCGTCGCGGCATTTTTTTAACCAGCGTTTATAAGCTTTTCTTTCTTTTAGCATTTTCCAAAATCTTCTAACCGAAAATTTGTCATAATTCTTAAAAAAGTCTATTAACTTCAATATAATAAACGCCCAACTAAAAAATAAAAGAACTCCTAATGCAATTTGCCTTTTTAAATCATCCAAATAATCTATTGTAACATACACAAGTGAGCTGATTATAGCCATAATCAAGAAAAATAAAGCAACTCCCGCGCCGCCTTCTGGTTTTAGAGGTCTGTTATTCTCTCTTTGCTCCTTTATATCCTCTTTCAAATAATAAAAAGCTTTCTCACCGTTCTCGATACTTTTTATCGGATATTTATCCTCCGCCAAAAGTTCTATATCCTTCTCTATCGCCTCTATTTTGTTATTGTAGTCTTTCGACAGCTTGTTTTGCTCGAAAGAATTATTTTCAAAAAAATCCGACAGGCTTTTGTTTATGTCCGCCACCTCGTTTTCCCTCTCCTTGATTTTATCCGTGTTTTCGGATATTACGGAAAGTCCCGCCCTTATAGCAAACAATTCTGCAATCTTTTCCTGCTTTACCGCAGGCAACATTTCTTCCATTTTTCACTCTCCTTCGTAAAAACTTTTCTTTATTTTAACACTATTTTTAGTGTATGTCAAATAGAATACACTATTTATAGGGTATTATTTTGATATGTCTTTGGGCGAAAACATTAAATATTACAGAAAAATCAATAACCTAAACCAAAAAAGCTTTGCGCAAAAGATGGAAACGACTCAACAACGCGTGAGCGAATGGGAATGCGATAAAATAGAGCCTTCGCTTTATAACGTTAGAAAAATGCTGAAAATTTTTAACGTCAGCTTTGAAGAATTGACCGAGGGCATAGACGAATAACGTCAATGGTTGTGCATAAATACGATAACAAATATACAAAAAAT
>CAVBZJ010000192.1:0-3119 GCA_963599785.1 Anaerovoracaceae bacterium
CAGACGTTGTCGCCTATGGTTACGTCGGGACAAATAATCGCCCCCGCGCCTATCCAGCAATTATCTCCTATGGTTACGGGAAGCCCCAGTTCCACGCCGTTATACCGCTCCTCAGCGCGCACGGGGTGCGTTGCGGAATATATCCCGACGTTGGGAGCGAGCATACAGTTTTTGCCGATTTTCACCCTGTTTACGTCGAGTATTATGCAGCCGTAGTTGGCGAAGAAGTTTTCTCCGACTTCGATATTTACGCCGTAGTCGCAGAAAAACGGAGTTTCTACCCTTATATTTTCGCCCGATTTTCCGAACAGCTTTTTTATAAGTCTATCGCGCTTTTCTTTCCTTTTTGCGGGAATTTTGTTGTATTTTTCAAACAACTTTTCCGCGTGCAGGTGCATTGCGCGGAGTTCCGGATCTTGCGGGGAATAAAGTTCCCCCGCAAGCATCTTCTCTTTTTCGGTCATATCAGTTCATTTCGGGGCAAAGCGGACCCGCGAGTTCTTTAAGGAAGAACAATTTGCCCGGAATGGTGGGAATAAACGAAGAAGTGACGTGACGATCGGGAGTATAACGCAAAGTCATCCACAAAGACATACCCTGCCACTGCATCCCGCGGGAAAGCGCGCCGTCCGCGCCGCCTATCGCGTAGTCTGCGGAGAACATAAGCGCCGGTCCTATCGTGTTCGCGCGGCACGGCACGAGCGAAGTACGCGACTTAAAGGAAGTAATCGCGTTCTGCTCTACCGTCAGAGGGTGAAGTTGTACCGCAATGCGATAGGGCTGGCTTCTCCATTCCTCGTCCGTTGCGAATTCCGCGCCGATGGTAGGTTCCCAGAACGCTATGTGGCACATTCTGCCGATGCCGTAAACAAGCACGAGTTTCGCGCCTTCACTTTTAAGCGCGGCTATCTTTTCGGGATAGGTCGGAAGATTGTCTTTCGTGGCAAAATTCCTGTGGTCTTTCGGTACGGTAAGTTCTCCAAGCGGGTTATAAAACGCCGTTTCCATAGCGTTCTGGAAAGAGGCTTCGCCTGTTATGGTGTTGCCCTCCGAATCCGCCCATTCGTCCATATTGAAGCACCACACGTTCTTGCAGGACACGTTCCATTCTTTAAGGAAATACACCGCCCATTTATACATTCCCATAGGTCCTACGGGAAGAATGAAAGCTATTTTTCTGTTTTCGTCGTTCGCTTTCTTTATTTCGTTCGCTATCTCGTGCCCCATTTTTACGTCGAATTCGGCAACGCTTTCACACTCTATCGGCGCAAAATCCTTGTTCCAGAAATTCTGCTTTTCCGTAATCTCTTCCGGACGGTGCGAGCAGCACTTGTCTATCTTTTCAAAATCCCAGCCTTCGGGATAGAACCCTTCCAACAAGCTTCCTTTTACAGTTGAATTAAAATCCATTTTCGTTCTCCTTTTTTGTTTTAATAAAATAATTTTTACTTTTTAACGCTTTTCCGCGTATAATTTATCCACTATTTTCTGAACGTGCGCCGCGCTCTCCGCAAACGACGAATCGGTACAACCGTCTTTAACGAGTTTAGTGAAATGTCGTATCTGTTTCAAATATAAATTAGCGTTTCCGCCGTAATATTTTTTAGGTTTTCCGATAGTTCTCGATTGCTGCGCGACGTAATCACCCTGCGGCGAGTATAGGTACGATAAGCTCCCCTTTTCCTCCTGCCCGAGAGTTCCGCGACAAATAACGTAACCTTTCGTTCCGTAAATTTCGAGTTTGCTTTCCGACGCATCGTCGGGAATATTGAAGTTTACGTCTATATGCCCTAAAATTCCGCTTTCGGTTTTGAACGCGAAAACGCCCGAATCCTCTACCTCGTACTTAAAACTTCTCGTTCCGTAAAAACCCGTAACGTCCGCTATGCGCTCTCCGAGAACGAACTCCGCAAGCTCTATGCAGTGTACTCCGAGATCCATAATCGCTCCGCCTCCGCCCAAAGCCTTCTTCTGCCGCCAAGCGCCTTGAATATCGGGATACCAGCAGGAAAATTGCAGTCTTACGTCCGTTACCTGTCCGATCTTGCCTTGCTCGACGAGCCGCTTTGCTTTTTCGTGCAAATTATGATATTTCATCATATATCCGACGAAAAGGAGTTTACCAGCCTTTCTGAACGCCGCGACAAGAGCTTCGCCCTCCTTCGCGTTCATCGCTATGGGCTTTTCGGTAAAAATGTTCGCACCGAAGGAAAGTGCGGTCATAGCCTGTTCATAATGCACGGACACGGGAGTGCCTATATACACCGCGTCGCACGGGTGATTTTTAAGCATTTCCTTTTCGTCCGAATAAAAAGGCACGCCGTACTTTTTGCCCACCGTTTCCGCCGTAACGGGATTTCTGTCCATCACCGCAAGAAGCTCGTTTTCTTTATCGGATACTATCGCGGGAATCGTTCTTCTGTCCGCTATTCCGCCCGCGCCTATAACACACCATTTCATATCAATCTCTCCTTTTCAATATTATCCGAGCGTTACGGCAACAAACGCTTGGTCGTGCCTTTAAGATACGCGAGACATTGACGGAAGCCTTCCGCATACTCTGCCCCGCACTGATACCCGCGATAACGCGAGCAGGTTTTCACCATATCGGGAAAGTCTATGTGGTCGTGATCGCGCATCCACACTATCTGACTTTCGTGACAGTTCAGCATTTTTAGTTTCAAATCCAGCTCTTCCGTTATATCCACAAACTCGGTCGGAACGAAATTTACGCCCGCCAAAGTGTCCATATAATATATCGGCACAAGTTTCGCGGGGTTCTTCTCCTTACTTTTATAATTCGGCAATGTCGCGGCAAAGCTTGCGTCGAACACGAGTCTCGATACCGCGGTGTGGTCTGGCATATAATCGTCCGGATTGTGCGTGATTATAAAGTCGGGGTTAGCGTACTTTATAACGTCCACCATCATATCCCTGCTCTTTTTGTTATTGTCGAATATATCGAGGTCGTCGAACCCGCCCGATATTACCTCTATCCCCGCTAACGCACCCGCGTTTTCCGCTTCTTTTCTGCGCATTATCGTCAGTTCGTCCGGCGGGATTATAACGTGTCCGAGATTCCCGCTCGAAGCGTGGCATACTATTACTTTATCGCCGCG
>CAVBZJ010000193.1:0-3098 GCA_963599785.1 Anaerovoracaceae bacterium
ATGAAGCCGCCCGTCAGAAAGAAAATCTCTTCTTCCCGTTCTATCTTGCCGATTTGCAAATCAACTTCCCCCGCAATCAACGGAAGTATAAATTTAAGCCCTTCCGCACCTTCTATCGATATACTCATTCCGTTTTCGGTAAGCGTATAGGTAAGCTTCGGCGCGCAATTTTCAAGCGTTTCCTTATTGCCGTAAGTAGATAATCCGCTCGTATAAGTAACGCTTTTCTTCCTTTCGTCGCGGATTTCCGTCGCGTATTCGTAAAACGACGTAGAATAAGCCTTTCCGTCCTTCTCACACACAAGGCGCGGAACGAGCGGGCGGTGATGCGAAATATCTTTCACCTGCTGCATATTAGTCGGCTCGACCAGAACGTATTTCGTCACGGAAGCCATAATCATAGGTCCTTTTACCTTGCTGTACAGCGCGGTAAGCGTGCCTCCCGTCGCGTGTCCGCTGAACGTAACGTTAAAATCGTATGCGGTCAGCGTCGCAAGGTATTCACCTTCGCTCGCCTTTATGGCATCAACCTCTTCGTAATACTTAAAGCCGCCCGTTTTATCAGACGGAATTTCCGTACGCTTCGGCGAGAGATATTTTTCCTCTATATTTTCAAGCGCGAAAGCAAGCGAATTTATATGCTCGAAGGTATGGTGCGTGCAAGGGTATTCGCCGCGTTTCGCATAGTCCCTGCCGCCGTATAAAAGTCCGTTCTCCGAACAACGCGCCAAAAGTTCGGTATTTCTTAAAGCGGCTTCGGCAAACGCGGGGTCTTTATCCGCAAACAGAAGATACGCGGGCTGACACCCGTCCGAAGTTCTCGAACCCCAGTACGTCCATTTATTGTTTCTCACCCCGAACGAATTATCCCAGCCGCCGTCGGGAAACATAAAATCAAGTTGCGCTTCAAGTACGAACAAAAGCTTTTTCTTTAAGTTTTCGTCACCGACGAGAAACGCATATTTTGCAAGTGCCGGCACGGATTCTTCCGTATTATAGCCTATATCGACTCCGTAACAACCTTTTTTTGAACGCTTATCGTGCGGTTGACATTCGCCGTACAGCATTCCGTTTTCGGTAAAATGCTCCGCCGCATAGTGGACGAGGCGCGCCGCGCGGATTAAGTAGGCTTCGTTACCGAAATATTTCCCCGCAAGCGCAAGAGACAGTCCGTTAGTAGTGCAATAATTTATATTCGCCGCAGAGTTTTCGTCAAGGTTTTCATATAACCATTTCGCCATTTTTTCGGCGCGGGCTTCAAACTTTTTTATCAGCTCGTCGGGCAAAATATCTTTACCCGCAAAAAGCGTTTCTATAACGGCGGCAAGATGAAAAACCGTTGTGTATCTCCACGTTGTGGAAGCGTCGTTATATATGCCGCCGTCAGTACACATAAGATTTTCTCCGTAATCGAACGCCGCGTCGCCCGCTTCAAGATATTTTTTATCGCCCGTAAGCTTATACGCTTCGATAAATCCGAATATAGCGTCTATACTTCTTCCGTGAATAGTTTTACAAGAACGGCAATAAAATCCGCCTCGAAACGCCGGATCTTCCGATTTATCCTGCACCGAAATCAATCCGTCGCAATATTTTATCAGTAATTCGTAATATAAATTTTCGGTTTTCATCTATCAGTTTTCTCCAAATATTCGCGTGATTCGCGCCAGTATTCCTTACTTTCCACAGGAGCATCGTCAAGTTCCCAATATTGCGTCATCATTCTTTCTTTAACGGGTTTTTCTGCGCATTTGCGAAGATAATTTTTTAGTTCGGACAACGTAATCTCCGTTTTCGGTGCAAAATCATCGGACGAAATATAACTCTTTATAAATCGCGCAAGTGCCAAAGACGACGGCTCGCCGTTATCTACCCCCGTAAGATTAAACCCGCAAACCAAAAGCCTGCCCTTTCCCGCCGAAAGCTCAAACAAATATGAAAAATCGCGCAACGTATATTCGTATTGAAGCTCGGGCAAATTAAAACTCGATTTATACGCGTCGAAACGATCCCTCGTGCATTTATCCGTCCCGCTCACGATAGAATACGGTTTTACGGGGAAGTCGTCCAACATTATTTTATCGCAATCCTCGGACACCGTCGAAAAATTGAAATCGTAATTTCGGGCGGCGGGAAATCCGAATTTCTCCAAACGCTCGTAATCGCACAATCCGCCGTAGTTCGTACCCCTGTCCCAGATAACGGGCTTAAACCTGTTCCAAGTTGCCTTAAACGCATATTCAGGTCGCTCCTGCGACTTATTCCTGACGTGTCTAGTCCACTCCGAACGATATACAAGACAAACGTTTTTTCCATTTTCAAGAGCGTCGAACGCTTCATTAAAATCGTCCGTTATAACGGAATTTCCGCTTTCATACCGAACGAATTCGTTATAAATAATGGGTTCGCTCTCTGGGTAAAACCATAATTTCCAGCTGTTTTCACAGAGCTTTTTCCCGTCGGACTGCAAAAGGATTCCCAAAAGGCACTCTTTTGCGGAAGAAAGTCTCGGAACGCGAAGAGACAGCTTGCAAAGCTTATATAATCCGCGGCGCGAAACGTTTATATTCTTCATTTCTCCGCAGCACAGTATTTCGCCGTCGCCGGACGTCAGAGAATACACGAGCGTCGCATAGTCTTCACCGCTCGTTCTATAATCGCTGAACGACACGGGTATTTCGAGGTCCTTGCCGCTCTCAAAATTACGCCCGCCTACGTCCGCAAGCAGAACGGCATCTCCGTTAAATCTTAAAAATTCACCGCTCGTAACGTAGTTCGGCTCGTCAAAACAATCGACTACGCCGTTCGAGTTTTCATACACGTCGGTATCCGCAAACTGCAAAAAGTGAAAACCCGAAAGCACGGGACTTCTTCTTATTGCTTCGAGAGCAGTTTTCCAACATTCCTTTTGAAAATACTTGCTTGCCGAATACATCTCTGCATATCTATCCGAAAAACCTTTTTTCTCTATCATTTTAAGTTCTTCGTCTATCCACCAAGGCTCGGGCTTTCCATTCTTTTCAAAAGCTCTTTTAAGCGCGGCAAAATCGCGAAGGGCGGTATAATGACACACTTCGTGTGCGATAAGCGGAACTTCC
>CAVBZJ010000194.1:0-3094 GCA_963599785.1 Anaerovoracaceae bacterium
AAGCGCGGAATTTTTACCGCGCCGTTTTTAACTTCCCTTTCACTTTCCTTTTACTTCTTTTTCAGAGGGAAATGCTTGATTTTTTCTGCGAAAAGCCGAAGTCGGCTTTCGCCGTTTACGCCTTCTCCGCTTCCGTTTTAACCGTTTTTACTATATGCTCCGCATAAAGCCTTGCCACGTTCACGCCCGTAACCTTTTCTATTTCGCCGAAAAACGCGTTGGAATTAACTTCGCAGATTATGGGCTTGCCGTTTTTATCGAACAGCAAATCCACGCCGCAATAGTCGGCTTTTAAGTACCGCGCCGCGCGCTCCGCAAGCTTTATAAATTCGGAATATTCGGAGTTTTCGTTATTTTCGCAAGCCGCCGCCCCTCTTGCCGAGCCGGCCGCGACAGTTGCGACCGTCGCGCCCGCCGCGCTCGTTGCACTTGTTGCGCCCGCAAAATCGACCTTTATGCCTCTACCGCCGAGCGCGATATTCGAGCGGAAATCGTTGTCGTTTATCCGAAGCATCGCCGCCGCCGCTCTGCCCCCGACGACTATCACGCGCATATCCGTACCGCGCCGCGCCCCTTCGTACTTCTGCAAAAGGTGCGGAACGGTTTTCAGCTTCTCCTGAATTTTTTCAAGCTCCGCGCGGTTTTCCGCTTTGTAAACGCCCTTTCCCATAGAACCGTAGCTTTCTTTGATTATCATAGGGTACGAAAGCTCTTTTTCCGCGACCTCGAAAAACTCTTCGGGAGTTTTCAGATTTTGCGAATAGCAGAGCGGCGCGAAAATAGTTTTCGGAACGGGAAAACCGCCCGCCGCAAGCTCTATATATGTATCGCCCTTATCGTCGCAAAGGCGTATGGTTTTATGCAAATCGAAAACGCGTTTCCCCGCCTTTTCCAAAAGCGCGGAAACGTATTTGTCCTTATCGAGGTAAACGAAAAAATCCGCGCGCGAAAAGCTTTCGTCAAGCCGCACGCCATCGCGCTCGCAATCGCCCGTGCCTGCGCCCGCGCAAACCCGAGCGTATCCGTCCGCAACGATTTCAGCCGTCGCGCCGAGCCTTTCAAGCTCCTCTTTAAGCCGTTCCGCCTGCTTCACACTCTGCTCGGGAACTCTATACGGATTTATTATTATAATTCCTTTCATTTATTATAGTTCCTTGTCCTTCGTTTGCCCTTTCCTTACATCTGTCCCTTTCGTCCGTGGTCGATTTTTTTCGCCGCCCGTCCTTTCAGCCCGCTTGCCCTTTTTCTGCTTCGTCCGTTTTCAGCCTTCGCGAACCGCTTTAATCGTCAGGAACACGAACACGAGCGGGAACAGAAAATACGCGCACAAAACGCACGCCGCCACGCCGAAAACTACGCCGAGCGCGAACAGCAGATAGGTGACGAACGCATATGGCAGCAGCGCGACGCACTTCGTTACCGCGTCCGCAACGAGCAGCTTTTGCGGATATTCGCCCGTTTTTGAGGCTTTTATAAACCTTATTCCGCACACGAGCCAGAACACCGAAAACCCCGCCATAGCCGCGAAAGTTATGAACACGAGCGGCAAAACTACTATTATAAAAAAGACGTAGCCAAGCCCCTCCTGCCAAGTTTCTGCTTCCTTCGAGAGCGCGCCCGAAAACGCCGCAACCAAAAATCCGACCACGAGCGCAAACGTACACGCCGCAAGTATTATATCGAGTATTCCCGTCTTTTTCAGTTTGTTTTCCATAATCGTTTTACCCCTTTTATCGTCTATTTTGTCTGAAAAACCGATTTTTTAATCGCTTTTCTTTATTTTTGCGTTTTATTTATAAATTTTATCGTCGCCAGTTAGCCGCGCCGATAAGCCGTTCCGTTCGGCGGTTATCGCGCGACCGCGCTTACTTACGGAAGATATGGCAAATCAGAACAGCATACAGAACGTTCCCGCAACCAAAAGCACAAGCCCCGCGAGAGCCTGTAACGAAAGCTTTTCTTTAAGCGCGAAATACGAGAAAGCGACGGTAATCAGAACGCTCGCTTTATCTATCGAAACGACCGCGCTCGTCACTCCGTCCTTCAACGCTTTGTAATAGCATATCCACGAAACGCCCGTCGCTATGCCCGATAAAATTATGAACCACAGCTCTTTTTTGGGTACGCTTTTCACTTCTTTACCCTTGCCCGCCGCAAATACCACGATCCAAGACATAACGAGTACAACGCCCGTCCTTATAAATGTGCCAAGGTTGGATTCCACCCCGTCGATGCCCACCTTGCCGAGTATCGAGGTCAGCGCGGCAAACACCGCCGAAAACACCGCGTACGCGATATAACCGAGCTTTTTCTTTTCCCGTTTTTGCTCGCCTTCCGCAACGGTTTCCTCTCCCGTAGCGAGGTTTTCATCAACCCGCGAAGGAGCATTCTCTTCCGCGGAAAGCGGTTTTGCTCCCGCCGCAAGGGGCGTCTCCGTCGCAAGGGGTTCGACCTTCTTTTTTCCTTTTCTCTCTATCATTAAAAACGTGCCGACGGTCATAAGAACTATGCCCGCGCCCTTCCACCAAGAAAAGGGTTCGCCGAGAAACGCGAAAGAAAACAAAACGGTCAATACCGTACTCGATTTGTCTATCGGAACGACTTTATTTACGTCGCCTATCGAAAGGGCTTTGAAGTAGCACAGCCACGAAGCCCCCGTCGCCAGCCCCGAAAGCACCAGAAAAAGCAGACTTTTGCCGTCTATACTCGTTATATTCCCCACCGAACCCGCAATGAGCGCGGTTATGAACGCCATAATAAGAACTACGCCCGTCCTTATTGCCGTGGCGATTTTTGAATCGGTGTGTTTTATTCCGCATTTTGCGAGAATAGAGGTTACCCCCGCAAAGAACGCCGAAACTAACGCAAAAACTATCCACATAATCTTTTAGCCTTATATATATTGTAATACCTGCGCGTTAAAAAATCAACGAACGGAAGAAAGAAAAATATTTTTTTCGATTCGACAAAACTTTTCCTGAAAATCACCGTATATTTGATTGACAAATAATAAAAAAAGGTTTATTATAGGTTAGCACTTTGAGGAGCGGGTATGTTTTAACCGTTTCGGAAAAGGAACATCGCGGGGTAGAGC
>CAVBZJ010000195.1:0-3052 GCA_963599785.1 Anaerovoracaceae bacterium
TAAAAAGAGAGAGAAAGCGTATCCGCACACGACGGCTATAAGAAAGCCTAAAAAGGTTTCGTAAAGCGTTACCATAGAATGATATAAAAGATTGCTTTCGGCAAAAAGGTTCTTTATAGTTACGGCGATGCGAGACGGGGAACTGGTTATAAACGGATCTACGACGCCCGTTGCGGCAAATAGTTCCCATATTCCTAAAAGCAAAATAAGTATCGTAACCCTTAACAGGTGAACGGTAAAATTTTTTCTTTTTATTCTTTTGATATATGCGACGTGTTCCGCGGAAAAGTTGTTTTCATTCTTCATCAGTTCAATTCCTTCCATAATTTTTCAAACCATACGCCGAAATCGGGACTCTCTCTTTTTTTCAGCGGAGACGCTCCATTGATTTTGGGGCGATGAATGGATTTCACCTGTGCAGGTCTTGCGGAAAGCACTACGATTATGTCAGACATAGAGATAGCTTCCGAAATATCGTGGGTAACGAGAACGGCTGTTTTTCCTTCTTCTTTTATTATTCCGTAAACGTCGTCGCATACGGATAATCTCGTTTGATAATCGAGAGCGGAAAACGGTTCGTCTAAAAGCAGAATTTTGGGATCGGCGACGAGCGTTCTTATGAGAGCGGCGCGTTGCCGCATTCCGCCCGACAGCTGGTCGGGGTATTTATCTTTAAAATCTATCAGCCCGTATTTTTTCAAAAGCGACCGAGCGTATTCCTTGTGCGGCTTGTCGTTTATTTTTTTGATTTCAAGCGGAAGAAAAACGTTTTTCTCTATCGTGCGCCAAGGGAAAAGCTGGTCTTTTTGAAGCATATATCCGAGATTATCAAGACTTTTGTCGTTTTCTTTTCCGTCGATAAGAATTTCTCCGCCCGTAGGCTTCATAAGTCCTGCGATAATTGATAAGACAGTAGTTTTTCCGCACCCCGACGGACCTATGAGGGAGAGAAATTCTCCCTCGTTGCAAGAAAACGACATGTTTTTTATCGCTTCTATTTCGTCCGTTTCGGTCTGATAGTTCATAGATACGTTTTTTAATTCCAAAAGTTTATTCATAGTTTTTTCCGCCGTAACGTTCTTTTTTAGTTGCTATTATTTTTTTAGCCGAAAATCTCCTTTGCGAGCGTGTTATCGACTATTTTTGAGAATTCAACGCGTTTGGGAAGTTCGCCCGAATTTTCCATTACGTCTTGAAGTCTTGTAAAGCTCTTTTCGGTAGCTTGTAAATCGGTTTTCCACGCGTCTATTTTTTTGTAATTTTTAACCGACGTTTCGAGTGAGGAGATGCTCGTGTTCGGGAATTGTTTTACTATCGCTTCCGCAATTTCCTTATCGGTTTTTTCAGACATAAACGCGTGCGCCTTTTTAAGGGCTTTCAAAAACGATTTAATGGTTTCGGGATTTTTTTCTATAAAGCTTCCGAGCGCGATAAAAGAGGTGTATGGGATTTCTCCGCTCTGTTCTCCGACGCTTGCCACAACGTGCCATTTGCCTTCTTTTTCATATTCGGAAGCAGTCGGTTCGAAGACCGTGCAATAATCCGCCGTTCCCGAAACGAACGCGCCCGTCATAAGGTTGAATTGTACGTCGTAGTTAAGTTTATAATCCGTGCCGTTTTTCATTCCGAGTTCTTTAAGAACGTATTCAAAGGTCATTGCGGGAACGCCGCCGAGTCTTCCTGCGAGAATTTCTTTTCCGCGCAGATTATCCCATTTGAAATCGGGTTCGTCGTTTCTCGAAACGAGGAAGGAGCCGTCTCTTTGCGTGAGTTGACCGAAAACTTTCGGGTAGTCGGCTTTGCCTTGGCAGTAAACGTAAATGACCGTTTCCGGTCCCATAAGTCCGATTTGCGCCGAACCCGATAATACCGCGGTCATAGAGTTATCCGCGCCGCCGCCGTTCGTCAGGCTTATTTCAAGACCTTCTTCTTTGAAATAGCCGTTTTCGATTGCGACGTATAACGGGGCATAGAATACCGAATGAGTTACCTCGTTCAGTTCGATTTTTTTAAGTTCGTCCGTTTTTCCGCACGCGGTAAACGGAACGATTGCGAATAGAACAGACAAGATAAGCAGTGTGAGTTTTTTCATTACGATTCTCCGATTTAATATAAGATTTATAGTTTATTTTATGAAAAAGGTCGAATATTTGACAACGTATCGCGATTATTGTTTGACTTTATAAAATAATTTCAGTATAATGAAAAAGTTATTTACAAGGAGAAATGCTTTATGGATATGGAGAAGACGTATAATCCGTCCGAATTCGAGAGCAAAATCTACAAGGAATGGGAGGAGAAGGGATATTTTAAGGCGAAAGTCGATCCCGATAAGCTTCCTTTCACGATTGTTATCCCACCGCCGAACATAACGGGGCAGCTTCATATGGGACACGCGCTCGACGAGACTTTGCAGGATACTCTTATAAGATTTAAGAGAATGCAGGGGTACAGCGCGCTGTGGCTTCCGGGGACGGATCACGCTTCTATTGCTACCGAGGTTAAAATCGTAGAACAGATGGCGAAAGAAGGGCTTACGAAGAACGACGTCGGCAGAGAAGGCTTTTTGGAACGCGCGTGGGCGTGGAAGGATAAATACGGCGGCAGAATAGTCGAGCAGTTAAAGCTTCTCGGTTCTTCCTGCGACTGGTCGAGACTTTCTTTCACTATGGACGAGCGTTGCTCCCGCGCGGTCAGAGAGGTTTTCGTCAATTTATACGAAAAAGGACTTATTTATCGCGGAGACAGAATAATCAACTGGTGTCCGGAGTGTAAAACCGCTCTTTCGGACGCGGAGGTCGATTACGTCGAAGAGGACAGCAATCTTTGGTATATAAAGTATCCCGTAAAGGATTCGGACGAATTCGTTACGGTAGCGACTTCGCGTCCCGAAACTATGTTCGGTGATACCGCGGTCGCTGTAAACCCCAAAGATAAACGTTATGCGAATATGAAGGGCAAAACGCTTATTCTGCCCATAGTAAATAAGGAAATTCCCATAGTATTCGACGATTACGTCGAAACGGATTTCGGTACGGGCGCAGTAAAGATT
>CAVBZJ010000196.1:0-3025 GCA_963599785.1 Anaerovoracaceae bacterium
CTCATACATAATGTGATGAGTTTTTTCATAATTTTTCCTCCATTATTTTTTTTATATTTTAATTTTACACCCGTTTTCCGAGTCTTTCAAGATAGAAAGTGAAACGAAAAGGGTAAAAAATGAAACAATTTAAGGTTTCTTTATTTTTTAGTTCCGAAAAGAGTCGGGATATGATTGTCGTTATAAGTAGTCATTCTGACCGCGCCGCTTGCCGTTATGTGATAACAGTCCTCTATTCTGAACGAACCCCATTCCATTCCCTTGAAATACGCGTCTATGCAGATTGCCATATTTTCTTTTATAATCCTCTTGTTGTTTACGGAGAACACGGGGGCTTCGCATTCGAGCATACCGGTGCTGTGAAGGCTTCCGTAAGGGCAATATTCAATATAACCGTATTTGGTAAGGTAATCGGTATAAGCGTTCATAACGACGTCGCAGGGCGTTTCGGGTTTCATAAGAGAGAAGGAAACGTTGAGCGCGTCGTATGCGCAGTTTACCGCGTCTTTTATCTTCTGCGGAATTTTGCCGAGAACGAGAGGAGTGCAGGTTATTCCGTTATATCCTTCGTAGCAAACGCCCGCCGCAAGGTTTATTATTTCGCCCTTACCGATTTTTCTGTCGGTGTTTCTGCACATACTTATGTAGGAATTTTTGCTGCCGGTAGCCACCATCGGAGCAAACGACTGAACGTAGCTTTCCGCGCCGAGGTCGAGCATTTCTTTTTCAAAAAGTCCTTGCACCGAGAGTTCGGTCATACCCTCTTTTATTTGCGGGACGACGTTTTCAAACATTTGGGAAACGATTTTCCAGTTCTTTTTGAGACATTCTATTTCCGCCGAGCTTTTTATCACGCGCTGTGCGTAATGCACGTCGTCGTAGTCGATTATTTCCGCTTCCGAAAACACCTTTTTAAGCTTATTGTAAATTATCGAGGGGAATATAAGTCTGCCGATTATAGCGACTTTTCTTATAGTTTTTCCGCCCTTTACCCTCTTAAAAAGCTCCTCGAAATCGAGCTGACCTTCGGTATTATACTCAAAGCCGCTCACCTCGCCTATTTCGGGCAGAATAGCTATTTCGCTGTCGGGAAGCGCGTTCTTTACCTGACAATAGTCGTAAGAAGCCTGCCCGCTGCAAACCGTTACTTTGCCATCCGCGGGAATTATTATCGCGGAGCTTTCGTTTACGGGCGCAAAGCCGCAGTAATATCTGACTATACTGATTTCCAGAAGGTTGGAAAAGCCTACGACTATATCCACTCCGTCTTTCGACATCTGTTCGCGCAAATTGCGCACTCTCAAAGAATACTCTTCGGGTCTGATGATTGTTTGGTTCATTTCGTTTCTCCTTTAATCTAAAAAATTTGCGACGTTTTCCGTCAATATTTTTTCATAAGTTTTTGCGGAAATATTATGCTCTTCCGCCATTTTCTTTACCGTTCTCAATATGTGCGCGTAACCGTTTCCGCCGTATTCGACGAGCATACTCTTTAAGCATATATCGTTAGATACAAGCACTTTTTCACCGTAGCCCTCTTTTATAAGCTCGGACAAAAAAACTATTCTTTCCAAATCGTACGCGAACCGCCGTTTTTTCGTCAGGTAAAATTCTTTTCCGAAGTTATCGAATTCAACGAATACTCCCTTATCGAGCAGTCTTAGGATATAATCGGGGCGAAGCCAAACGTCTATGTGGTCTATACATATCTTTTCAGGCTTAACCCCGTGCGACGTGAGAATTTTTATGATTTCATCGCCGTTTTCGGTATATAGATCTGTATGAACGTGTATCGCCTTTCCCGTTTCTTTCCCTGCGATGCCTGCGGCGTGAAGAACCTTTATTTCGTCCGCGGACATCACCGCGCTAGTCCCTATTTCGCCTATTACTCCCGCTTTAACGCTCGTTCCTTTCGCGCCTACGGTAATATCCGTTATCATCTCTTTTGCAAGCTCTTCCGCGGTTGCGGTTTGTACGCACGGAAAATGCGCTTTCTGATAATAATGCCCGCACCCCATAACGATTTTTACGCCCGTTTTTTCGGAAAGACTTTTAAGCTTTTCGGGATCTCTGCCTATTTCGTCCAAAGTGCAATCGACTATTGCTTCCCCACCGAACCTTTTGAAGTCCTCTAACTCGCGTTCCGCAACGTCGTATTCGTCCATAAGCGCGTTATCCCACACCGCATACGGATCGCAAAAAATCTCTCCGCGAAGCTTTGCCGAAAACGGACGGTAGAATATTCCGTCGTCTTTTTCGGGTTCGTCCACACACTTTTTCATATCTATAAAAAGATGCTCGTGTGCGGAGGTAACGCCGAGTTCTTTTTTGTCGACGTCGCCCGTTACCGTTTTTATCATAGTTTTTCTCCTTTTACGTCGTTAAATTTTTTCGGTAAAGGCGTCCATTGCACCTTTGCCTCTATTCCGTAAATCAAATCGCCCGTAAGCCCGTCGAAATCGTTTTTACGTTTTGCTTCCGTTTCGTAAATCAACGGCTTTACCGTACGTTCGTATTCTTCGGTTACGTCCGCTCCCGAACTCTTCTTGATAAGAAGCTTCGTCTGCGCATATATCAATTCGAGATAGTCCTTAAACTCTTCCAGATTATCGCGAACCTCGCCTTTTGCGCTTCCGATACGTTCGGAAATTCTCCATAAAGCGGCTTCTTCCGTTTTACCGAGGCGAACGAATTCCTCGTGCGCCTTTTCGTTCACCCATTCGTCGTCCGCCCTGTTATATCTGAACGCCGCGACAGATTTCAAAGAATCCATAAAATACGCCGTTTCGTTTCCGTACTCGCCGTAAAACGCGCCGTAATAATCCTTGATTTCTTCCCCGATATTTACTGCGGAATTTATAAGACAATGCCCTAAAAGATTCTCGCAAAATCCGTCGGGAAAGAACGCGCGCTGAACCTGACAGGACAAAAGACCGTTAAGTCCGATTTTTTTAAGCGCGGCAACGTCTTTTACTTCCGTTTCCGCAATAAGCCTTTGACTGAAATCCTTATACTGCTCCCACAT
>CAVBZJ010000197.1:0-3022 GCA_963599785.1 Anaerovoracaceae bacterium
GAGGTAGGGTTTACGACGAAGGTCGTTCTTCCCGCCACGCACGATACGGCGAGCGCGGTTATGGCTGTTCCCGCGGAGAAAGGAACTACCCCCTTATACATATCGAGCGGCACTTGGTCGCTTATGGGAATCGAAGCGGAAGAACCTAACACCGCAAAGCAGACGAACGAAGAAGGGTTCACCAACGAAGGCGGCTACGGCAAGACGGTAAGACTTTTGAAAAACATAATGGGGCTTTGGATGATACAATGTATCAAAAAGGAGTACCACGATAAATACAGCTTTACCGATTTCGTTACCGAAGCGAGAAAGGCGACGGACTTCCCCTCGCGAGTAGAGGTGAACGACCTTTCATTCTTCGCTCCCGACAGTATGATAGAAGCGGTTAAAGCGTATTGCAAAAAGACGGGGCAGAGAGTTCCCGAAACGGTGGGCGAAATCGTGTTCTGCGTGTACGCGAGCCTTGCGGAAAGCTATCGCGAATCGGTTATCGGCATAGAAAAGCTTACGGGCAAAACCTTCCCCGCGATAAACATAGTCGGCGGCGGTTGCCAGAACGTACTTTTAAACGAGCTTACCGCCAAAACGACGGGCAGGAAGGTAATTACAGGACCTATCGAAGCTACCGCTACGGGAAATATTCTTGCGCAGATGATAGCCGCGGGCGCGCTTAAAGACCTTGCGGACGGCAGAAAACTCGTCGCAAACTCCTTCGATATAGAAGAAATCGTAGGCTGAATTTTTTCGGAAAAAGCCGCAGGTTCGGGTTGAAAGAGACGGACGAAAAATCGGGCTGAAAAGGCGGGACAAAAAACCGCCGCAAGTTCAAATAAGTTCAAAAATAATAAAAATAAATAAAGAGATAAACAAGGAATTACATTAAGGAATTATTTCGATGAAAAACGTATTCGACGTACTTAAAGAAAGAGGATTTATAAAGCAGACCATATACGAAGACGAGCTTGTAAAGCTTTTGGGTAAAGAAAGCGTGCCGTTTTACGTTGGGTTCGATCCGACGGCGGACAGCCTTCATATAGGGCATTACATTCCGATAATGGCTATGGCGTGGATGCAGAGGTACGGGCATAAACCCGTCGCGCTCATCGGCGGCGGCACGGGTTTTATCGGCGATCCTTCGGGCAGAAGCGATATGCGTTCTATGATGACCAAGGAAACGATTCAGCACAACTGCGATTGCTTCCGCCGTCAGCTCGGCAGGTTCATACGCTTCGAGGGCGATAACGCCGCGATTATGGTGAATAACGCGGACTGGCTTTTAAATCTGAATTATATCGACTTTTTAAGGGATATAGGCGTGCATTTTTCGGTGAACAAAATGCTTACCGCGGAATGCTTCAAAACGCGTATGGAAAAAGGACTTTCCTTCCTTGAATTCAACTATATGCTTATGCAGGGCTACGACTTTTTGCGCCTTTACGAGGATTACGGCGTGAAGCTCGAAATGGGCGGCGACGACCAGTGGAGCAATATGATTGCGGGCGTGAATCTCGTGAGAAAGAAGGTTGCAGGCGAAGCTTACGCGATGACGTTTACTCTTCTTTTAACGAGCGAAGGAAAAAAGATGGGCAAGACCGCCAAGGGCGCGCTCTGGCTTGACGAAAACAAAACCACTCCGTACGAATTTTATCAGTATTTCCGTAACGTAGAGGACGTTAAGGTTGAGGAATGTATGCGCCTTCTGACCTTTATGGATATGGAAGAAATCAGAGAACTTACCGCGCATAACGACGAGAGAATGAACGCGGCGAAAGAACGCCTTGCTTTCGAGGTGACGAAGCTCGTCCACGGCGAAGAAAAAGCTCTTGCGGCACAGAAGCAGGCGCGCGCGGCGTTCGGCGGCGGTTCGGAAGAGGATATGCCTTCGGTAAAGGTCTCTGGGGAAACGGAATTCGTGTCGGAGCTTCTCGTTGCGGCGGGCGTCGCTAAAAGTAAGGGCGAAGCTAAACGCCTTATCGAGGGCGGCGGCGTCGCTATCGGCGAAGAAAAGGTGACGGACGCTTTTGCGAAAATTCCCGAAACGGAAAAGGCGAAAGGCGAATTCGTTCTGCATAAAGGCAAAAAAGTACACGTTAAAATAATACTCGAATGAGCGGGTATTTCTGCGTTTCGGGCGAATGCGAAAGAACGGAAATTATAGAGCGTTCTAAATTTATCTGCTATCTTAAAGGGATAGAAAACGAGGAAGAGGCGAAAGCTTTTATATCGGAAATAAAGAAAAAACATTCTCTCGCAACGCATAACTGCTATGCCTACATAGCGGACGAAAAGGGGCTTGTGCAGAAGTTTTCCGACGACGGCGAACCGCAGGGAACGGCGGGAATGCCTATGCTTTCCGTTCTTAAAAACAGAAAAATTTATAAGACCGTCGCGGTCGTTACCCGCTATTTCGGCGGAATAAAGCTCGGTACGGGCGGGCTTTCGCGGGCGTACGGCGGCGCGGTTTTGGAGTGCCTTAAAGATGCGGAAATTTCCGATATGCAGTCCGCGGATTTGTATTCGGTGACCACCGATTACGAAGGGTATACGAAGCTTCTGAAAGCAAAGCTTCCGGAGGGAATAAAGGCTTGCGGAACGGTTTTCGACGAGAAAACCACGACCGATTATATAGTTAAAAACGAAAACGATAGCCTTGCCGCGGATTTTATTTCAAAGGTTTCCGAAAAATTAAAGGGTAAAGCCGATATTGTAAAAAAATCAAGCGGTTACTATCGATTTTAGGTGTGATTATGTCTGTCATAACTGCGATTTTCGTTCAGGAAAAGAAGAAGGAACGTTGCAATATATACGTTGACGGAGAGTTTTTTGCGGGAGTTCCCGCCGAAACGGTCTATTCGTTAAGATTAAAAGCAGGACAGGAAATCGACGCGGAAAAGCTGAAAGAAATTCTCGAAATCGCGGAGAAAACGGATGCGGTAGGAAAAGCCGCGGACTACGTTTCAAAGGCTATGAAAACCAAGCGGCAGGTAAAGGATTATCTCATAAAAAAAGGATATTCGGAGAC
>CAVBZJ010000198.1:0-3014 GCA_963599785.1 Anaerovoracaceae bacterium
CCTCTTTAAGCTCCGCAATCTTTTTCAGAAGTTCGGCTTTATTGACCTGATACGGAAGCTCGGAAATAACGAGATTCTGCTTGTCTCCCGTGTCTTTTTCTATATTGACGCGCGCTTTTATACGGATTTTGCCTCTGCCCGTTTTGTAAGCTTCCGCAAGGTCGCCGTCCGCTATGATATGCCCGCCCGTAGGAAAGTCCGGCGCGGGAATATATTTCATCATTTCCTTTAAGGAAATTTTGGGGTTATCTATATAAGCTATCGTGCCGTTTATGACCTCGCCGAGGTTGTGCGGCGGAATATTCGTCGCAAGCCCTACCGCGATGCCCGAAGCTCCGTTTACGAGAAGGTTCGGAAAACGCCCCGGAAGCGTGTCCGGCTCTTCCATAGAATCGTCGAAGTTAAGACTGAAATTTACGGTATCTTTTTCGATGTCGCGCAATAATTCGAGCGCAAGACTTTCGAGCCGAGCTTCCGTGTACCTGTACGCCGCGGGAGAGTCTCCGTCAACCGTACCGAAGTTTCCGTGACCGTTGATAAGCGGCATACGCATATTGAAATCCTGCGCGAGATGCACGAGCGCGCCGTATACCGAGCTGTCTCCGTGCGGGTGATATTTACCGAGGCAATCGCCGACAATTTTCGCGCACTTTTTATGCGGTTTATCGGGAGTCAAGCCCATTTCGTACATAGCGTACAAAATACGACGCTGAACGGGTTTAAGTCCGTCCTCCACACGCGGCAACGCTCTGTCTAATATAACGTCTTCCGCGTAGGAAATCATCGCGTTTTTCAATACGTCGTCGAGGGAATTAAATATTATACCCTTTTCGTTATCCATTTTTCTTCCCTCCTATCAGCGTTTGATTTTTGCGAATTTGTCTTCTTTATTAAAGTTCGCGTGTTCAAAAATGTACTTCTTCCTTTCGCCGACCTCGTCGCCCATCAGCACGGTGATAAGCCTTTCCGCTTCCGCGGCGTCCTCTATCGTTACCCGCATAAGCGAGCGCGTGTCGGGGTTCATCGTCGTTTCCCACAGCTGGTGCGGATCCATTTCGCCGAGACCTTTATACCTCTGAATGGAATACCCTTTGCCGACCTTATCTATCTTTTCTTTCAGCTCCGAATCGTCGTACGCATATTCCTCCGCGTTGGTTTTATAAACCTTATAAAGCGGCGGCATACCTATATAGACGTGTCCTTCGTTGATAAGCTCTTTCATATAGCGGTAGAAGAAGGTCAGCAAAATCGCGCGAATATGACTGCCGTCTACGTCCGCATCGGAAAGAATTATAACCTTATGATACCTTAAATCTTCAAGCGAAAAATCCGAACCGATACCCGTGCCGAGCGCGGAAATTATCGTTCTTATCTCTTCGTTCTGTAAAATTTGTTCGAGTTTTTTCTTTTCTACGTTAAGCGGTTTACCGCGAAGAGGCAAAATCGCCTGATACTGCCTTACTCTCGCCTGCTTTGCGCTGCCGCCCGCGGAATCGCCCTCGACTATAAACAGCTCGTTAAGCTCGGGCTTTCTTCCCGAACAAGCGGCGAGTTTTCCAACGAGGTTCTGCGCTTCTATACTTTTATTTACCCTTGCAAGCTCCTTCGCTTTTTTTGCGGCGAGTCTTACCTTCGCGGCGTTCATCGCCTTGCCGATAATCGCGTCGAAGGCTTTGCCGAGCTTTTTATTTTTCATCAGCTCGCCTATCTCGGTAACGGTTACGGCTTCCACCGCGGGGCGGGCTTCGGGATTGCCGAGCTTGGTTTTCGTCTGCCCCTCGAACTGCACGTTCTTCATTTTTACCGAGAGAATCGCGGTAAGACCTTCTTTAAAGTCGTCGCCTATAAAGTTATCGTCTTTATCTTTTAGAAAGCTTCTTGCGCGCGCGTAATCGTTAAAAGATCTGGTAAGCCCCGAGCGAAAGCCCGTTTCGTGCATTCCGCCGTCGCCCGTCGGTATATTGTTGACGTAAGAACAAATACTATCGACGTAAGCGTCGGTATGCTGAATGGCAAACTCCACGACTATTCCGTCCTTTTCCTCTTTTGCGTAAAGCGGATCGGGATAAAGCACGGTTTTGCCCTTGTTCAAATCCTTAACGAAATCGATAAGACCACCGTCGAACTTATAGCATTGATGATAATCGGTATGCTCGTCGTAAAAATCTATCGTCAACCCCTTATTGAGAAACGCAAGCTCGCGAAGGCGTTTCAGAATGGTTTCGGGGTTGAACTCCACGGTTTCAAAAACCCGCTTATCAGGCATAAACCTGATAAACGTGCCGCGTTTTTTGGTTTTCACCTTCGTATCTTTCAGCGGCGCAACGGGAATACCCGATTTTATCTTTCCCGTGGCTTTATCGAGATAGCTATGAAATTCCATCGAGTAAACGGTATTTTTATAAACCTCTACTTTAAGCCATTCGGAAAGAGCGTTCGTAACCGACGCTCCGACGCCGTGCAGCCCGCCCGAAAAAGCGTAGTTTTCAGAATCGAACTTGCCGCCCGCGTGAAGCTGCGTAAATACGACCTGTACTCCCGACACCCCCGCTTTCGGGTGAATATCGGTGGGTATACCCCTGCCGTTATCCTCTACCGACGCGCTGCCGTCTTTATAAAGCCTTACTTCAATTTTATCCGCAAAGCCGTTCGCCGCCTCGTCTATGGCGTTGTCTACGATTTCCCACAAAATGTGGTGAAGTCCCTTAACGCTCGTCGTTCCGATATACATACCCGGTCTTAAACGAACCGCGTCAAGCCCCTCTAAAATTTTGATTTCTTCCGCGTTGTACGCGTGTTGTTTTGCCATTTTTTGCCCCTGTAAGTTTAAAACGATACGAATATATTTTACAATATATTGTGTTTTTTTTCAAGCTATAATCACAAGTTTTTGTATTCAGAAGAAAAAAATTTTAAAATAAAAAAGCTCCTCTCCCGTTCGGAAAAGAGCTTTTCTGTTTATGCTTTTAAGTTTATAAAGCAAGCTTATTTGATTTTAAGGAACTCTTTATACG
>CAVBZJ010000199.1:0-3003 GCA_963599785.1 Anaerovoracaceae bacterium
TTTATATCCGATAGATAAATGCTTTCACGGTAAGTACTATGATTGACGCTCAACCGAAAAACGCGAACCCCACGAACCACACGCCCCCCCGAAACGAAGCGCACCCCCGATTCGTTTCGGGGGTTTTAAATAGGTTCGTAATCTTATAAAGTTTGGTATAAACACAAAAAGTCGCGTATGAGCATATAACCACACGGCAATTATTCATTGTTTTAATTTTTATACATAAAAATATTCATAAATCAATTAAAAAATGAAAATAAATTGAAAAATATTGCAAAATTCTGCATAAAACGGTTGACAATATTCAATTCGGATAGTATAATAACGCCATAAACGAAAACGAACGAGCGATTGCTGTCGCCGAAAAAGGAGAATTTTATGAAAAAACTGTTTACCGTTATTATAGCCGCGCTGACTGTGGTCGCCGCGAGCTTTTCCTTCGCCGCCTGCGGCAACAACACTTCAAAGGTTAAGGTTATCGCCTACGAGCTGACGAGCGAAGAATACGTTTATGCGGTCAAGTCGGGCGATACCGAAACGCAAACCGCGCTCAACGCGTTTCTCGACGAGATTAAGGCAAACGGTCAGTTCGACGACGTCGTAAATTCCTTCTTCGACGGCAACGCGACTTTTGCTTATGAAAACCCCGCGTCGAAGGACGGTTGTCTCGTCGTTGCGACGAGCGCGGATTTTCCCCCGTTCGAGTATAAGGAAGGCAACAAGTTCACGGGAATCGATATGCAGATTGCAAAGCTTTTTGCGGATAAGCTCGGCAAAACCCTTTATATAGACGATATAGGCTTCGATCAGGTTATTCTTTCTATGGGGCAAAGCACCTCCGAATACTCGGTCGGAATGGCGGGCATCACTTACAGCGAAAAGCGCGACGAGACTATGGACTTCTCCAAGGGCTACTACACTTCCGCGCAGGTGATTATCGTTAAAGAAGGCGATACCTCGTTCGACGGTTGCAAGAGTGCGGCGGACGTGGAAGAAGTTATCAAGGCGAAGGCGCAGGGATATAAGATAGGCACGCAGAAAGGCACGACGGGTTATATGTATTCGGGCGGTAACGCGGATTTCGAGTACGAAGGCTTTTCCAACGTGAACACGATAGCTTACGACGCGGGCGCGCTTGCGGTCAAAGACCTTTCAAACGGCAAGATAGACGCTGTGATAATTGACGCGCAACCCGCAAAAATGATTGCGAAGAGCATTAACGACGGCATTAAATAAGTCGATTAAATGAGAGCCGCAATTAAAGGCGTATCGTTATTAAAAGCGAGTTGCGATTAAATCGATTAAGAACTCGCGGAAACGAAACCGATTTAAATCAGCTTAAAAAGATTCGGAACAAGAATGAAGTTTGAAAGTTTTATAAGAGAATTTATAGAGAGGGAGGGGTATAAGCTTCTTCTCGAAGGACTGAAAAACACCGCGCTTATCGCGGTGTTCGGTCTGTTGATAGGCTTGGCGATAGGTTCGCTTATAGCCGTGGTAAAGCTCGCGCCCGTAAAAGGCGCGGCGTTTGCCGTTTTAAAAGGTATAGGAAACGTATACGTCGCGGTATTCCGCGGAACGCCGATAGTGGTTCAGCTTCTGCTTACGCATTACGTTTTGTTTCCGCTCCTCGGCATAAATCTGCCGCCGCTTACCGAGGGCATAATAACCTTCGGAATGAACAGCGGGGCGTACGTTTCGGAGATTATGCGAAGCGGAATACTTTCGGTAGACGTCGGGCAGACGGAAGCGGGCAGGTGTATGGGGCTTTCGTACTCCAAAACTATGCTGAAAATAGTGCTTCCGCAGGCGATAAAAAACATTCTGCCGACTCTCGGCAATGAGTTCATTTCGCTGATTAAGGAAACCTCGGTAGTCAGCTTTATCACCGTCATCGATATATACAAGGCGTTCCAGAGTATAGCGAACAGCACTTACGAATACGTCGTGCCGTATCTTATGCTCGCGCTCGTGTATCTCGTGCTGGTGCTTCTGATAACCTGCCTCGTAAAGCTTTTGGAAAGGAGGCTTCGCGCAAGCGATAAACGCTGATATGAACGAACTCATTTACGTCAATAATTTATATAAATATTTCGGCAAAACTGAGGTTTTGAAGGGCGTTTCCTGCAAAATCGAAAAGGGCGAGAAGGTGGCTATAATAGGACCTTCGGGCAGCGGAAAAAGCACCTTTTTAAGATGTATGAACCTTCTCGAAGAGCCGACCTACGGCGAAGTGTGGACGGACGGAAAGCTTCTTACGCCCGTCGATCCCTATCTGCATTTCGATATTATAAGACTTTCCGATACTTATAAAAGACTCGTCGAAGAAAAGCGCGCGGAGAAACTCGCCGAGAAAAAAACGGGGCGGCTTGCAGAGACTGCGGGCGCGACGAAAACAGCCGAAAAGGCTTTGACGGCGGGGGCGGAGAGCTTCTGCGGCGTTCTTACGAAAGAGGAAGAAGCGGCGATTGATAAAGAGGTTATTTTCGATATAAAAAAGCACGACCTGCTTAAAAACCGCGAGGGGAGAGAATACGCGAGAGCGATAAAGAAATTCTATAAAGAAAACGTGCAGAACGTAGACCTTGCGAGAAGAAGAATCGGAATGGTTTTTCAGCATTTCAATCTTTTCAACAATCTTACCGTTATGGGAAATATGATTCTCGCGCCGACCGAATTGAAGCTTAAAACGAAAGAGGAAGCCGAGAAAAAAGCTATGGAATTGCTCGGCAGAATCGGGCTTGCGGACAAAGCGGGGGCGTACCCCTCAACGCTTTCGGGCGGGCAGAAACAGCGTATCGCGATAGTGCGCGCGCTTATGATGGAACCCGAAGTTCTTTTGTTCGACGAGCCGACCTCCGCGTTAGATCCCGAAATGGTCGGCGAGGTTCTGGAACTTATGAAAAGCCTTGCGGACGAAGGAATGACTATGGTTATAGTCACGCACGAAATGGGCTTTGCGAGAGAGGTCGCTTCGCGCGTGCTGTTTATGGACGAAGG
>CAVBZJ010000200.1:0-773 GCA_963599785.1 Anaerovoracaceae bacterium
CTTTATAGCAGTCGTTCAATATCCCGAACGCCTTTTCCACGTTCGCCTTTTCTTCCGCAAGCTGCGGATACCTTTCTATAAGCTCTTCCAGAATTTTTCTCGTGCTTTCTTTCATAATTCGCCTCTGTTTGTCCGTTCTCTTTGTCCGTCTTGTTTTGTAGTCTTATTTATCTTAAAAACCCGTCGTTAAAAACCCATCGTTAAAAATCGCCCGCAGCAATGGAGAGCGCGGCGTAGTCGCCGATATTTTCTTTAAGCCCAGCAGGCAAAACCTTGACGACCGAAAGGCTGTAAGAAAGACATTCTTCTTTCATAACCGCTTCCGCCTTGGGATACAAAAGGTCGTAAGCGCGCATATACACGCCGCCGATAACTATTCTTTCGGGGTTTAATACGTCCACCAGAATACTTAACGTTCTGCCGAGCATCTCGCCGCTCTTATCGAACACCGCCTTGCAAAAAGCGTTCCCTTTTCTCGCGTATTCCGCAATCGTTTTGGCTGAAACGTTTTCCTCCCCGACGATTTTCACGAATTCCGCATAGCTTTCCGCGTATTCCGCTTTTTCGCCGACGATTTTCGCAAGCCGCGCTATGCCGCTTCCGCTGCAATACCCTTCGCACGATCCCGCCTTGTTATATCCGACGGGACCTTCCGCGGTAAGCCGAACGTGACCTATTTCGCCCGCGTTGTCGTTCTCGCCCGAATACAATTTCCCGTCCAAAATAAGCCCCGCGCCGAAACCCGTGCCGAAGGTAAGAAAAACCATATTGTT
>CAVBZJ010000200.1:783-2996 GCA_963599785.1 Anaerovoracaceae bacterium
AAGATAGGTTTTTATCCCGAATCTTTCCTCGAAATATTTGACGATTTCTATATTATCCCAAAGCGGGAGGCTCGGCGGGCGCATAATTATCCCGCGACGGCTGTCCAAAGGTCCTCCGCAGCTCACGCCTATCCCTTTCAGATTTTCTTTTTCGTGTTTTATTATAAACTGCGAAAATTTTTCGAGAATCACCTCGGGAGATTGCCCCGCCGTCAAAAAATACTCTTTATCGAGTATTTCGGGCGTTCCGTCTACTATTTTTCCGAGTGTTGCGGCGCATTTCGTTCCGCCTATGTCAAGTCCTATATACAGTTCAGCCATAAATAATTTCCGTTAATTCCTTTTGTTTTGCGAAGCTTGCCTCGCTTTGCTTTCACATTAAATAATTTTTTCCGAAAGCAGTCTTTATCGGGTCGTCCTTCGGGCTTATAAATTTTCTGCGTTTTTTTTAATCAGCAAATACCGAAGCTCGGATTTCATCAGCAAATCCTCCGTGCCGACGAGCGTGCCGTGCCTCAAAATCTCCGTAAGCGCGGACATAGGCTGCAAAAAGCTGTTAAAACAAAGCTCCTCCGCCCGCGTTTTCAAGCTTCTCGCTATAATAAACGACCTCGCGAGATCCGCTTCGCCCATAGAGTGTTTAAGGTTCTCGAACGCGTCGTCCGCACAAAACCTTTTCGCGCCGGCAAGAACCGCTTCCTCCCCGCCGAGCCGTTTTTCAGCCGCCTCGTAAGACTCCCCGATACTTCCGTAAAGCTCTCTTATACTCATCTCTCCGTTCCCCCGAAAACCGTGACAAAAAATCGGTTTTCCGTTTCAGCCCGCCGCGGCGAACTGCTTTTTAGCCTTACCTATATACAGTATACCACCGAAATTCGGTTTTAGCAAATTTAAATCGATATATTTAAAAAGGGATTTTTCAGGTCGGGCGATTTAAATGAATAATCCGCAAAGAAAATCGTATTCGTCGTATTCAATAAAATACGCCCGTAAAAAAAGAATATTATCTTTACGAAAATAAACCGCGGCGGAAAAGATTAAAAATCGCGGGCGCGCGTATAATAATAAAGCGTGATAAAGCCTGTTATTCGCGCAACAATACAGGCGGAGGAACGCAGAATATTACGGGCAAAGGGTGAAAAATTGAAGGTTAGCGGAAACGGCGGATTCCTGAAAGGGCTTTATAAAATATGCGCGTACTTCGTGTTCGGGTGCGTAATCGTTTTCGGCGCGTTTTTCGTTTTGCGCTCGGGCTACCGCGCGGCGATTTACCCGCTTAAATATAAAGAGGAGGTCTTTGAATACGCGGACGGCTACGGGCTTTCTCGCGCGCTCGTTTTTGCCGTGATAAGAACGGAAAGCGGCTTTAATCCGAACGCGGTCTCCTCCGCGGGCGCGAAAGGGCTTATGCAGATAAAAGAGGAAACGGGAAAGTATATCGCGGAGCGGCTCGGGCGAGCGGAGTACGACCTGTTCGACTCGGAAACGAACGTGGCGTTCGGGTGTTATTATATAAAATATCTGTCGTTAAGGTTCAAAGACGAGAAAACCGCGCTTGCGGCTTATAACGCGGGCGAAGGAAACGTCGCGCTGTGGCTTATGAATGAGGCATACAGCGACGACGGAAAAACGCTTAAAAGCGTGCCTTTCCCCGAAACGGAAAGGTATTTGGAAAAAATTTATAAAAGTTTTGAAAAATATAGAAAATTATACGGAAAAGTTCTTGACAAATAGAAAAATTTTGGGTAAGATATAATGGCATTCGCGTGAGGGTGGCGGAATTGGCAGACGCGTACGTTTGAGGGGCGTATGGTTATCCGTGTGGGTTCAAGTCCCATCCTTCACACCAACAGAAAAGAGGTTGCGTACAATCGCAACCTCTTTTTGTTCTTTAATTTTTTATGGGGCTTGAACAGGGCGGACAAGCAAATATGCGCTGCTCGGCATATTTGCCCGCCCTCGGCGTGATAGCGAGCCGAAACGCCGTTTTGCGGCGTTTGTAAAACGAGCCTCGTGAGTTTTACGAAAAACGAGCGGGTTCGCGAGTTTTGGCGAAGCGGAGCAAGTCCCATCCTTCACACCAACAGAAAAGAGGTTGCGTACAATAGCAACCTCTTTTCTGTTCTTTGATTTTTTATGAGACTTGAACAGGGCGGATAAGCAAATATGCGCTGCTCGGCATATTTGCCCGCCCTCGGCGTGATAGCGAGCCG
>CAVBZJ010000201.1:0-2935 GCA_963599785.1 Anaerovoracaceae bacterium
TTGTCAAGATGTTCACGGGAAACGGACTTCTGCCCGACCAAAATACGGGCGAAATAGTAGAGGTGACTTTTCGGCACAGTATGTTTGAAAATATTGCAGATCTCGCACACCCCGTTCTCGCGTATATCGCCATTGCAATCGCGCTGATTTCCGCCGTAATGAACTCAATTGTTCTGAAATTTTCGGACAATAAAACGGTACGGGTAATTGCTAACGTTACGTTCTTTATAGCGGTAGGGTTGTTTTTAATTCTTTTGATCTCGGCTTCGACCGTCGCTCGCGGATATTAAAACGCGGATATAAGGTAAATAATATAAACGATTACGTTTGAATGTTATTTATCCCATATTCATTATGTTGCTTTATATCTTCCTCATATATATAATAGGATAGAACGTCTTTAAGACTTAATCTATAAATAACAAACAGAAACTAACAAGGAGAACTATACAACATTGACTAAACAGAGCAAAACTTTATGGATAGTCCTTGCGGCAATCGTCGTCGCAATAGCGCTGTTTTCCGTTTTTTCCTGCGTTAATTCCAGCACGAAAATCGACGTGTCGGAATTATTAAAGATTACGGAAACAAACATCACGACCGACGGAAAATTCAACTATTCCGATCTTCCCGACGGAACGATTAAGAAAAAACTTTCCGAAAGCGGTCTTAAATCCGACGAACTCACCTTCGGCACGATTAAAATAGACGGCTACAACCTTAACTTCACGATAACCGGCTCGAACGGGCGCAGCGTGGCGTTCACCACGACTTACGCGCGCGGCGAAGCGGTGACTAAATACGAAACCATTTTCGCCAACGCGGGCATCAGCTTCAATTACGCCGATCCTAACGCGGGTTCTATCTGGTCTTCGCTCCTGCCTCTTCTCGGTATGGTGCTTATCGCGATTGTTTTCTTCGTTCTGATGATGCAGACGCAGGGCGGCACGAAGAGCGCGATGAACTTTGCCAAAACCAACGCGCGGCTTAATCACAACATAAAAGTGCGCTTCTCCGACGTCGCGGGCGCGGAAGAAGAGAAAACCGAGCTTGCCGAGGTCGTGGACTTCCTTAAAAATCCCAAAAAATACAGCGAACTCGGCGCGAGAATCCCGAAGGGCGTTCTGCTCGTAGGGCCTCCCGGAACGGGCAAAACCTTGTTCGCAAAAGCCGTAGCGGGCGAAGCGGGCGTTCCGTTCTTCTCCATAAGCGGTTCGGACTTCGTTGAAATGTTCGTCGGCGTGGGCGCGTCCCGCGTGCGCGATCTTTTCGACGCGGCTAAAAAGAGTATGCCGTGTATCGTCTTTATCGACGAAATCGACGCGGTAGGTCGTCAGCGCGGCACGGGCATGGGCGGCGGACACGACGAAAGAGAGCAAACCCTTAACCAGCTGCTCGTGCAGATGGACGGCTTTGAAAGTAACGACGGCATAATCGTTATGGCGGCGACCAACCGCGCGGATATTCTCGATCCCGCGCTTCTCCGCCCCGGCAGATTCGACCGTCAGATATACGTCAACGTTCCCGACGTTCGCGGCAGAGAGGCTATATTAAAGGTACACGCGAGAAACAAACCGCTCGCACCCGACGTGAATTTCAAGACGGTTGCGAGAATGACGAGCGGCTTTTCGGGCGCAGACCTCGAAAACCTTCTGAACGAATCCGCCATTCTCGCCGCGCGCGAAAACAGACGGTTCATCACCAACAAAGACCTTTACGAGGGCATAAACAAGGTGCTTTTAGGACCGCAAAAGAAGAGCCATCTCGTTACCGAAACGGATAAGCGTATCACCGCGTATCACGAATCCGGTCACGCGATACTCGCAAGGCTTCTTCCTAACTGCGACCCCGTACACGAGGTTTCCATTATTCCGCGCGGACAGGCGGCGGGCTATACTATGACTCGCCCCGATTCCGACGACAATCACCTGACAAAAGCCAAGCTTTTAGACGATATTGTTATGACGCTCGGCGGAAGAGTTGCCGAAGAGCTTATCATAAAGGATATATCGGCGGGGGCTTCGGGCGATATACAGGCGGTCAGCAAGCGCGCGCGTCTTATGGTTACCGAATGGGGTATGAGCGAAAAGGTAGGTCCTATCTCGTACGCTTCGGATAAAGAGATATTTATAGGCAGGGATATGGCTTCGCACGTTACTTACAGCGAAGAAACCGCCGCTATCATAGACGAAGAGGTTCGTTCGATTATAGAAACCGCGCTGAACAAAGCGAGAACGCTGCTCGGCGAAAACAAAAAACTTCTCGACAATATGGCAAGGCTGCTTATAGAGCGCGAAACCATTTTCACCGAGGAAGTGGATATGCTTATGGAAGGCAAGGACGTGGAAGAAATTATGGCGTTTATGGACGCTAACGAAAAAAATCTTTCCGAAAACCCGTTCGACAGAAAAAACCCGACCATAATCAAAACCGCAGGCAGCGCGGATAATTCGGATAAAAAAACCGACACCGAGCCGAATAAAGCAGAAAACAAAGCCGAATCGGAAACGAGCGAAAATAAGGAAGGCGCGGGCGCGGACAAAACCGAAAATAGCGAAAAGACGGAAAATACCGAAAGCGAAAAGTCTTCCGAAGAAAAGAAAGACGAATAAAGCGTTAAGGATCAAAAGATAAAACGGAGTGAAATTATGGGCAAAATAATATCTTTTTCTAATCAGAAGGGCGGCGTAGGCAAAACGACCACCTGCGTAAACCTTGCGGCGTATCTCGCGACGAAAGGTTATAAATGTCTTATCGTAGACCTCGATCCGCAAGGCAACGCCACAAGCGGTTTGGGGTTTGCGAAAAGCGAGGTGAAAAATTCGGTATACAACGTTATGATAGACGATATGCCGATAGAAGACGCGGTCGTAAAAACCTGCGTGGATAACCTCGATTTACTGCCTTCCAACATAGATCTCGCGGGGGCGGAGGT
>CAVBZJ010000202.1:0-2928 GCA_963599785.1 Anaerovoracaceae bacterium
TCATAAACAGTTCCCGCATCGATAATTGTTTCGGCTTGTAATTAAGTATATCCCTTTCCCAGCTTATCACGTCGTCAAATAATACCACCTTCTCAACGTAATCGAACATTTCTCCCGCTATATCTCTCTCCTTTACCTTTACGCATACCTCCGAATGTATCCCTCTCGAATACACTATCTTCTCGCCCGACTTCGATATATACTTCAACAGATAGTTTATCGTGTTCCCGTGCGTTATCTCCTTTTCGTTTACAGGTCGGAAATCGTTTCTCCCGAACCCGTCCTCGAAAAACGTATTTATCCTTGTTATCGTAATCTTACCGCTTTTCTTGTTGTAGTCCTTCTTTTCGTAAATACTTCCTATCATCTCCCCGTCCGGTATATACATAAGCGCGTGAAAGTGCAATCTCTCCGTTTCCAGCGCGTTCTCGAACACTCCCATATATCTCCACCTTCTCCTTGTATGTAAGTTAGATAAACACTTCCTTAACTTCTTTCTGAAACTCTCTTCCGTCTGTTTCTTATCGTCGTAGGTAAACGTTACGAAATAATTCCAACGATTAAGGTATGCTTTCCTCTTAAACCTTTTCTTTCGAACGTACAGGTTATGGAACTTCTTATCTAATTGCCCCTGTATATACTCCGTTGTAGCGTTAAAATCGGGGTATAGTTTTTCTATCCCCGCTTTCATATAATTTATCAACTCGTTCTTCTTCCTCTTTTCCCCTAATCCCTTTTTCATAGCAGAAGAAAACAGGGTATCTATGAGTTCGTCTATATCCTCCCTACTTCTCGTTCTCTTTTTACCCTTACGCATAGAGGGCAACACTCTCGTACCAACGTGATGCCCTCCGTCGTGGTATACCTTATACCATCCCTCGTTTATCCTCCTCGACTCATCAAAGAAAGGTATATACAAATTCTCATTCAATTCAGTCATTATCGCCTGCATATGTTCCTCCTTTAACCCATTGTATCACCGTTTTTTATCGAACGAGAGTGACCGAACCGTTACCGAAACGGCACGTTACCGTGAGTAGAGCGGGCTTTTACAAGGGTTTTAACGGACTTCTTCCATAATATTCGGCAGAAAAATCAAAGCAACAAACTATCGCGTCGTCTTTGGGTTCGGGTATCGGGAAAAGCCGTTCCCGTCAAGGGTAAAAATATCTTCGCAGGTTTTTAAGCAATATTTATCTCCCGATTTTTTTTACTTTCTCCTTGACTGCCCCGCCTTTTCCCGATTGTTTTAAGGTCAAAGACGACGCGACTTTTAGGTTATTCGAAGTATGGCTTTTCTGCCGATATACTCACTATTAGTTCTGCCATATATAACGGTTCCGTCACGATTAAGGTACTCTCGCTTTTACTTCTCTCCGTGTAACAATATACTCAACGATAGTTATCGAGGAGTTTTTGTTATGAACAATCAATTATTCGAAGAATATCCCGAACTCGTTTCGGTATCAGACCTTATGAACATGCTGGGGATAGGCAGAGCCCTCGCTTACAAGCTTATCACCGATAAAAAAGTAAAAGCCGTCAAAATCGGTCGCGAATACAAAATAGTTAAAAACAGCGTCATTATGCTGATTCAAAGGAGTTAAAAATGAAAGGAAAACTGTCCGTAAGAAACGGAGTATGGTACTGCGTTATATACTTCGAGAACGAGAACGGTAAGTTCAATCAGAAATGGGTTTCCACGGGGCTTAAAGAACGCGGCAACAAACGCAACGCCGAGAAATTCCTCGAAGCGAAGATTCAGGAACTATCTTACCTCGAACCCGACAAGGTGATAGCGAAACGCGTGACTAAAACTCCCGAGCCTCGCACCTCCTGGCTCGGGTGGCTTATCCGCTACGTCAACGAGAAGAAAGATACCCTTTCTCCTACTCAACGGCACGTCGTAGAAACATCCTACGTCAAAGCGTTCAGAGAGTTCTGGGGCGATAAAGACTTACCTCTTTCGGAGGTCAAAGCAAATGATATTTCCGCGTTTTACGAATATCTACGCACTACCCGTCACGTTAAAAACATTACCTTAAAACACTATGCGAGTATTCTCCGTCCGGCTCTACGAAAAGCCTTCCTCGAAAAACGGATAAAGGATAACCCTTACGATTATCTCCCGCCGCTTAAACGCGATAAGATACCGCATAATTTTTATGACAGCAACGATATGGAAAAGTTCTTCTCCGCTATTCGCGGGCATAAGCTCGAACTCGCGTTCAAATTCCTCGCCTACTACGGGCTTCGGCGCAGCGAGCTGCTCGGTTTGCGCTGGGAGTCGATCGATTTCGCGAACAAAACCGTTTCTATCGACCATAAGCTTCTTTTGGTAGAACGAAAGGTCATCGTTTCCGATAAAATGAAAACGGAATCCAGCTGTCGCACTCTCCCGCTTATCCCCGCTATCGAACGTGAACTATTAAAACACAAAAAACAAATCTCCAAAAACGAGGAATATTTCGGCATAGACTACAACAAGAAGTATGCGAATTACATATTCGTGAACGAACTCGGGGAACTCTTCCGCCCCGACTACCTTACTCACTCTTTCGAGAAGGTTATACGTCGGCATAATTTAAAGAAAATTCGTTTACACGATTTACGACATAGCTGTGCCTCAATTATGCTATCTAACGGAGTACAGATGAAACAGATTCAGGAATGGCTCGGGCATTCCAATTTCTCCACCACAGCAGACGTTTACAGCCACCTCGATTTTACTTCCAAATTACAATCCGCAAGCGTTATCTCCTCCGCTTTATCTAAAAAACGCGTTCCGAAGAAACAAGACGAGTTATCCGAATTATCCGAGATAAAGGAAAAGCTGTTCGAACACGGGTTTTCTTCCGTAGACGAGCTTTTAGAACTCTTATCGAGCAAGCGATGATACTCCTTTTTTGTCTTTTTCTTCCTGCGGGG
>CAVBZJ010000203.1:0-2040 GCA_963599785.1 Anaerovoracaceae bacterium
GCTCTTTATATACTTCTTTCCCTTTTCAACTTTTTGCTCATTTCAAGCTTTTCCTTGATTTAAGCCCGTTTAGCCCTGATTCAAGCCCCGTTTATCCCTGAATTTCCGCGTAATTCGTTCTTTCTCCCAAAGTAAAGTGTGCGTCCGCACCCTCGGTGAGGAACTCGAATTCTCTGTCAGCGTCGAAGCTTTCCGCGTTTGCGGAAGCGGCAAGCTTACTTATAGACACCTCGTAAGCCGTCATAATTTTAACGTCGTCGTCGGAAATGCGCTTCTGATATTCGCGGCTCTGAATCCTGCCCGCTATGGCGATTTTCTCGCCGACGGTAAGATTTTTCGCAAACCTTGCGTTTCTTCCCCAAGCTATGCAAGGGATATAATCGGACTTGTTGTAGGAGCGGTTCACCGCAATAAGAATGTCGGCAATCTCCCTGTTAAAGGGCGTGGTGCGATAAACGGGCGGCTTGCGAACGTAGCCGGAAAGCACTATGCTGTTCGGATTTTTCACCGAAACCACGCTTATCAGCTCCCTCACGAAAACCGTAAGCATCAGCTTGCTTTTGCCGTCCGCGAGCTTGTTATAGCTCCTGAACTGCCCTATCGCGTTTATCGTTACGCCTACTTTCAGGTTTTTGTCCGCGATAAGCCGTTCGGAAACGGTCACGGGCAAAATATCGCCTTGCCCCGAAAGCCTTTTAACGAGTACGTTCATTTCGTAGAACCCCTCGCCGTACACCTCGTGCGAAAACTCCGCTTCCGTCACGATTTCCCCGCTGATAAAAACCTTATTGTTTTTCTCCGCAAAATTGTTCATATATATTTTCCTCCTTAAAGATTTTCCCCTTATCGTCAACGCGCTTTTTCTACGCGTTTTCGTTCTTTACCTGCGCGCCGTCCGGTCGCATACTGAAATTTTCTCTGTATATAAGTTCGCCTATCGGCACGAATTCGTACCCGCGCGCCTTCAAAGTCTTTATAATGTTCGGAATGGCTTCTGCCGTGTGCAGCCCCTGATTATGAAAAAGCACTATCGAGCCGTTTTTCGCCCGAGAAAGCACTCTGTTTTCTATTTCCTTTGCCGAAAGGTCTTTCCAGTCGAGACTGTCTACGCTCCATTGAATGGTATAAAGCCCCGCTTCCTTTGCCCGTTCGATAAGAAGGTCGTTATAATCTCCGAACGGCGGGCGGAACAATTCCACCTTTTTGCCTATAACCTTTTCGATTGCGTTTACCGAAGTTTCGAGTTCCTTATCTATCGCGGAAGCCGAAAGCTTGCTCATTTTCGGGTGAGTAGCCGAATGAGTGCCTATTTCGTGTCCCGCGTCGCTGATTTTTTTAAGGTATTCGGGGTATTTTTCCGCCCAGAATTCCACCGTGAAAAAGGTACAGCGCACGCCCTCTTTTGCCATCGCGGAAAGAAGCTTGTCGGTATAATCCACTCCCCATGCGCAGTCGAAAGAAATGGAAAGCTTCTTTTCTTCGGTCTCCACCGAATAAATAGGCAGTTTTTTAAGGTTGCTTCCGTAAAACACCGCGTGGGCGTCGGTCGCAAACAGCGCGGTGAGTGCCGCCGCCGTTAAAACGAGCGCCAAAAGCCCCGATAAAAGTTTTCTTTTTCTTAAAACGACGTAATACATTTTAAACCTTTTGCCCTCGCGAATTTTGTCGAATAATAGAACTTTTAAAAAGCGTTTGTCGTATTTTTTGAGCTTGCTGAATGAATCAGCCCCGCGCCGTTCGGTTTTGTTTTTACCAAAGGTCAATCAAGCGACTTTCGTTCATTCCGTAAACCGAACGGTTTTTCGGTTAAATCTACCCGACGATAAATTATACTCCCCGAATTTCCGAAATATGCTTATGAATTTCGGCTCACAGCGTCCGCGCCGCCGTGCGCTTTTCCGTATTTCACTTTCGTTTTTTCCCGTTCAAATATTGCCGTTACATAAAAAAAGAGACGATACGATTTTTCGTATCGCCTTTTTTGGAGCTGGTGAGCGGACTTGAACCGCTGACCTGCTGATTACGAATCAGCTGCTCTAC
>CAVBZJ010000203.1:2050-2926 GCA_963599785.1 Anaerovoracaceae bacterium
AAAGTAGCTTAATCATATTATCACAAATAAAAAAAAATATCAACGGTTTTAAGGGGCTTAACGGAAATTTTTTTATTTCCGCGCCCCCAAAACCCGTTTATAACGTTTTATTATACGTTTTTTATGGTAAACCCGTGCGCGACGAGCCACTTACTACATATTTTCACCCAGTGGCTGACGGCTTTATTCGGGAACTGCGTCTCCTCCGTCGCAAGCGAAAGCCCGTGCTGACCGTTCTCGAAAACGTGCAGCTCGAACGGCACGCCCGCTTTTTTATAAGCCGCCGCAATCAAAAGGCTGTTCTCCGCCGGCACGCAATTATCGTTCGCCGTAGCCCAGATGAACGCGGGCGCAGAATCTCCGTCCACTCTTGTTTCGAGCGAAAGCCTTTCAATAAGCTTTTTGTCGCCGCCCGTCAGGTTCTCAAAGCTGCCGAAATGCGCTTTTTCTCCGCCCGTAATAACGGGGTAGCTCAGAATCACGGCGTTCGGTCTGGCGTTCTTTACTCTGTCGCCGAGAATTTCCGCCGCCTCCTTTTCTTCGGGAATAATGCCGAGCATACCCGCAAGATGTCCGCCCGCGGAAAATCCTACCGCCGCGACGTGATCTTTATCCACCGCGAATTTCTCTGCGTTTTCGCGGATATACAGCATAGCCATATCCGCTTCAACAAGCTGTGCGGGGTATCTTATCGGCGCGACGGAATAGCGAAGCGCAAACGCCGCAAAGCTCTGCGCGAGATAAGCAAAAGCGATACATTCGCGTTCTCTCGAAGAAACCATAGCGTAACCGCCGCCCGCGATAACGAGCATAGCGGGGCGAAGTCTCGGCGCGACTTCCTTGCTGATCTCGGGGATATAGCAGTCGAGATAACCC
>CAVBZJ010000204.1:0-2903 GCA_963599785.1 Anaerovoracaceae bacterium
GGATAAAGCTCCTTACGACAAAATCACGATTGATCTTCCCGCGGAAAGAACTACTTGTTTGCGTCTTGATTTCCCGATAGGTAAAGAAAAGTATCAGATACCTTTCGGGCAGTACGCATTGCACGTTATTTCGGACGTACCCGTCTGCGCGTGCTTCGGCAGGTTAGACGTTCGTCAGGACAATATGGCGTATTACAGTTTAAGCGGTTATTCGTTTTAATCGGTAAAATACGAGGGTATCGGTCTTATAAAAAGACCGATACCTTTGTTATTCTGTAAAAATTAGAAAAGATAAAAATTTAGATTGATTCGGTGGTTATTATGCAAAAATGGGTGGATTCGGCGATATTTTATCAGGTATATCCCGCTACGTTTTACGATGCGAACGGTGACGGTATAGGCGACCTTAAAGGAATAGAAGAAAAAGTCGGGTACATAAAGGAACTCGGCGTAACGGCGGTATGGATAAATCCTTTTTTCAAATCTCCGTTTATGGACGGCGGTTACGACGTGCAGGACTTTTATTCGGTAGACGAACGCTTCGGAACGATGCGGGATTTCGAGAGCCTCGTTTCGGCGTTTAAGCGCGCGGGAATAAGGGTGCTTATAGATCTCGTCATCGGTCATACTTCCGATAAACACGAATGGTTTTTGAATTCCGCAAAGGACGGTAAAAACGAGTATTCCGATTATTATATCTGGACGGATAGTATTTTTAATAAATACGAAGATAAGACTATACACGGATTGCATCCGCGCGACGGCGGGTATTACGTCAATTATTACGCGTGCCAGCCCGCGCTTAACTTCGGGTTTAACGAGAGCGGAAAAACGGGGCTTAACAAGGACAACGATTACGATCTCGGCGACGGCTGGAAGATTCGTTATACCGACGAGAGATTAAAGCCGCTCCGCGACGAGATAATAAAGATTATGGAGTTCTGGCTTAAAAAGGGCATAGACGGGTTCCGCGTTGATATGGCAAACTCTTTGGTGAAAGGTTGCAGGTATAATGCGGAAAACGACAAAGAGATAGAGGGGCTTATCTGGTTGTGGGATAAACTATTGACGCCGATAAGGAAGAAATATCCCGAAGTCGCTTTTCTCGCGGAGTGGTGCTATCCTAAAAACGCGGTGGCGAAATGCGGATTCGACCTTGACTATTTCGGACACGACAACTCCGCGTATAACGACCTTTTCCGTAACGAAAAGGGAACGAATCTTTTGCCGAGTTTTGAAAAGGGGTACAACTATTTTTCTTCGGACGGTAAAGGAACTGTAAAAAACTTTATAGAGCACACGTTGAGGTTGCACGAGGAACTCGGAGATAAAGGCGGGTTTTCCGCACCGACGGGTTGCCACGATTCGATAAGGATGTCGGAGAAAACGGAACCTGCCGAGCAGAAACTGATTTTTGCGTTTTTGCTGACGTATAAACAAATTCCTATGATATATTACGGCGACGAAATAGGAATGACGCACCGATTCGGAATAAATAAAGACGGCGGGTATATAAGGACCGGCGCGAGAACGCCTATGCAGTGGAACGACGGTAAAAACAGGGGCTTTTCCGAAGCGGAAGAAATTTACCTTCCCGTCAACGACGATAAAGCGCAGAGCGTTTCCGCGCAGGAAAACGACGAAAACTCGGTGCTTAATCTCGTCAGAAAACTGATAGATTTAAGAAAGAAACATCGCGCGTTCGATTATACGGCAAGCGTGAAGATAACGGAATGCGAAAACGGTTATCCGCTCGTGTACGAAAGAGAAAAGGACGGGGAGAAAATAACCGTTTATATCAATCCTTCCAAAGAGATTATCAGAAGAAAGTATACAGGCAACATATTGCTTAAACAAAACGCGGAGGCAGACGGAGAGTATTTAACCCTCGGCGAGGCGAGTTTCGCGATAATAGAGGGCTAAAAGGAGAAAAATTATGATTAGATGGTGCGTAATAGGTGCAGGCGGAATTGCGGACAGAAGAACGATACCCGATCTATATTAGTGGATAAAAACAACGTTTTGGTCGCTTTTATGGAAAAGAACGGAAAGGTCGGCGAAGCGGTATCAAAAAAAATACGGCGTAAAGTGCTATAACGGCGAAGAAGAAATGCTGAAAAACGAGGAGTGCGACGCGGTATACATAGGCACGCCGGTTTTTTGCCATTACGATCAGGCAATGCTCGCGTTAAAATACGATAAACATGTATTTATAGAAAAGCCTATCGGTTTGAACGCTTCGGAAGGGCAGAAGCTGTTAGACGCTTTTAAAAAGAAAAATAAACAGCTTTTTATCGGGTATATGATGAAATATCATAATTTACATCAGAACGCGAGGAAAATAGTCGCCGGCGGTATAGGACAGGTGAGCAGTATAAGGCTTCAATTTACTTGCTGGTATCCTGATATAAAAGGTGCTTGGAGGCAGGTGAAGGCGCTTGGCGGAGGCGGCGCGATAATGGATTTAGGCGTACATTGTTTTGAGCTTGCCGAATATATTTTGGACGAAAAAATAGTTGAAACCAAATCGTTTTACGCAACGAGAACGTTTTCTTACGAGGTGGAGAATTCCGCAATAGTCGCATTCAGAACGGAGAGCGGAGTTTTAGGACACGTTGACGTAAGTTTTAACGTACCGGACAAAGCGTCTAACAGTAAACTCGAAATATACGGGACGAAAGGGAATATAATTTGTTCGGGAACGCTTGCGCAGGAGGAGGTCGGAAAAATGGCTTATCTGTGTTCACCGCAAGGCGATTACGACGCGGCGCAAAGCAGAAGCGAAGTGAAGTCCGTCATTAAGTACGGAAAGAAAAGTAATTTGTATTTAAAACAGATTACGCATTTTACCGACCTGATAAAGAAAGGGCAATGCGATTATTCTTTTGCGGAAAAGGCGGTAC
>CAVBZJ010000205.1:0-2383 GCA_963599785.1 Anaerovoracaceae bacterium
GTATTATAATTTTCGTATAAGAAAAAAGGAGAGGTTATGAAGCTGATACATTGCGCGGATTTGCATCTCGATTCAAAAATAGAAACGATTCCGCCCGAAAAAAGCCGCGTACGGCGCGACGAAATAGTGAGAACGTTTGAAAGGCTTTGCGAATACGCGGAAAAAAACGGCGTTACGGCGGTTATAATCGCGGGCGATATGTTCGACGCGAAAAGGATAACGGCAAAAACGCGCGGCAGAGTTTTGTCCGCGATTTCTTCGGCGAAAAGCGTGGATTTTTTATATCTTTCGGGTAATCACGACGACGAAAGCTTTATCACGGACGAGGAAACCGCTTCGGAGCTTCCGAAAAACCTTAAAGCGTTTACCTCGGAATGGACGGGCTACGCTTACGGAGAAGTGAATATCGCTGGGATAAATCTTAACGAAAACAATATAAAATACGTTTACGACGGGCTGACGTTTCCCGAAAACGGCGTGAATATAGTCGCGTTGCACGGTCAGATAGCGGGCTACCGCGCGGAAGACAAGGCGGAGGTTATTAGCTTGCCGCGCCTTAAAGGCAAAAACATAGACTATCTCGCGCTCGGGCATATTCATTCTTATGCGGAAGGCAAAATAGACGAGCGCGGCGCGTACGCGTATTCGGGCTGTCTCGACGGGCGCGGCTTCGACGAAACGGGAGAAAAGGGGTTCGTGCTTATAGACGTGACGGATGGCAAGCTTTCCCGCGAGTTCGTGCCGTTTTCTTCTCGCATATTATACGAATACGAATTCGACGTTTCGGGCTACGACGAGTGGTTCGGCGCGGAGCGCGCGCTCGTTTCCGAGCTTAAAGAAAAAATAGATCCTTCGAGCCTCGTAAAGGTAGTGCTTGAAGGCGATCGTCGCGCGGATTTCGAGGCGGACGCGGAAGGGCTTACCGCGAGACTTAACGAATATTTCTTTTTTGCCAAAACCTACGATAAAACGCGGCTTAAAATCAGCGAAGAGGACTATATGACGGACAGATCGGTGAGGGGCGAGTTCGTGAGGGCGGTGCTTGCCTCGGATTTAACTGAGGAGAAAAAGTCCGCCGTGCTTACTCTCGGCTTAAACGCGTTGAAGGGAGAACAAATATGAGACTTATAAGCTGTAACGTCGCGGCGTTCGGAACGCTGAAAGATTATTCCTGCGAGTTCGGAAGCGGACTTAATACGGTAAAGCAGGATAACGGTTGGGGCAAAAGCACGCTTTCCGCGTTTATAAAAGCGGTTTTTTACTTTCTTGCCAATGACTCGAAGCGTTCGGTGGAAGAAAACGAACGTATAAAATACAGACCGTGGAACAGTACGGAAAAATTCGGCGGCAGCGTCGTGTTCGAGTGGAAAGGAAAGGAGTATAAGCTCGAACGCTTTTTCGGGAATAAATCTTCGGAAGACACCGTGCGCATTTTCGACGCGGAAACGGGCAAAGAATTTCCTAATAACGGCAACCTCGGCAGCAGAATTTTCGGTATAGACGAAGAGGGCTTTTCTTCCACGGTTTTTCTTTCGCAGAAGGATTTCGAGGCGAAAAGCAACGCGAGCATAACCGCAAAATACAACGAGGTTTGCGATATTCAGAAACCCGAATTATTCGATAAAGCCGTTAAATATCTCGAAGAAAAAGCCAAAACGTATAAAATGCGCGGCGATAAAGGGCTTATCGCGGACGCCAAGCGCGAGATTTTCGCTATCGGCGGAAGGCTTGATCGAGCAGCGCGCGCGGGGGAAACCGCCAAAAAAATGGCGGAGGACGCAGAGCTTTTAGAAAGCGAGATAGAAAAGCTTAAAGAAGAGGACAAAAAACTGCGTAAGATAGCGGAAAAGGCGGGCAGGGCGGAAGCCGTCGCGGTCAAAAAAGCGCGCTATCAGAAGGCGGAAGAGGAAAGAAAAGCGCAGCTTTCGGAGATAGAAAACGCCGATAAAATTCTTCGCGGCAAAGAGGTCGGAGAGGAAAAGCTCCAAATGCTCCGAGACTGTATTTCCGAGCTTAACTCCGCAAGAGGAGAAAAAGCCAAGCTTTCCGCAGAGCTTTTAGAAGCGGAGAGAGCGGAAAAGCTTCGCGCAGATAAGCTGCGGGAAGAAAAAATTCTCGCCGAAAAAGCTCCCCGAAACGGAAAGCTTTCGGCGGCGTTTATACTCGCGATAGTATTTCTTGCGGCGGGGCTTATCGCGGGTGCGGTAGGCTTGATAGCTAAAAGTATGCCGATTGCAATAGTCGGCGGCGCGCTGTTTGTCGGCGGGGTTATATCGCTGATAATATCCGTGTCGAACGCGAACGCAAGCAGAAAAAAGCTTCCCGAAGAAGAACCCGAAACGGAAGAAAAGCCGATATTAAACGACGAACTTATCGAAAAACG
>CAVBZJ010000205.1:2480-2902 GCA_963599785.1 Anaerovoracaceae bacterium
GCGTTTGAAGAGTTTTCGGAGATAGAAAAAGAATACGAAAAGAGAATAAGCGAGTTTTTCTCCGCATTCGCGCTTCCCGAAAACGCGGACGTTTTCACGGCGTATTCGCTGGTGGAAAAGGCGGCTGCGGATAAGCGGCGCGCAAAAGCGAGGGCGGAAGCGTTGTCCGCGGAAATATCCGCGCTCGAAAAGGACGGCGCGGTTTTTGAAAAGGCGGAAGGGGCGGTGAACGCGCAGGCGATAAACAAAGAGCTTGCCACCGTCGGCGAGTGGTATAAAAACAAAACCGTGCTTCTGGCAAAGACGAAGGCGACGATTTCCGAATACGAAAGGGAAGCGGACGAAGCCGCCGATCTGGAAAGCAGAAAGGCGGAGCTTACCGATAAAATAGCGGAATACGAAAACGACTACGAGCTTGCCGT
>CAVBZJ010000206.1:0-2861 GCA_963599785.1 Anaerovoracaceae bacterium
ATTCGCCGAGCTTATGATCCAGCGCGCTGACGTAGCTATCCTCATACTTCTCTCCGCACTCGCATTTATGGAGAGTATAGCCTTTCTCGGTGCAGGTCGGTTCGATAACCGTTTCTACAAAAGTATGGGTATGTTCGCCAGAGGGCTTATCCCCGCCCCCCGTAACACCGTTATCATCGTTACTTCCGCAAGCCGCAAACAGTCCGAAAGTAACACTCGCCATTGCCGCGAGTATCGCGAACAATACCAACCAACATCTCTTTCGCATAGTTTTTCTATGCCTCCTCTGAAAATTTTTTCCTGCGCAAAATAAAAAATGCGCGACCTCGCAAACGAGTCCACGCACCGTAAAAATGCACAGTTTCGCTTGCTGTCACACAATTTATTTTATATAGTTCATTGACGTATATTTTTTATGCGAAAAAACGTACACTTCTACCGAATAGAAGTCTACATCAATGGACTTATTAAATTATGTGACGATAATATTTTAACATATTCCGATAAGTATTGCAAGTTACAGAGAATATTTATCAAAAATATTTAGGAATTAAAAAAGCTTACGAGCTTTTCAGTCCTACCTCAATTTTAAAATCAGTAAATAAAAAACCCGCTTACTTTTGCGTTTATAATCAAACGCGTTCCGTAAACGGGTGTTTTTATTATTCGTTTCCGACTCGATTAGTCTACGAGTTCGATGATCGCTACTTCCGCAGCGTCGCCGCGACGCGGTCCGAGCTTATAGATTCTCGTATAGCCGCCGCCGTTACCCTTTTCTTCTTTACGGGTAGCGTATTTCGGAGCGTACTCGTCGAAAATCTTTTCGATAAGCGGGCTTTTGACAGCTTTCGTTCTCTTTTTAAAGTCGGGTTTGCTTTCCTTAAAGCCTTTAACCTCTTGAAGATCGTTGACCATGGTCATAATCTTTCTTCTCGCGTTAAGCTTCTTGGTGCCGTCTTTAACGAGCGTCTTTTTGGTTTCTTTGCCCTTTGCGTCCGTAACGGTAACTTCGCTTTCGACGGTGTCATCATAAGTGTTTACCGCAAGCGTAAGGATCTTGGCAACGTAAGCCTCTATCTCTTCCGCTCTCGCTTCGGTCGTCTGTATCTTTCCGTGCCATAAAAGGGCGGAAGCCTGATTCTTGATAAGCGCCATTCTCTTGGTGGCATTCATTCCTAATTTTCTTGCCATTTCCTTAGTCCTCCTTGTCCGCAAGTTTCAAGCCGTAACTTTCGAGTTTGTAAATAACTTCGTCGAGCGACTTTTTGCCGAGATTACGGACTTTAAGCATATCGTCTTCGGTTTTTTTAGTCAAATCTTCTACCGTGTGAATGTTCGCTCTCTTTAAGCAGTTATACGAACGCACGGATAAATCCATCTCTTCGATGGTCATTTCGAGTATCTTGGTCTTCTTGTCTTCTTCCGGCGGAACGAGTATTCCTATGTTGCCGACCTCGGAGAGGGATACGAACATTTTGATATGTTCTTCCATAATCTTCGCGGCGAGCGACACGATGTCTCTGCCCGAGAACGCGCCGTTGGTCCAGATTTCAAGGGTAAGCTTATCGAAGTCTACGCTCTGCCCTACGCGGGTAGCGGTTACGTTATAGCTGACCTTTTTGACCGGCGTATAGATACTGTCTATCGCGATATTGTCGATAATATCGGTTTTGTGTTCGCTTGCGCCCTGATAGCCGCGACCTCTGCCTATGGTAAGCTCCATATCGAGCTTCGCGCCTTCGTCTACGGTGCAGATATACTGGTCGGGGTTTAACACCTCTACCTCTGCGTCGCAGGAAATATCGCCCGCTTTGACTACCGCAGGACCTTCTTTATAAAGCTTCAAGGTCTTTTTGTAGTCCTTGTCGAGACAAGTGGATTTGAGCGCAACGCACTTTAAGTTGAGAATTATCTCCGTAACGTCCTCTTTTACGCCGCGGACTGCGGAGAACTCGTGCTTGATACCTAAATCTTCCGAGAACTTAATGTTCTGAATAGCTACGCCGGGGAGCGCGGATAAAAGAATTCTGCGCAGAGCGTTGCCGAGAGTAAGTCCGAAGCCCTTTTCCAAAGGTTCGACCACTATCTTCGCGTAACTTCTGTCCTCGTTTTCTTCCACTGCTATTTTCGGCATTTCAATTTCCATCATAAGAAATTTACCTCCTTAAAAAATAGTTCCGATAAAGGATAGGGCGGGAATTCTTGCCAAGGCGTGGAAAACCAAAGCTTTCCCCCCGCCAAATCCCAACGGATAAATTTTCGATTTATTTAACGATTTATTTAATTATTTCGAGTAAAGCTCGACGATCATGTGTTCTTTTATGGTGATGTCGATGTCTTCTCTCGTCGGAAGCGCAAGAATCTTGCCCTCTAACGTTTCGGGGTTGAATTCAAGCCATTTGGGCATCGCGCCGACTTTCATCTGCTTGATTTCCGCAAAATACTTGTTATCTCTCTTGGTTTCCTTAACGGCGATGACGTCGCCCGCCTTAACGCAGTAAGAAGCGATGTTTACGTTCTTGCCGTTTACGGTGAAATGACCGTGCGTTACGAGCTGACGAGCCTGCGATCTCGAAGAACCGATACCCATTCTGAAAATAACGTTATCGAGACGTCTTTCGAGAAGCGAAAGCATATTGTCACCGGTGATACCTTTCATTCTGTCGGCCTGTTCGTAATATTTTCTGAACTGACCTTCCAAAACGCCGTATATTCTCTTGCATTTCTGCTTTTCGCGGAGCTGCAAGCCGTATTCGGAAACTTTCTTTCTTGCCATACCGTGCTGACCGGGGGCAACGGGTCTCTTTTCAAAAGCGCAAACGCCCTTGAAGCATCTCTCGCCTTTAAGGAAGAGCTTTTTG
>CAVBZJ010000207.1:0-2846 GCA_963599785.1 Anaerovoracaceae bacterium
TGTCGTAAATATACTCTTTTTTCTTGCCTATATAGAAGTCGTCGCCGATAAGAACGTTTGCCGTTTTGCCGTTCTTGAATCCGTTCTCCGCATATACTCCGAAATCGCCGAACAAATAGCAGGCTTCTATCGTCGTATCATATACGAGACAGTTTTTAAGGCTTTCGTTCACGTCTCCGAACAAAACGTAATATACGTTTTCGGCTTCGTAGAAGTTGATTTTTATAACTGCGGTATTATCGCCTTCCTTTACGAAACGGGCAATATCGGCTTTATATAACTTTTTCTCAAAATCCGATTCGCCGTTAAACTCTACCCTGTGTCCGTTAATTTCGCACCATTCATTGTGCATATCTTCCGCAAGAAAATATATCTTTTCCGGAACATCCTTTATTTTGAAATCGTATTTAAGATAGACTGCGCCGTTGTGGCGTTTATTCAGAAGCTCCCAGAAAATCCCCATATAACGAAGTTTTTCGCTATAATTTTTTCCGTCCAAGGAATAGGACAGCTTATCCAAAGTAAGATAATTTCCGCTGTCGGAGGCTACCTTAAATGCACCGTCGAGTGTGATTTCGGGCAACTCTTTTTCCCTCGCCGTTTCTTTGTCGGAGAAGAACAATACGCGAGAATCCCCCGATTCAAAGTGAAGCTCATCGGAAACAGGCTTCTCTTCGAGCGTTTCGAGGTTTAGCTCGGTAAAGCCCTTGAATTTACCAGAAAATTTCACATCGTAAGCTTTTTCGCCTACGTTTACACAGTAGATAAAGCGTTTTCCGTCTATTTCGCGGAGCGTAGAACGAATTTCAGTTTCAGTATCGCTTATCGTAAACTCCTGCGCCGCGGCAATTTCATCGAGCGAAACGTTACTTTCATAACCGAACGAACACGGTTCGCCTTCGAGATATTCGGGAACGCCTTCGGTGAAAAGAATTTTACCGCCCTGACGCACGAATTCGTCGAGAAGCTCTTTCGTAAATTTCCCCATAGTGTAAGTTTTGGGGAAAACGAGGTATTCGTACGAGCAGTTGCCTATAACGAGTTTGCCTTTTTCAACCTTTCCGTACTTTTCCATAATCGTTTCGTCTGCAAGATGGAACGGAATATTCATTTTTGCAAGCTTGTCCGCAAGGTTAAGGTAAGAAACGTCTATATCTTTAAGCTTTTCAAGCTCTTCCCTCTTATATTCCAAATAAGAGCTTCTCACCGTGCAGAACATAGCAACGTTCACTAATTCGCGGCTTTCGCCGAGAAGATAGCCGAGTTTTGCAAAATAGTCGTTAAACGACTTGAAATCATGCCTTACCCAAGGGTTTGACCACGAATAATGCGCGGGATAATCGCGTTTTCTCTGACCGTGTTCAGAATACGGCAAAAGATGCTGACACATAAGATTCACGCCATAAACGTACTGGCTTTCCGCAATACGTTTAAGCTTACGAGGCGTTACCCCCCAACCGCAACAGCCGTAAGTCTCGGTAAGAACTTTCTTTTTGCCGAGCTGCGCGGCTACCGAACCGAGCTGTTTCGGCGCAACAACGCCCGAAACGACAGCCCCCAAATGATCCATTCCGGGGATACTTTCGTATTCGTAAAACGGCATAACGCCCGCACAACACATATCCTGCCATTGAAGAGAAACTTCTTCGACGTAATGCCCTGTAAATTCGCAACCGTTTTTATTGCACCAGTCGTAAATCTTCTTTGCAAAATTATCGAGCATCAGGCTTTGCATAGAAAGCCAGTATTTATAACGGAAAGCTCTGTACCCGTCGCGTTCGACGAACATAAGTCCTAAACCGTCTAAAATATCGACGCCGTATCTTTTCTTAAAGTATGCGGGAAGAACTTTGGTATAAGGATGCCCCCATCTGTAATATTGCGGTTCGTCGGTGAAAAAACCTTTCAATTTCCCGCCGAAATCTTTACCGAAGCGTTCTTTATATTTTTCGTGCGTTTCAGATATAAATTTATCTACGACTTCGCCGTTCAGAATGTCTGCGGTCGAGTTAGAAATATGTTCGTATAAATTAAGATATTCGCCGTCCGCCCACTTTTCTGCCGATTTACTTGAAACGCGCTCGAATTTTCCGCCGTCTATGCGGTAGGAAACGAGAGAATTTTCGTCGTACGCGCCCGTATTATATGTTATAAAGCGGTCGCAGTTTTCGGGATCGGACAAAAGCTTACCGCCCGCAAAACCGCTCGGCCAGCCGTTCTCGTCGTATGCCCAGCTTTCCATACCTTCTTTCGCGCCTTTATCGAGGCAGGCCTTTACGCAATCGAACCATTTTTCGCCGAGATATTCGGTCGTAAGTCCGCCTCGTGCGTGCATAAAATAGCCGCCGAAGCCCGCTTGCTTCATCCATTCTATTTGCCTTTCAAGCTCGGGAATTTCAAGCTCGTCGTTCCAGCTCCAAAAAGGAATCGCTCTGTATTCGTTGATTTTTTCGCTTTTAAGTACAGTCGATAAATCTTCTTTCAAAATAAGCTCCTTTAAGCGGAAAACCGCATTTTTGCTACGCTTATATATTAACAAAATATCGCGCTTTCGGCAAGCGTTTATCTAAAAAATCTCGCCGCAATTCCGATAATTTTCACAAAGAAAAAAGGCGGCGGAAAACCAAGTTCCGTCGCCGTCGTTATTTAGTTTTTGCTTTCGATAAGCTTGATTATATCGCCGACCGTTTTAATGTTCACGGCATCCTCTTCGGGAACGGTTATGTTGAACTCTTCTTCAAGGTTCATAAGCATTTCCATAACATCAAGGGAGTCCGCGCCGAGATCCTTTACGACCTCTTTTTCGTCGGTTACTTCCGAAACGGGTTTATTAAGCTGTTTAGCGA
>CAVBZJ010000208.1:0-2380 GCA_963599785.1 Anaerovoracaceae bacterium
AACCAGCGTCAATAAGCATAAAAGCAGTTTTTTCATAGTTTTAGAACCTCCTGTTTTTTAATTTTTTAAAACGGTTTATAAGTAAAAGTATTTCCGTTTATATCGTTATATTAGTTAAACAGCAACAAAAAAGCGCAAGGGAAAAGGCTTTTCTTTGCGCTTATAGTCTTAAGTGTTTCATAGGCGGTTACCTCCCGTCGAGAGTTTTTGTTTTTCAAGTTTAAACGCATATGCGTAAATAGTGCTTGCATATCGTACGAATATAATCGGGCGGTGATTTTCCTTTTCCCCCGAAAAAGCCGTAATCGAGCTTACTCGCGCGCGATTTTTCTCGTGCGGGCTCAAGCTTTGAGTTTTCCGTCGTATATAAAGTGCCCGAACAATTACGGAACACGCCTTTATCTTTATTTACAGCCCCTTTTCAGTAATTTTCCGCATGTACTTCGAAATAACTTTGCGGATGATTGCACGTCGGGCAAACCTCCGGCGCTTTCTCGCCTACGACTATATGACCGCAATTGCGGCATTCCCAAACCTTAACGGAACTCTTTTCAAACACCTGCGCCGTTTCAATATTTTTAAGAAGCGCGCGATATCTTTCTTCGTGATGTTTTTCAATGGCTGCGACAAGGCGGAATTTTTGAGCGAGATCCTTGAATCCCTCTTTTTCGGCTGTTTGGGCAAACCCCTCGTACATATCCGTCCATTCGTAGTTTTCACCCGCCGCCGCGGAGCAAAGATTTTCAGCGGTGTTTCCGATGCCGTTTAGTTCCTTAAACCAAAGTTTTGCATGCTCTTTTTCGTTTTCCGCCGTTTTAAGGAACAGTGCGGAAATCTGTTCATACCCTTCCTTTTTTGCAACGGATGCAAAATATGTATATTTATTCCGAGCCTGACTTTCGCCGGCAAATGCCGTTTCAAGATTCTTTTCCGTTTGAGTACCTGCGTACTTTGTTGCCTTAGGCTCGCAAGTCGTTGTGTTTTTTTCTGTTTGTTTGCAATTTGACATATATATATACCTCCGTCAATTTTTTTATACCTTTTGCGCCATGCCGGACAAGATTAAAACTAAAATTTATTTCGATTGCGCTTAAACGATTATTCTCATGGGCGGGAACCTCCGTCTCTGTATCTGTCGGTTTTTTATTGATAAACAACGATCGTTTCGTCGTTTTTTAATCTTTAAGTTGAAATACGGCGAAGTTGTAAGCTCTTGCAAGCAAGCTACGATCTCTTGTATTATAACATACAAGCGGAAATTTGTCAAATAACGCCGTTCATGGATTGCATAAGCAGTTCTGTACCCCAAAAACAACCGCCCGCAAGATATATTACGCCCTCTTTTTCGTGCGAAAAATCCATTTTTTCAATCTCCTTCTTTTCTTTGTCCGGATTGCAGGCAACAAACGCCATGCTTATCGCCAACGACAATATAATCGCAACAAAGACTTTTTTCATCTCTTGCCTCCTGATTTTTTACTTGACCGTTCCGTACGGCCAGTCGTTTATCCCACCGAAGTCGTACACGTTTTTATATCCGAGCTCAACAAGCTTGTTTGCCGCTTCGCGACTTCGTCTGCCACTTCGGCAATACAGAAGAACGGTGGCGTTTTTATCGGGCAAATCCGACGGCATTTCCTTGCCGATGGTTTCATTAGGAATCAAAATCGCACCTTTAATGTGCCCTTCGTTATATTCGCTTTTTGTGCGCACGTCTACGATGACGACTTCTTTTTCGTTCATCATCGCGTACGCTTCCGCCGCCGTTATTTTGTGATATTTCGCCGTGTTTTCACCGTTATGTTTTTTATCGCCGCAGCTTGCGAAAAGAAAAACGCACGTCAATACAAATATTATAGCAACGACTCTTTTCATTGTTTATCTCCTTTTCTCCCGGGCAATATCGTTTCAAAAACCGCCCCGCCGCGGTTGTAAGCTTTAATATCGCCGCCGTGGAATTTAATTATTTCTTTTGTCAGCGCAAGACCTATGCCGGTGTTGCCTTTTCTGCCCGTATAAAACCTCTCGAAAATGTGAGGCAGGTCCTCTTTGGCTATGCCGTCGCCGTCGTCGGAAACAATAATGAGTACTTTGCCTTTTTCATTTGAGCATCTGACGGTTACCGTGGTTTTGCAAAATTTAAAAGCGTTCGATATAAGGTTTGAAACGGCTTTACGCATTTGCTTTTCGTCGCACAAAATAGCTTCTTCTCCGCAAAGCTCGGTTTTAAGTTTCTTTTGACCGTTTTCAAAAGCGGGCGCAAGCGAATTAGCCACACCGTTGATTATTCCGGCTAAATCGACTTCCCGAAATTTCGGTTTTGCCTGCGCGGAATCGATTTTCGACAACGCGAGCAATTCTTCTATAAGCTCTGTCATTC
>CAVBZJ010000208.1:2390-2840 GCA_963599785.1 Anaerovoracaceae bacterium
CTATCGCTTTCTTCGAGAATAACGCCTGCGGATTCCCGTATAGGCAAAACGCCCGTCTGTATCCCTTCCGCATACCCCTGAATCGCCATAAGCGGAGTTTTCAGTTCGTGAGAGGCGTTCTGAAAAAAAGACTGCCTTATTTCCTGCGCCGATTCGATTGTCTTGCCGAGCTTTAAGCCGATAGCGCATATCACCGTACCCACAACGACAACCGCTCCGCAAAAAATCCAGTTAAGCCACTTTACGTAGCTTAATATTGAATTTATATCGACGTACAACACGTACTCGAATTTTTCGGACAAGCTCTCGTCCGACGCGTATACCGCCAAAACGATATTCCTGTTTTGACCTTTTACTATATGGAATTCGCCGCGAGCGGGTTTTTTATCGGCACAAAAAGCCAGAACCGCCTTTTCCGTTTCGGTGAGATATACAAGATCTTCGCTTGCC
>CAVBZJ010000209.1:0-2836 GCA_963599785.1 Anaerovoracaceae bacterium
CTCTCCGTCTATATCATAGCTTCCGAAAATCTCAAACTGCGGAAGTTTCAGCCACGCTCGCTCTTTTATTTCATCAAAACCCGAAAAAATTTCTTCGCCTGTTTTTTCGGGTGTAAATTCGCCGAATCTGCAAAAAACGTTCGCAGGTCGTAGTTCTTTCGGCGAATCGATTTCTTTAAGCGAGAGATGCCTGTTTTTATCTTCGCGAAAATCGTATCTTTCCACAAAACCTCTTTGCGGGGAATATTTACACGATTTTAAAATACGTTTCGGATTGTTTGTAACGATAAAATCGGTCGCATCCCCGATTATCTCCCCGTTTTCTATCAATTCCAGCCCGATAAAAAACTGTTGCAGCTCTAAATCAAACGTCGGTATACCGTAATGATTTATTCTTATCGTAAGACGAGCAGGCTTGTCGATTGCAACGGTTTTTATTCTCGTAAACCCTTTTGCGGTTCTCTCCGGACCGAAGTCTATAACCTTTTCATCTGCAAAAACAGTATAAAAATCCGAACAACTTATACGCAATTCGTTCGCATACGTCTTTCCTATCGAAAAAATAATTTCGGAATTTTGCTCTAATCCGTCAATCGTAAAATGCTTCATAAGCTATTTCCTTTTCTGCCGTCACTTCAATAATTTCGCCGATTTTACTATCAAAAGCGCAAGCCTTCCCGTCAACGAAAATCGTCGGAGCAGTATCAAAATCGTTATATATTTTTAATGTCTTCAAAGATTTAAGTTTTATCGAGAAGGTAAGCCGCCCGTTTTTATATTCCGCACTAACTCTATCGTCTCCCGAAAGACGAAGATTATCGAACCTTACGCCGTTTTTCTTAAAGCATTCCGGAACGGCGGGAAAAATCGAAACCACTCCGAAAACCTCTTGCAAACACATATCCGATAACGATCGGACGAAACCCTCGTTCGCTTCCAAGGTAAGAACTTCGCCTTTAAGCGCGCTGTAACCAAGATTTTGATAGTCGAAATTCGCGTGAAAGCCATTCGGGTAAGTGAACGCCTTTTCAAAAATTTTAAGATGACGATACGCATTCTCTCCGTCGTGAACGTAGGCATACAATCCAGCCGCTTCGACGAAAGAAAAACCTACCCATTGCGAGTATCCGAGCTTTTCCAGTCTGTCAATATCCTTTTTTATCGTTTCTTTTTCAGCAAACGGATTGCACTGCTCGAAATTTTTATAAGAAAGTATATGCGAAAAATGCCTGTGCGACATATCGTATTCTTGTCTTGCGGAAATTTTCGCTTCGCCGTTTTCATTTCGGTAACAATCTGCAAGTTTTTGGTAAATTTCGGCATATTTCGTTGCATTTTTGCCAAGCTTTCCGCAAAACTCTATAAGAGTGCCGTACAAAAATTTAAGAGAAGTAAGCTCGAAATTCGACTGTTCTGCGAATACGGACCGTTCTCCGTCTTCAAAATATTCGGGCGAGGAATGAAAATTCAACTCGTAATACCCCTGTTCGTTCAGCGAAAGATACCGCCGGACGCATTTCTCGGTATCCCTGAAAAACGGATACGCGATACGTTTCAGATAGTTTAAATCTCCAAAAAATTTATATCTGTCCGAAAGCGGTTTAAGCGCCCAAATCGACACGGCGGGACTCATAGCGTATTGCGGCCAACCGCCGAGCGGCTCGCAGGTTTTACTCATTACTCCGGGAATGAGAAGTCCCTTCGTCTTCATAAAACGCGAAGCAAAACGCTTGAATTTTCTTTTATTACGCGCTAAAAAATCGGATAAAACAAAACCCTCCTCGTAGTTCCCCGTTTTAAGATATGCGTCGTAAGTCATCTGCACGTTTATATCGTTATGGTAATCGGATTTCCACGGAGGCAAATTTCCGTCGTTTCTCGTCCAGACTCCTTGAAGCGTCATAGGTACTTTTCCTCGCGAATTACAGCCGAAAAAATATCTGCCCTTTTCGAACAGTTCGTTTATACCTTTATCGCAGGTCTTAATATCCGACTGCGCGTAATAATTTCTCCAAAACGTCAGATGTTTTTCATAATATTCGGTTTTTTCCCCGCTATACTTTTTAAGAAGATTTTTCGCCGCGCAAAACCCGCCGTTTTTATATACGGTTACATATAAAGCGCATCCGTTCGGTTCTTCCGTTCTGTAAACAACGATCCCGAACTTGTTTTTTCCATAAGTTCTCTGCTCGACAACAAAAAAGCGTCCGTTTTTTGAAATTGTACAAGACGGATAACCGAGTCCGCGTTCGGTTATCGGACGACTTAAATATTCTGCGGGTTTATAGCAAAAATTAACGCTTTTTTTAATTTCAAGAACGATAATCGGCTCGTTCGCGTCGGCATAGCCTTTTATCACGCTTTGCCCGCCCGCGTTATACCCAAGCGTAGCGGTTTCGGTATCGAAAAAAAATTCTCCGTTTTCAGAAACGCTTTCTCCGAATACCAAACTTCCGACGTTTACCTTTGTAGGATAAGAATGATTGTAACAGCCGTCAAACAGCCTCGAAGCCTCTGCTCGGTTATTTTTCAGACATTTTGAAAGATAGGGATAATTAAAGTTTTTATCCCTGAATTCGTTCGGCAAACGCTCGTCCCACAGATCTGCTCGGTCAAGCGAAAGCGTAAGATATTCGTTTCCGTACAGCATCGCGCCGAGGTTACCGTTACCGGTCATAACGCCCTTATGCATTGCGTTTATTTTTCCGTCGATTTTACAAATCATTCCGTTACCTTTTGTGTTTTTATAATTTTATCCATCTTACTTCCATGGGTTTAAGGGTGAGTTCGGTTTTTACTCCCTTTTCGTCGTAAAACTCCGTTCTCTGTTCCGTTT
>CAVBZJ010000210.1:0-704 GCA_963599785.1 Anaerovoracaceae bacterium
GCGCATAAGCGCGCGGCGATTCCGATAATTTTAAAGCTTATCGGGATCGATGATTTCCGCAAGGAAGGGGAATTCGCGGTATTTTTCGGCGTAGTCGAGACCGTAGCCGATAACGAATCCGCAGGGAATATCGAACCCGACGTAATCGGGGTTGATGTCCGCTTCGCGGCGTTCTTTCTTATCGAGGAACGAGCAGATTTTTATGGACGCGGGGTTCTTTTCTTTGAGGAGGTTGATAAAGTAAGCGAGGGTTTTTCCGCTGTCAACGATGTCCTCTACGATAAGCACGTCTTTGCCTTCGATTTTGGCGGTAATGTTTGCGATAAGCTCCATTTTGCCGCTCGTCGTGCCGTTCCGATAGCTCGAAAGCCTTGCGAAATCGATCATTATGGGAAGGTTGATGTGCTTCGTGAGGTCGGCGAAGAAGTATACCGCGCCTTTAAGCATACAGATGATGACGGGTTCTTTGCCTGCGTAATCTCTGGTAATTTCCGCGCCAAGCTCCTTGATTCTCGCCTGAATTTGTTCCTGCGTAAGTAAAATTCTGTAATTATCCATAAACGTCCTTCGTTTAAATTTTTTCTCGTATAGTTTTTCGTTCGCCGCCGATTTGTACGATCGATTTGTACGATTTATCCGCTTCGTCCGCCGAGGCTAATCGCGCGTTTTTCGTTTCGTGCAGGCGACGGGAGAGAGGTTAAGAA
>CAVBZJ010000210.1:714-2826 GCA_963599785.1 Anaerovoracaceae bacterium
ATTTTCGTCAACTCGTCCGCTCTCGCGTCGTCGGAAATTTTTCTTCCGAAAATCGCAAGCACCTTGTTTTCCGAAGCCAAAAGCGGAATTTCTCCGCGTTTCGCTCTCGGAATTTTCTCGTCCGTAAAAATATCGCAAAGCTTTTTCGTTCCGCCGCCGAATTTTTTGAAAATATCGCCGTCACGATAAAAGCGGATAACCGCGTTTTCGGGAATTTTTTCCGCCGCGAGGTAAAGCCCGTCTTTAAGGCCTACGTTTTTTGCGGAAATTTCTTCTATTTTATAAATTTTCTCGCCCGCGGTAAAGCTTTTCGCTCTGCCGACAAACGGGAATAACGAAATATATAAATCGCCTTTTTCGCTTTTTCCGTCTGCTTCGTTCGTTTCGCCCGCTTGTCCGAGTGAAAGACCGCAAGCTTGATTTTCCGATTGTCCGTCCGCTTGCCCGTTCCCGTCGCCGCGACGTAACTTTTCGCAAACGGAAAACACGACTTCGCCGTATTCTTTTCTGCAAACGATACCCGAAAGGAGATTAAAGCTTTTGCCCGTTTCCTTGCTCGTCAGAGAAAAAGCCTCGTCGATATGCGTTTTTTCCCAGTCCTTCGTCACGCCGAGTGCTTTCAGCGCGAAGATAACCGCGCGCTTAAATATGACTTCGGGGACGGAAGAGGAAATCCTCGCTTCCTTAACGCGCCCGTTTTTATCGTCTCTGTTTTTGCCCTCGCAAATAAGCTTTACCGCGCGCTCCGCTTCTTCTTCGAGGTATTCGTTTTCCTTTGCCGCGAGACTTGAAAAGCGATAAACGCTCGTTTCCGCGTCGGGGAATAATTCCTTGATTTTGGGGATAACGTTCAGCCGCAAAAAATTTCTCGAATATTCGTCGGAAAAATTCGTTTCGTCGGTTACGAACGGCACGCCGTTTTCCTTTATGTAGTCGTTGATTTCGGCTTTCGTGAAGGGAAGAAGGGGGCGAACGATTTTTCCGTCGTAACCCGTTTCGGAAATTCCCGCCACGCCTTTAAGTCCCGTCCCGCGGAAGAGATTAAAAAGCACCGTTTCGAGGTTGTCCTGCGCGTGATGCGCAGTCGCCACAACGTCGCAAAAACCGCTTTCGATCGCCTTAAAAAAGCAATCGTACCTAAGCTCTCTTGCCGCCTGCTCGACGGAAAGCCCGTGTTTTTCGGCGTATTCTAACGAATTAACCGAATAAGAAGCGAGCGGAACGCCGCGATTTAAGCAGAAATTTTTTACGAACTCACTGTCGCGGGCGGAGCTTTCGCCGCGGATACCGTGTTCGACGTTTATCGCGACGACCTTTACGCCGAGCTTTTCCCGCGAATCGAGAAGCAGAGAGAGAAGAGCCATAGAATCGCTGCCGCCGGAAACGGCAGCGGCTACGGTTTTATTCTCTCCGAAACACGCCTTAAAATCAAAGACCATAAATATATTTTAACAAAGGAAAGCGAAAATGACAAGCATAAACGCGAGGAAATATAAGGAAAAGTTTTATTTTAAGAAAAAACGAGTAAAGAAAACCTCCGCCTGAACGAATCTGCAACGAAAAGCCTTTGTAAAATTCGGGAACAGAAGCCGTCTCGCAACCCGCTTGTCGATTAAAAATCGGTAAACGTTTCAATAAACGTCGTCGGTGTCGTCGAAATAGTCTCTCGAAAAGAACTCTTTAAGCGTTATGTTTGCGCCCGCGCAAAGTTTTTTTATCGTAATAACCTTCGGGCATTTGCTTCTTCCGTACATAAATTCAAACAGTGTGGAAGGAGTCAGATTTGAATTTAACGCCAAAGCCGTCAACGTCGTTTTATTGCTTACTACGATTTCGTTTATTCTCTTTTTAATTGCTTCTTCCACGTTCATGATTACAAAACTCCGTAACGTTATTCTGTAATCATTTTAAGAATATTATAAAAATCGGTCTTACAGAACTCTGTAAAACGATTGCCTTTTTCGTTTGTTTTTATTACAATGAATTACGGAGTTCTGTAAACAATGGATAAAATTTGTTCTTTTTTCGGTCATAGAAAGGTAGAAAATACAAAAGAATTAGAAAACGAATTATTAAAAGAGACTGAAAGGCTGATAAGCGAGGGGATAAGCA
>CAVBZJ010000211.1:0-2807 GCA_963599785.1 Anaerovoracaceae bacterium
AGTTTATTCACCTTTTCGACGAGAGACGGAGAAACGAGCTTATCGGAATCGAGTTCGTCGCGTTTTACGCCGATAGTCAAAGAAACTATCCATTCCGCTTCCGCGCCCTCGTCTATTCCGCCCTCTTTCAATTTCTCGGAAACGCGTGAAAGGAGTTCGCGGCGTTTTTCCGCGGTGACGAATTTCTTTTCTGGAATAGTCGGATCCGCGTCCATTTGAAGCACCGCGTTAAAGGCGGTTATCGCGACCTCTAACATATCGTCCGTAGGCTCTTTGGTGGTTATTCTTTGCAGAAGAAGACCGGGGGCTTTAAGCGGAAGCACGAGCGGGCTTTTGGTTTTGGCAAGAGCTTTTAACAGCTCGTAAGAAAGTCCCGCAACGACGGGCAGAAGAAGGAGTTTACACAAAACCCTCAACGCACCTTTAAGCTCCCCGCCGACGAGCGACTCGAAGCACGCGAAAACTATTATGCTGATAACGAGTACGAACACGATAAAGGTAGTTCCGCATCTGTCGTGAACGCGGGTGCATTTTCTCGCGTTTTCGACGGTTAAAGGAAGCCCTTTTTCGTAACAGCTTATCGTTTTATGCTCCGCGCCGTGGTACATAAACGTTCTTCTTATATCTTTAAGAAGCGAGCATAAAAGTATATACGAAACGAATATAAGGAGCTTTAAGCCGCCCTCGATAAAGTTTTTCGCCCATACGCCGAAGGCTTGCCCTTCGGGCAGAAACCACTTTTCAAACAATCCGCGCACAAACTGCGGAAGCCACATAAATAACAGTATCGCGAGCGCAAGCCCTATTATCATAGATATTCCGCTCACAACGCTCATTACGTTGATTTTAAGCTTTTCCGAAACCCATTTCTCGAATTTGGAGGGTTCTCCCTCGCCGTAAACGTCCGCAGAACGCATAAGACACGCCGTGCCGCCGACGAGCGACTGCACGAACGAATATACCCCGCGAATTATCGGCAGACGGAAAAAGAAATTCCTTTCCCGTGCGGGCTTAACGCGCTTCGTTTCGAGACGAATAACCCCGTCCTCGTCTCTTACGGCAAGAGCCTCCGAGCTTGCGCCGCGCATCATAACGCCTTCCAAAACGGCTTGACCGCCGATAGAAGTTACGCGCTTTTTAGCTTTCGCCGCCCTTTTCTCGGCTTTGGTTTTCGGGTTTTCGCCGCTTGCGACGAACGCGCTGCCGTCACAGGCATTTTCCGCCGCGCCGCCGCTCTCATCGACGTTATCGCCGCCGTTATCGGTATTAAGTTCTTTAATATTTTCGTCAGACATTAAGAAAAAAATTAAAAATAAAAGAAAAAGCGGCTTTAAGGGTAGTAAATACTCTTAAAGCCGCGAAGCAAACGAATTATTTTGCCTTGCCGTATCTCTTGTTGAATTTGTCAACGCGGCCGCCGGTATCCACCAACTTTTGCTTACCCGTAAAGAAAGGATGGCATTTGGAACAAATATCAACCTTTATAACGTCAGTTTTTTTAGTAGAACCGGTTTTGAAAGTTTCGCCGCAGGCACATTGAACCGTTACTTCATGATAATCCGGATGTATTCCCTGTTTCATAAAACACCTCAAAATTTATTTACCGTGTAATTATAAAACATTTTTTATTTTTAGTCAACTATATCCGCCTTATTTTTCGCGTTTTTATCAAAAGTTTTACTTATACCCCAAGCTCTCGGAGCGTAATCGGGGAATAATCGCGGTGTAATCGCGGCGCAATTGCGATACAAGCGGAAACGCAAACGGAGAGACGGGCAAGACGAGAGCTAAACATAAGCGGGATGCGAACGAGGCGCGAAGGGTGCGTTAACAAAATGCAACCCGAGTGCAAACAAGACGCGAACGTGGCGCAATCAAAAACAAACCAAGCGTAAACGGGCGTTAGCAGAATTTCGACAAGGCTCACCCGTCCGCCCGCAAGGCAATATTTTCTTGCGGCGGGGTTATTTGCTTGATTTTTTTTGCGTTTTGATATATACTTTATTGCAAAGTTCAAAAAAACGGAGTGTTTATGAAAGGTTGGAAGCTTGTTAAGCCCCATACTCTCGAAGAAAAGGAGCTTGCGGAAACCGAAAATACAACGGCCTGCACGAAGGTGAGAATTACTAAGGCTCTCCTTTCCCTTTCGGACGTTTTGTGCTATCGCGGCGATATAGACTGCGAAAACGTCGTTCTCGGAAGCTCTGGCATAGGCGTCGTTTCCGAAACGGAAGCGAACCTGTTCGGCTTGGAAAAGGGTAAGCATATTTACGTCGAACCGTGCAAGGAATGCGGCGAATGTTACAATTGCAAAAACCGCGAGTTCGACAAATGTCTCGACAGGCTCGTCGCGGGCGAAGATTACGACGGATTTTTAAGCGACTTTATGTCCGTTCCGCACGAAAAACTGTTCGTTCTGCCGGACAGCGTTTCCGATTTCGAGGCGTTGTTTATAGACCATATCTCCCTTGCCGTCGCCGTGGTGGATAAGCTCGGCGTGCAGAAGGGCGATTACGTCGCGATACTCGGCGGAAACAACTTCGGGAACATTCTCGCCCAGCTTCTCATTTATTATCAGGCAGTCCCCATCGTTTTAACCACCGACGAGGAAGATTACGAAATAGCCAAAAAATCGGGCGTATACTACGTTTTGGGCAAGAACGACAACTGGCAGAAGGAAGTTTCTTCCATAACGAGCGGCAGAATGGCGGATAAGGCGGTGTTCATTTACGAATCGAATATCCCCATAATAAAAGCCTTCTCCCTCGCCTCGTTTAACGCGGCGGTTGCTATAACGGGAGTGACTT
>CAVBZJ010000212.1:0-2733 GCA_963599785.1 Anaerovoracaceae bacterium
GAAATATTGCGCTCGAAAACCCTTGCAAGCAAGTTTTCTCGCTTATATTATAAAGAATACATAACCGAATGTCAAGCGGGAAAATATCGAAAAACGCGCAAAACCGAAGCTTTTTACCCCTATCGTTACACTCTAAAATCATAATAATTTCAAAATTTATAAAACCGAGACCTCATCGAATCGACGAAATCTCGGTTTTTAACTTTTTTACGGCTATTTTTTATTGCATTTTCGAGCTTTATAAATAAGCCGACAAACGATTATGAAATGCGGATACGCTGTTTTCACCCTCTTACCGCTACAAACACCCCCTCGCCCGCTTCGATTTCTATCGTGACTGCTCCGTTCACGATATTTTTCACGATTTTCTCGCCATCCGCACCGTACACGAGAATATACGCACCGCCCGACAGCTTCAACGTAACCGTAGTCTTTGCTCCGTTCGTCGGGTCGGAATAATTAGTTATCATATATCCGTCTCCGTATTCGCCCGAATAATAGCCGCAAAGCGTGTTTTCCGTCGCGGAAAAAGACGTAAGCTTGCCGCGCGCGTTATCCGCAAGCGTGGTTTCTCCGCCAAGCTTTGAAAGCGCGTCGTTTCCGCTTTTTGCAAAGAACGAAAGCCCCTGCCACTCGTACGCCCCGAGAACCTTTGCAAGTTGCAAATATTTTTGGTTAGCGGCTTTAACAGCCTCGTACGCCGTTTCGTTCCCCGCAAAGCCCTTTATATTCCACGTCCCGCCTATGGCGTTTCCGTATCCGAAATACTCAAAAAGCTCCGCGCCGACAGCCATTCCCGTCAAAAGCTGAAAGGAAATTTCTTTATAAGACGTCGGAAGATTATATTCTTCGTTCTCGGCGAACGACTGCACGCACATACCCATCGTAACTTTATGCCCCGAATCGTTCAGCAATTTAACAACGTTCGCGATATGCAGAAGATCCTTTATGTAAACGCCCTTATCAAACGCCTTCGTACTGCTACCGAAGGGATAACAATCCACACAAAGAGTTTTTTTGCCGTTTACTTTTGCAAGCACTTCGTTTATATAGCGTTCAACGTATTCCTCCCACGAATAATAAGTCGTCGTGATACTCGTAAGCCCCTGCCGTTTTACGCCGAAATTCGTTTTATCGGCGTAGCTCGGGAAAAGATTTATATGAAAAAGCTTTTCATTCGCCGCGTAGTTCGCGTTAAAAAATTCTACGAGCGAGGTAAGCGCGGAAAATTCGTCCGCAGTAGGTTCGTCGTTGAAATAGAAGCCGGAAACGCCTTCCGCCCACACCTCGTTGAATTCGCCCGAAATATTATCGAAAAAATTTCCGCCGTCGGTCTGGTTTCTGATATAAATCTTAACGCCCGCGTCTTTAAGAATGGAGATCGCTGCTTTAAGCTCTTCCGTCACGGTAAGCATGCCGTCCTCTATCGCCTGTGCAAGCTTCGCCGTGTCAAACGTCAGATTGAAATCTGTAAAGCCCGCCGCAAGATATTTATTAAGCTCTTCTTCCGAAAACACCGAGGGTGAAAGGTCGGTGAAAACTATAAATCTCCCGTTAGAAGAAATGGAATCCGTAATCGGATTCCATTTACCTGCTTCACTATCAAATCTGAACGCTACGTCGCTCGCAAAAGTAATTTCAAGACGTTTACCGTTATTATGCTCGACAACGAGCTTCGCGCCTTTCTTTATCGTTATTACCTGTGCCGTATAAGCTTTAAGCCCCGATATGCTTATTTTGTTATTACCCTCGACGCCGCTTACGTTCTCGTAATAAATCACGGTTAAGCCCGTTATCGCATTGCCGCTTTCGTCTATCACGGTAAAGCCGTTTGTATTCGCGCTCACGCCGCTTTCGTTACCTATGCCGTACGAAGGAAGATGTATCTGCAAGGTATCGTCGTTCGACCAGTCTTTGTTCGCTTCCGAATAATCGACGGTAGCGCGCGTAATTTCGCACCATTTCCCGTCAACCCACTCGGCTGTCCAGTCGTTACTTATGCGGTAAGCGTTTCTGTCCTCGTAAAATACCGAACCCGCTTTGATTTCGACGGGATAGTCGGTCGAAAAACCGCCCGTTTCCGCACCCGTTCCGCCGTGATAACCAAGGTCGAGAACGTTTGTCGGAGAAGCGTGATACCAAACGTTCGGGGTAATTTCCTCGCCGTTCTGATAAATACCTTTATATTGCTGGAATTGAACGCTCGATTTTGTAAAGCCCGCAAAATCCACGTTCTTTATCTGTATTCTCTTTTCCGAATTGTAGCCGACGCCGTCAAGTTCGACTTCGCCCAAAAGGTACATCCAACAGCTGCCGTCCTTTTCCGAATAGACGAAGGACTTATCTTCCGTAGTTCTGTATGCGTTTCTGCCCTCGGTAAAACCCGAGCCGGCTTTTATGGTAAGAACTGTTCCGAGACCGTTTGCCGCCGCGCCGTCAAGCCCGTTAAACATAAGCTTTCCCGCGCTCGAATACCAGTATGCCGACACTCCGGAATAACTATTGCCGTTTACCGTCGCAACAAAGTTATTCAAAGTAAGATTGCCTTCGGAAATATCCGACATACCCGTCGTTACGACCTGAACGCCGCTTGCGGGCGACCAATCTGCCGTAGTCCAGTTTATTTCGTTATAGCCCCACCATTGAGAACCCGACCAGATAAACGAACGGTCGGCGGTGATTTTATACGCCGCATCCGCCTTGAAAAACACCGAACCCGCCTTAAAAGTGAAT
>CAVBZJ010000213.1:0-2718 GCA_963599785.1 Anaerovoracaceae bacterium
GAGCGACTCAATTCTTATATATAAATCTGAACCTTTAAATATGTAAACCTTAGATAAAACATAATTTATAATCACAATATAAATAACAGTTATACAAAGAAATACTATAACATTTTGTTGCATATCAGGTGAATTATATACAGACTCACCCAAAAGCAAACTAACAATAGAAAGTGCAATTGAAATAATCGACGAAAAACTCAACCTCTCTATTGTAGCCCGCGGCGCAATACTTTGATAATGTCTTAAAGCCTCCTTTATTTTATCTTTGCTGTTAATATTATAGCACTCTATAATATTCTGTAATATCTCCTCGTCTTTTTCCATTTTTAATTGTTCAAAATTTTTATTATTTTTTTCAAAACAAAAAAAGTTGTTTTTTATATTATTTCGCCGCAACTTTACATACTTATATACATAAATTATTAAATAGAATACAAGACAATAAATGATAACAGAGCCTACGGCAATTTTCGACTCAAAGATTTTAAAAGACAATAAAGAAACAGCAATATAACATATAAATAATATCATATTTAATTTACTAAACTTCCTTGAAAAAGCCTCTTCTCTGAAACGATTTTCTACTTCGTTATACATATCTTCTCCTATTATTACAAATACTCGATTACAATTTAAAGTACATTTGATTTTTGCTCGTCGGTTTATCGGGCAAAGTCATTCCGATTAGTCCGGCGTCAAGCGCAGGCTTCAAATAGTTTTTCACAAATCCTATCCTCGACTTTAATCCGAGTTTATCCATCAACATTTGCGAAGACTGCGGATAGTATTCGATTACTTTCATCAACTTATTTACTTGAATACTGATATGATTATAATGTTCCCGCGTATCGCATACAATATCTTTTATCGCTTTATCTATAACTCTTAACATAAATTCGATGAAAACGTTCGACTTTCCATCGCAGGTAGATTTCGCTATGGCTTTATAATATTCTTCTTGGTTATCCTTAATAACGCTCTCTATCGGAATATATTTGAAAATCGGCTTCCAATCCGCAAGCAGCGCGGTTTGCCAAAGCCTGCCCATTCGTCCGTTACCGTCCCTGAACGGATGTATAAACTCAAATTCATAATGAAATACGCTTGACTTTATAAGCATATGAGCGTCGGAATTCTTTACCCAACAAAACAATTCCTCCATCAGTCCGCCAACCATTTGCGCAGGCGGGGCAGTGTGAAGCACATTACCGTTCTGATCGAATACCCCGACGTTTCCCGTTCTTAACTTCCCGTTTTCTTCGACAAGACCTTCCATCATTACTTTATGAACAGCTAAAAGATCACTCAGCTTATACGGTTCTATTTGATTAAGCTCATCATATGCGGCAAAAGCGTTTTTAACCGCTATAATATCTTTCTCCGGTCCTAAAACGCGTTTTCCTTCTATAAGATCAGTCACCTGCCCCAAAGATAAAGTATTATTTTCTATGGCTAACGAAGAATGTATGCTTTTTATTCTCGAAACTTTTCGTAATCTCGGTAATTTTTCAGCTTCATTAACGTCTGATAATTTTCCGAGATTTTCCATTATCTCGGCGACACACTCTAACATTTTATTAGTAATATCAAACGGAGGCGTATATTTTTCCATGGTATCTCCTTTTTAATAAAGTAACATATTTTATTTTATTTGTCAATCATATATATTATCTTATATATTATTCATTATACAAAAAGTAATATAGATGACTGATTTTTCCGTCAGAGAGTATAACGCGCCACCTTGATATAATACGAGCGGGGCGCGCTGTCGCGCGCCGTATCAAGGTGGCGCGTTTTGCACGGGTTATGTCGGTAAAACGGGCTAAAATTCGTTAGTTTACAGTCAAATTGCTTATTTGTTATGTAAAAAATCAGTGACTTTTCGTTAAATTATGCCTCGGTTATCTCAAAAGCGGCGACGTTAGGCGTCTGAAAACAGAATGGGCGTAAACGCGCGGCGGGGACGAACGCTAATCCGCTTTTTCGTCCCCGCCGCTTTTCGCGTTTTACGCCTTCCCCCCATATTTTCCCCTTTTTCGTTACACTCCGAAAAACGCCGCTCTTACTCTCGGCGTTGTTTTTGTATTTGTATTCCTTTTCCTTACGCACACATAAACAACTCACGCATCGATAGTTGCCTCGGCTTGTAATTAAGTATATCCTTCTCCCAGCTTATCACGTCGTCGAATAATACCACCTTCTCAACGTAATCGAACATCTCTCCCGCTATATCCCACTCCTTTACCTTTATACATACCTCAGACGGTATCCCTCTCGAATATACTATCTTCTCCCCCGACTTAGATATATACTTCAACAGATAGTTTATCGTATTCCCGTGCGTTATCTCCTTTTCGTTTACCGGTCGGAAATCGTTTCTTCCGAACCCGTCCTCGAAAAACGTGTTTATCCTCGTTATCGTCATCTTTCCGCTTTTCTTGTTGTAATCCTTTTTCTCGTAAATACTTCCTACCATCTCCCCATCCGGTATATACATAAGCGCGTGAAAGTGTAATCTCTCCGTTTCGGGTGCGTTTTCGAATACTCCCATATATCTCCACCTTCTCCTTGTATGTAAGTTAGATAAACACTTTCTTAACTTTTTTCTGAAACTCTCTTCCGTCTGCTTTTTATCGTCGTAGGTAAACGTTACGAAATAATTCCAACGATTAAGGTATGCTTTCCTCTTAAACCTTTTCTTTCGAACGTACA
>CAVBZJ010000214.1:0-2680 GCA_963599785.1 Anaerovoracaceae bacterium
GTCTTTATCGCTATCCGATAATTTATAGCCGTCTGATAATTTTGCCTGAATTTTTCCGTTTATCGTATATAAGCGCAGAGCCTGACGCAGAATTTACCGAACGGAAAGCTATGGAAACGTTATGGAAACGTTAAAAAACGCATAAAGCCCGTTCGTTATACTGCCCTACGATAAAATCTTATAGGGATATTATAGCTATAATTGTCGGTTTTGTAAAGTTAATTTTTATCAAAAACGGTTTTTGCCCGAATTTTTCTTGCAATTTACGAGAAATTAGTTTAGAATATAATCACCGCGCTATGCGGGGAGTTAGCGATGCCCTGTCGTCCGCAATTCGCTTAGCGGAGCAGAATGCTTTTAGAGGCTTACGTCGTGGTTGGCTGCGTTTTATAAGGGACGTTGATTTTAAGGTCTTATGCAACGCGCCCCCGCGAACCGTGTCAGATCGGGAACGAAGCAGCACTAAACGGAAAGGCTCGTGTGCCATAAGGTAGCTTTAAAGGAGTTACCTGTGAGGCTAACGCTTCGGCGGCGCATTCCGATAAAAGACGCGCGGTTTATTTAGACAAAAAGAGGAACGGGAAGTAAAAAGTCTTTCCGTTCCTTTTTTTTGTTTTTGCTTGTCGTTGATTTTTTAGTTTTTTATTAAGCTTCTTCTTTCGTCAAATCTCCGTCCGCGCAATGAACGGTAAACTTGCCGGCACCGTAGTAACCGAAAGTTTCGTTGGAAATACTCTTCCACTCCTCTTTCGTACCTTCGTAGGTTATTTCCGTAAGAGACGAACAATACATAACGCTTCCGTCTCCTATTCTATCGACTCCTTTCGGAATCGTTACGCTTTTTATCGTACTGTTGTAAATTAACGCATAGTCGTATATTTCATAACCCTGTCCGTTGTAATCGCTCGGTAACGTCAAGTCCGTATTGCTTCCGACGTAACCCATTAAATAATTAACATTATCGTAAGTATAAAACAAATACCCGTCCTTATTAACTATATCCGTCGTCCCGCCCTTTTTAACGTTTAACGCATATTTGCCTGCGCCTCCGTTTTCAAGGCTACCTTTTTCTATATCTAAATCGCTGTTATTTATTACTTCAACTAGTTTAAGACAACTGTTAAAAGCATAGTCCCCTATACTCGTCACGCTCTTTGGAATGGTTACGCTTAAAAGTGAAAAACAACCGTTGAAAGCGAACGAATTTATACTCGTCACGCTATCGGGGATGATTACGCTCGTGAGCGAATAGCAGTCTTCAAACGCTTCGCTTCCGATAGTTTCTACGCCGTTCGGAATAATTATACTCTTCAAAGAACTGCATCCGCAGAAAACGTTTCTTTCTAAACTCGTTACGCCGTTCGGAATGTTTATGCTTTCAAGCGCGCCGCAATTGCCGAAAGCCCACCAACTTATTTCCGTAACGTCTTTTCCGATAATCACGCTTACAAGTTTGCGACAATACCGAAACGCCGAAAAACCTATACTATTTACTCCTTCGGGAATAGTTACGCTCGTAAGCGAAACGCAACCCTCAAACGCCATAGTGCCTATGCTCGTTACGCCTTCGGGGATAACCAAATCGGTTACTAATTCATCATTTAAATATAAATTATGCGCATAATATAACGGATTGCTTGTGCCGTTTATACTAAACGAAATATTGCACCATGCGGCTACGTCGGTTATATATACGCCCTGCAAAGATTCGCAATCGTTAAACACAGACTCTTCTATATCGATCACGCTTGCGGGTATATTTATCCCCGTAAGCGAGCCGCACCCGCTAAAAGCGCCTTTTCTTATGTTCGTCACCCCGTTACCGATAGTTACGTTCGTAAGCGAGTCGCACCCCTCGAACGCACTGTTTCCTATTTCCGTCACGCTGTCGGGAATAACGATTTTTTTAAGCGTAGAACAGTTTAAAAACGCTTTATCGCCTATTCTACCGACAGGGTATCCTTCATAAGAGGAGGGAATAATGAATTTCTCTCTCGTTTCCGTACCTATTCCCGAAATAATACAGACTTCATCTCTTAAAAAATATTCAAGCCCCGTCGCTTCTTCCAAAATTTCGTCGCCGCAAACCGTACAAACGCCGTCAACGTAATTGTGCGGAATTTTTTCCGTTTCGTTATCTTTATATTCGTCTCCGCAGGAGCATTTATGCAAGGTATAGCCTTTTTTCGTGCAGGTCGGCGCGATTACCGTTTCAACGTACGAATGAGTATGCTCGCCCGAAGGTTTTTCCCCGCCGCCCGTGCCGCCGTTGCCGTTTCCTCCGTTACTGCCGTTCCCGCCGCCTATCTTCCCACACTGCACAAGTGCAAACACCGTGCCTATTGCCGCGATTGCAGCAAGTATTACGAACAAAATCAACAAACCTTTCTTTCGCATAATCTTTTCTATGACTCCTTAAAAATTTTTCTTACGCAAAATAATAAATGCGTAACTCCGCGAACGGAATTACGCACCGCAAAAATGCCCCGCTCGCTTAAATTGCGATATAATTTACTAAAATCATTTACGAAAAGGATTTTTTTGTAAAAAGCGATACAAGGTACACTTTTACCGACAGCATACCCCTTTTCGTAAGATTATTAAATTATATCGCAAGCGTATTTTACCACAACGCGGCAAAATATGCAAGTAACGGGAGTTATTTTTAAAAATAAAAGAG
>CAVBZJ010000215.1:0-2662 GCA_963599785.1 Anaerovoracaceae bacterium
GCAAATATCCGTATATAGCCGTAGCGGCAAACTTTCGGCGCGGAGTTTTGCCAAACCGCGCGTATTTTGAAATAAAACCGTCTTTTTTAAGTAAAAAAGGGCGGAAAAGACCGCCCCTTCTTGAATTCTTACTTTCTAAGATCGAGGTCTGCGATAATCTTTCTGTATCTTTCGATGTCGATCTGCTGTAAATATTTCAAAAGACCTCTGCGTTCGCCGACCATTTTCAAAAGTCCGCGACGGCTGTGGTTGTCGTGCTTGTTGATTGCGAGATGCTCGTTAAGATGATTGATTCTCTCGGTTAAAAGAGCTATCTGAACCTCCGCCGACCCCGTATCGCCTTCGTGACGACCAAACTTCTTGATTATCTCTTCTTTTCTTGCCTTTTCCATATTAGTTTTACCTCCTGTTATTTAATGGAATAGTCCGCTTTAAGCAAAGCCTCGGGTGGAGAATCCGCAAAACCTTGCGTAAAGTATTTTAAGCATTATTAAGTATACCAAAAATATCTGCGTTTGTAAACTATTTTTTAAGCTTTTCTGCGATTTGTCAATCATTTTTCGGTTATTTTTGGCACTACGTTCAAAAACACGGCGTTCGGTTTACAAAAGCTCGTTCTCTCGCACGCCGCCGCGCCGTTTACGAATTCTCGGAAAGCTTATCTCGGTTCTTTGAAAAAAGCGCGCTTTGCGGCAAGCCTTTCTTCAAAGCCCGAAAGATAGGATTTAACGTCCTTCGGCGAGGCGAAGCGTTCTATTCTCCCGCCCGAAAAATCCACGCGCTTGCTGATTGCTCCCGCCCCGCAAGCCACGGTGGAAGAAATCTCTTCCATAGTGTCTATATTATAAACGCATTCTTTGCCTTTTTTTGCGTAACCCGCGTTTTCGAGATTGCCCGCCATATATTTCTGACGGTACAGATAATAAGGTCTGTACCCCGCCGCGGACAGGCTTTTTTCGGCAAAATTCACCATTTTTTCGATTTCGCCGCACTCTATTCTGTCCGTTTCTTCCGCAAGATACGAGCCGCGCTTTACGCACAGCGTATGCACCGTTATATCGTCGGGAGAAAGATCTATCGCTTTTTCTATGCTCGCGGCGAAAATCTCCGCGGTTTCGCCTTCGAGTCCCGCTATAAAATCCATATTCGTGACGAAATCGTCTTTTGCGAGCAGATATTTTTCGACCGCTTCCGCCGCCGTATGCTCCCGCCCTATTCTTTTAAGCGTTTCGTCCGAAAAGGTCTGCGGATTCACGCACACGCGCGTCACGCCGAAATCCTTCAAAATTTTCAGATTTTCCTTGGTTATTCGATCCGGCCTGCCCGCTTCCACCGTAAATTCGACACCCGTGTTGATTTTATCAAGCGCGGACAATATCTTTATAAGGTTTTCGTCCGAAAGCGCGACGGGCGTTCCCCCGCCGACGTAAATACTGCGAAGCTTTTTCACGAACGCCGCGCTTTGCTCTATCTCCTTAACGAGTGCTTCGGTATACTCGTCCATAAGGCTCGCGGAGCTTCTCAAATCCTGCGTGATGAACGAACAATATTTACAGCGCGTGGGACAGAACGGCACGAACACGAAAAAATCGGTGTTATCGGGATCGCGGTCGTAATAGTCCTTCTGCGCTTCTAAAACGGCGCGGGTAAGCTCGGTTTTCTCCCTGCTCACCTTCATAACGTCGGTAAAAAATTCCTCGAAATTCCCGTTTTCGTCCGCTTCCGTATAGGCGAGGCGGGTAGGTCTTATGCCCGTGAGCGCGCCCCACGGTAAATTTATTCCGTAAAAAGACGATAACGCGCGATATACCGAAAGCTTTGCATACCGCTTGATAAGCCGCTTTTTGAGCAGCTCGGTATCGGGATTATGCGAAAGATTGCAAAACGCGTACGCCTTGCCGTTTATCAGCACGAGGTTGGAATATTTCCCTTCCGTTTCGGTGAATTTATGGTTTATTTTAAGGCTTTCGTCTTTCGGAAAAAGCCTGACGACCTCATTAAGCTCGCTTTCCGCAAACGCAAGGTTCGTCGTAAGGTTAGTCGTCGTAAGATTTGTCGAAGTATTATCGTTCATATTCTTTCAAAGGGTTAAAAGCGCGCTCGTGGGAAAGAGTCGTAAACTCGTCGTGACCGGGGTAAACGGTGTAGTCGCCTTTCAGCGCGAACAGCTTCTGCACCGAGCGCACGAGAGCCTCGAAATCGCCCGTCGGAAAATCCGTTCTGCCGACCGATTCGCGAAACAGCGTGTCGCCCGTAAAAAGCGCGTCGCCGACCTTGAACGTCAACGAGCCGTCCGTATGCCCCGCGGTTTCCAGCACTTCGATTTTAATTCCGAAAAGGTTAAGCTCGTCGCCGTCTTTTATCGTAACGTAGTCGGTAACGGGTTCGGCGGTTCTTCCGAAGCGCGAAGCGAGCGTATCGCCCGCGGCAAGCTTTTTTCCGTCCTTTTCGCTTATGTAAACGGTCGCGCCGTCCGCCGCGATTTTTGCGGCGTTGCCCGCGTGGTCGAAATGCGCGTGAGTAAGAAGCAGGGCTTTCACCTTAAAGTCGTTCTTCTCCTCGGTTTCTTTTATAAGCTTATAGTTTTCTCCGCCGTCTATAAGCACGGCGTTTCCGTCCTCGCCCACGAGAAAATAGCTGTTCACGCGGAGCGGTCCGGAAG
>CAVBZJ010000216.1:0-2606 GCA_963599785.1 Anaerovoracaceae bacterium
GGGTTACGAGCGGCGCGGTGGAAACGGGCAGACTCGACTATATAAAAAGGAACGGCAGGGAGTTAAAGGGCGACGCGGAAGCGATAAAAACCGATTATTCCGCGCAGGGGCAGGCGATACTTATGTCAACGTACAGACAGTTTATCGATCCCAAATATTCGCTTCGGCAGGTGCTTATCGAGCATCAGCATTTTAACGACGCCGAAAAGCGCGAGCATTTGAGAGAACTGTTGCTCCGCGCCAAAGAGCAGAACGCTATTCCGATAATAAATTACAACGACGCGGTAAGCACCGAAGAAAACAGAAGGTGGGAGATTCAGTCGTTAAAGAAAAAGAACCGCAAGGTGGTGGAGTGCGTGGATAACGACGAAACCGCCGCGCAGATAGCTTGCCTCGTTAAGGCGGAAACTCTGCTTATTCTTACGAGCGCAGAAGGAATTTACCGCGACAGCAAAGATCCTTCCACGCTTATTCCGTTTATCGGCGGAAAGGACGTTTACGAGGTTCTGGATAACGTGAACGAGTGCGAGAGTTATTGTAACGGCGCGTCCCGAGCGGGCGCGAACGGCGCGAAAGCAAAGCTCGAATACGTTAAGGACGCGGTGAAAATAGGCACGAAAGTTGTAATCGCTTCCGCAAAATACAGAATTTCTGACATATTGAGCGGCAAAGCCCCCTCTACGATGATAGGCGTGAGATAGATATTTATGCGCACATAAAACGTATGCGCATATAAATTAAACGGCATAATTGAAATATAAAAAAGCCTTCCCGTTGCGAAAGCCGCGAGAAGGTTTTTGGTTTTTAATTTTGTTTCAGCGTTGTTATGATTTTATTTTTAATTTTCAAAATCGGTTCTGCCAAGAAGATAATCTATCGAAACGCCGAAATATTCCGCGATGTTGAAAGCGTAGTCGAGAGACGGCAAGGTTTTTTCTTTTATCCATTCGTAAAAGTAAGTGCGGGGAAAGGTGGTTTTGCGGCAAATTTTACCGAAGTTTACGTTTTCTCCCGCGGCTTTGCGTTGTTGCATCAAGAATTCAAGCCGTTCGTGGAAATCGGTTTTTCGTTCCGCGGGGATAAAATTTTCGTTATTCTTTCTGCCGAGCAGATATTCGATTGAAACTTCAAGCTTATCGGCAATTCTGATGAGGGTTCGCAAGCTCGGAACGATTCCGAAATTCAAAGCTCTTGTCACAACGGGTTGACTTACACCCAAAAAACTTGCGAACTCTTTTTTAGAAAGTTCGCTGTCTTTGAATTTTTCTGTAAAAACGGCTTTAAAGCTTTCGGAAACGAGGAATTCCGACTCATCTGGCATTTTAGGCATAATTCGTCATTTTTCTCCCAAAATTTTTTTATAAATGATATAAATCTATTTATTCCTATCTTTGAAATATGTTATATTGTTTACATAAAATAATTGATAGGAATAAATGTATTACTATCATAAAAGGAGATTAAAAGATGAAAAAGATTACGAGAGAATGGGGCAAAATGTACGGCAAGGCGTTGGATTAGGGGTTGTTTTTTCTACGAATTGAGTAAAGTGGAGTTTACTGCACTGTTTATTTTATACAGTTTGTAACTGTATGCTATCGTAGGGCGGGGAGGTCCCTCCCGTCGTCAAAAGTTCTCTACACTCGCCCTTAATTGTCATTCTGAACCGTTCTTACCTGACGGATATAGTGCTTCGTAACGAAAGCGGAGAAGTGCTGCTCCCTTTGCGCCTTATTACGAAGAATCTCCCCACGAAAAACCTTGTTTGTCATTCTGAGTCGTTCTTCCTTGACGGACTATCGAAGAATCTTTACGCGTAAGTAGCTTTCAAGATTCTTCGTTGGAATGTCTACGATTGCCCGTCTCAGAATGACGCAATTTACTTTTCTTTTTTTCGAGAGGGGAAGAACTGTTTTCCGCTACAAAAGTGCTTCGTAGCGTAAGCGGAGAAGTATCCGTTATTGCATTCACTCTTTCCCGAAAGGGGCAAAACTGTTTTCCGCACGCGAGTGCTTCGTAGCGTGAGCGGAGAAGTATTCGTTTTTCCCCTTGCTCCTCCGCTGTTGCTACGGAGGGCTACGCCCGGACATACCCCTTTTCCAAAAACTCCTCAATAACCCTACGTTATTTTCGTGTATACCTCATACTAACTTTGCCCCTTACTCTTTAAGGGGCAGACAACAAGTTACCCGTGCTGTTTTCTTTTATACAGTTATAAACTGTATACACCGTAGGGCGGGGGCTTGCTCCCGCCGAAAAGAGAGAAAATGTCTCACTTATGTTCTTTCTATAAAAAATTTACACACAAAAAGCCCTGACTGTCATTCTGAGACATTCTTCCTCGACGGGCTTACGAAGAATCTCTACGCGCAACTATCTTTTTCGTTTCTTCGTGCGGCTTTTTATTTGAACTCGCCTAAAACGGCAAATTAGAAATTTCCGTAAAAAATTATAATTTCCGCGCATAAGATAATTTCTTCTGCCCATAATACTACCAAGGGGGAAGTTATGAGAGATAAAAAGAAGACTGCGAGAAATTGCGGTAAAAACAAGAGCGTTAAAAATTGCAAATAATGCGTAAAAAAAGATTGAAAAAAGCCGATTGC
>CAVBZJ010000217.1:0-1480 GCA_963599785.1 Anaerovoracaceae bacterium
GTCAACGAGCCGCCGCGGGAGTTTTACTTTTTTCGATAGATTTAATATAAATTTAATTTTTGCTTTACTTTGCTTTTTAATTTTTTCGCGTTTTGGGCTTTACTTCGCGTATTTTCTTATAATCGCCTGCATTTCGGGAAGGCGTTTTTCCATAAGCGAAACAAGCTTAAACTGCGTTCTCGCACGGTCGAGGTTGTGATTTTCTCTCGAAGTTCTGAAATACACGTCGCCGCGGAGATGGTCTTCCAAAAATCTTATGCCGCACTCGTACGTCATCATAATCGCGCCGAGCGGCAAATTATCGAGCTCCGCTTCCGTCAGACAGCCTTTAAGCTCGGACAAATACCCCTTCGCGTACACGTCGAAAAGCTCCAAAGAGAAATCGACTTTATCGAGGTTCGGTTCGTCCTCCGCCGCGGTATTGCAGCCGAAACGAATACTGTCGCCGAAGTCGTAGCAAGTCGAACCCGGCATAATGGTGTCGAGGTCGATGACCGCAAGGGCTTTATTCGTCTTCGCGTCGAACAAAACGTTGTTGAGCTTGGTGTCGTTGTGGGTAACTCTCGAAGGTATTTCTCCCGAAGCGAGCTTATCGACAATCTTTCCCGTCATTTCCTTTCTTGCAAGCGCGAATTCTATTTCCGCCTTCACGGAATCCTTTCTGCCCGCCTTGTTTTCTTCTATCGCGGCGAGAAGGTCGTTAAAACGCTTCTTCGTGTCGTGGAACTGCGGAATCGACTCGTATAAAAGCGACGCGTCGAAATCGGCGAGCATCGCCGCAAAACGCCCGAACGCAACAGCCGACTGATAGAAAATTTCGGGGTTTTCCGCTATCTGATACGCCGCGGAATCCTCTATAAAAAGGTATACTCTGAAATAGTTTTCGCCGTCCGTCCAGAACACGTTGCCGTCCTTTGCGGGAATAAGCTTCATCGTCTCTCTGTCGGGATCGCCGCCGCGCGCAATAACGGTCTTTCTCGCAAACTCCGTAACAAGCTTTATGTTGTTCATAAGGCGCGGAACGTCTTTGAAAATGCCGTTGTTCACACGCTGTAATATGTACTGTTTCTTGCCGTCGTTCGCGGTGGTTTTAACGAGGTAAGTGTCGTTTATATGCCCCGCACCGTAACGCTCGCAATAAGTAACCTCTCCTTCCAAATCAAAATGCGCGCACGCAGATTTCGCGTCGTAATTCATAATTCCTCCAAGGCCTCGGCTTTTCGCCGAGTTCTTTTGTTTTTCCTCTATATTGTAAATTTTCGGCACGAGTTTGTCAAGCTATATTATCACGTTTTTATAGCGTTTGATAGCGTTATTATATCGTTTTGTTGCATAAAGGAAAAGCGCGGGCGAAAAAGCGTTCTTTTTCGCCCGCGCAGCAGTTTGCGCTTGTCAAAATTATCGCTCGAACGCATTGCCGCGCGCCGCCGATTTTAATTGTTCGACCGCGCCTTACGCCGCACCCGCCGCGCCGTAACGC
>CAVBZJ010000217.1:1490-2211 GCA_963599785.1 Anaerovoracaceae bacterium
GCTTGTTATCAGTTCTCGCCGTCGCCGCCGATGACGAATACGTTGACCTTTTTTAGCGTCGGGTTATCTCGTACGTTCATTTCATATTCCCTTTCAACGTTTTCGTAAACGCTTTCGTAAAATTCGCTTTCGACGTACAGATTTTCCGTTAGTCTCAAAATCGTATCGAATCTTTCCCCTGCGCGGATAACGCGCTGATAAGCTTCGGGATTCTTGGTTTTGTAAGCGTAAAGATTAGTGACGAAGGCTTCCGTCGTTTCGTACCCGCGAAGCTTTGCGTACTCGAAATAAGCCTCTTTTTTAGGAACATCCTGCGGAATACGTTCGTCAACCTTTGCCCAGTATTCGTTATAAGGATCATAGGTCTCGTCGGGACATTCGTAAGTATATTCACGTCCGAACACAGCGACTTGCACGCTGCAATTATCGTTTATATAAAGATTTTCTATCGAACCGAGTTCCTTATAAATACCGTCTTCGTAAAACGGCAACGCTCCGAATATTATACTTATATCGCCCGTCTCGCTCTTGCCGGTATAAGCTGTCAAATCGAGCGTTTCCATAGCCGTGGTTACGACTACTTTTCCCGCTATCTTTTTCACCGTTTTCGGCAATACGAAATTTTTAACCTTGGTAAAAGAAGTTAAAAAATATCTCGTATTGTTATAAACGTGATCCTTGCCATCTAAATACCCGTCGTCCTCGCCTATCTGCATAAGCT
>CAVBZJ010000217.1:2221-2589 GCA_963599785.1 Anaerovoracaceae bacterium
GCATAAGCTCGCCGTTATCGGGATCCTCAAAAACGATTTCCTCTAAATATTGCGGATAGCAAAGCGCGGAATCGCGTATTTTCCTGACGTGCTTCGGTATAATCAGCTTTTTCGTTGCGGGAACGGAATATTTTTCGAGGACGGTAACGCCTTCGGGAACGGTATAGCTGTCTCGCACGGACACCGAGGGCATATCGCCTATATAGTCGTTGACGAAGGTATTATCCCTCTGCTTCGCCACGATTGCCACTGCGTCATTTTCCGCAAGCGTTTCGCCTTTCGTAAGACTTTTCGCCGTCAGATACTTATCGCCCGTATAGCCCATCGTATCGGTCATAAACGGAATTATGCAAGCTTTGGCAAAACCG
>CAVBZJ010000218.1:0-2572 GCA_963599785.1 Anaerovoracaceae bacterium
CTGCGTAGGTCTTGCGGCTGCGCTCGGCGCGCTTGCAATGGGTATCGCGATAGCTAAGTCCAACGAAGCGATTGCCCGTCAGCCCGAAGCGACTTCGCAGATAAAATCGGGTCTTATGCTCGGCTTGGTGTTCATAGAAACGGCAATAATTTACGCGCTTATAGTCGCAATTCTCGTCATATTCGTATTGTAAGGTGAAGGTTTATGTATAATCTCCTTTTAAGTGGAATTCCGCTGAATATAGACTGGCGGCAGATACTTCTGCATTTGCTTAACCTCGTCATTCTCTTTCTTATCCTTTATTTTTTGCTTTATAACCCCGTGAAGAAATTTATGGAAAAACGCAAAAAATATTACGAAGAGCAGGACGAACGGAGCAAAGCGACCCTTGCCGCTGCAGAAAAGAAAAAAGAAACTTACGACGAGCTTTTAAGCAAAGTCGACGAAGAGGCTGCGGAAAAGAAACGCCTTATAATAGCCGACGCGAGAGCGGAAAGCGAAAGGATTTTAAAGTCCGCCGAAGAGGACGCTTCCGACACGTTGAAAAAGGCGAATATAAAAGCGGAAGAGATAAAAAAGCGCGCCGAAGAGCAGGCGAAAGAAGAACTTTCGGACGTTATAACGAAAGCCGCGAAAGAGAAAATCGAGGCGGCTTGCTCGGTGGACGGATTTATATCGGAGAATATAAAAAATGGCTGATAATCGTGTTATAGGCGAGTTTCTGTCCGTTAATGAACCGACGGCGGAAGAAAAAAACAAGCTCGCCGAATACTTTCGGAAAAAACTTAATCGCCCCGTCGATATCGTGTGGGTTAAGGACGAAAGCGTAAAAAAAGGTTTCGTTTTAAAGATTCTTAACGAGGTTTACGACAACACCCCGGAAGGATTTTTGAGAAGCCTTAAAACGGCGATCGACGAAACGGATAAGAGCGGCGATTACATTTCTCTCGTGAAAGAAACGGTCGGAAAATGGAAGCCGCGCGCTTTGCCCGAGGAAATAGGAAAAGTTCGTTCGGTTGCCGACGGCGTTGCCGAAATCGAGGGACTTGGCGGCGTTAAGTACGGCGATATCCTCGCTTTCGAAAGCGGCGAAAAAGGACTTGCGCTCGACATTTCCGAAAATAAAGTGGGGTGCGTTCTTTTCGACGACGAAAACATAGTCGCGGGCGAAAACGTTTATAAAACGGGCAAAACGGCGGGAATCCCCGTGTCCGAAGAAATTATAGGCAGGGTAGTGAACGCGCTCGGCGAACCCATAGACGGAAAAGGAGCTTTCACGGTAAGCAAATATATGCCGATCGAAAGTCCCGCGCCTGCCATTATAGACAGAAGCCCCGTAAATCAACCGCTCAAAACGGGTATTTTAACGATAGACGCGATGTTTCCCATCGGTAAAGGTCAGCGAGAACTCATCATCGGCGACCGTCAGACGGGAAAAACAAGCGTCGCAACCGATACGATACTCAATCAGAAAGGCAAAAACGTCATCTGCGTTTACTGCGCGATCGGGCAGAAAGCAAGCACGGTCAAGAGAATAGTGAAAATGTTCGAAGAAAGCGGCGCGCTCGATTACACCGTCGTTGTATTTTCCGCCGCGTCCGACTCGGCTTCACTTCAATATATCTCTCCGTTTTCGGCTTGCGCCATCGCCGAATATTTTATGAACGAGGGTAAAGACGTTCTTATCGTTTACGACGATTTAAGTAAACACGCCGTGGCTTACAGAACTCTTTCCCTTCTTCTCGGCAGAAGTCCGGGGCGCGAAGCTTATCCCGGCGATATATTTTATCTTCATTCGAGACTTCTGGAGCGTTCGGCTCATTTAAGCGAGAAAAAGGGCGGCGGCAGTATGACCGCGCTCCCGATTGTCGAAACACTCGGCGGAGATATTTCCGCTTATATTCCGACAAACGTAATTTCCATAACCGACGGGCAGCTGTTCCTCGAAAGCGAGTTGTTTTTATCGGGGCAACGCCCCGCGGTGAACGTCGGTCTTTCCGTTTCGAGAGTGGGCGGAAGCGCGCAGACCAAAGCTATGAAAAAGGCGGTCGGCTCGCTTCGTCTCGAACTCGCACAGTACCGCGAAATGAAAACGTTCGCTCAGTTCTCGGGAGACTTGGACGAATCGGTGAAACGCCAGTTCGAATTCGGCAGAGCGCTTACCGAAATTCTCGTTCAGCCGCTTCAGAAACCTTACCGCGAATGGGAAGAGATAGTAATTCTCGTCGTATCGCTCGCAAAAATCACGACGGGTCTCGGCGCGAAAGAAATCCGTCCGTTTTTCGGCAGGTTTTTACCTTATTTCGAAGAACGCCGCGCCGACGTGATATCGAATATCGAAAACGGCAAAACGCTGTCCGACGACGATAAGGAAATTATCGTTTCGGAAGCGAAAAAGTTTTTATCCGAAAAAAATGTCTGAAATCAACGAAATTAAAAACAGAATAAAAGGCGTTGCGGCAACGCGGAAAATCACTAACGCGTTGTATCTCATTTCCTCCGCGAAGGTAAGAAAAGCGCGCGAGGAACTCGAAAAAACTTCGCCTTATTTCAGAGGGATAAGAAAAGAAAT
>CAVBZJ010000219.1:0-2543 GCA_963599785.1 Anaerovoracaceae bacterium
AGCTTAAACTTATCGCGGGAACGGCGGATTCGGGGGTGACGGCTTACGTCGGAGCTTCCGTCGAAAATAAGAAAGCCGTTTACGAGGAAGTGAAAAAAGAAGCGGAAAACGACCGGACTCTGCGCGAAACGGCGGGCAAGGCGTTTTGCGAAATCGTTTGGGAAGAGCTTTTAACCGATAAAGATAAAACGGAAAGTTCGGGCGATAAAGAGGAAGAAAGGGGCAGCGGTAAAGTAACGGAAAGCGCGGTGGAAGCGGCTTCCGAAACCGCGGACGGCGACGGGAAGAATACCGCAAATTCCGCGCGTAAAATCGGCGAAGAGCTGTTTTCGCGGCTCGTCGGGAAATATAAAGAACGCGCCGAAAGCTACGGCGTTATACGCCGCGTTAAATCGCTCGACATTTTAAGAGTTTTACACGACGAAGACATTTTTAAGGACGAGCTACCCGAAAATTCCGAAAGCGGCGCATTCAGGAAAGCCTTTGCGGCGAACGCGCTCCCGTTCGATATTACCGAAAAAGAGGGCGAAAAGCACGCGGTAACGCGTAATTTCGTACTCGTGCCGAAGGAATCGGAGGCTTTTGCGGAGAAATTCGCGGAGAACGGAGAAAAGGGCGCGGAGGCTGTGAAAGCTTACGCGGCTCGTCACGGAAACTACGAAAACGAAGTATATTCGACAAGCGTGGTGCCGCCTGATAAAATCGTCGCGATAAAGGAAACCTCTGGGTTCGAGCTTTATGCGTTCAACAAGGCGAACGACGGCGACGACGAGGCGGAATATTATAAAAATTACCGCAAAGCCCGCTCGGTTTGCGCGGGGCAGTTCTCCGAAATGTGGAATCCTTATATCGGCGCGAACGTTTCCGAATACGACCTGCCGTTTATCAACCCCGAAAAGCAGAAAACCTACGAGGAAAACGTTGTAAAAGCCTTTTTGTATCTGCTCGAAAGGGGATTCGTAACCATTCGTTCGGACGATAAAATTTATTACGAAGGTTTTGTGACGGGCGATTCGCGCGAGCGGGCGTTCGGCGGCGAAACGAAAAATTCGGACGAGTGGAAAGCAAAATTATTGAAATATATCGCGGAAAACGGCGAAATCGCCGATAAATACGGCAAAAATTTCGACGAATACACCGATTACGCCGCGGCGAATCTGCCCGTTCCGCTCGTGACCGAAAAGGGCTTGAAGACTTTTGCGAAAAGCATTGCGGAAAGCGCGCCGATTACCTTTCTCACGGGCAACGTACTCGATAAAATCCGTTCGTTTATGCCGATGGACAAGGAAAACGCGGCGGAAGCGCTTAAAGACGCTTCTTCGGGCTTCGGCGGAGAAAAGAAGACGGAACGAATTTTCTTAAACGTCGTGCGTGAAATCGCGGAAAAAATGATTTTACGAAAGCTCGACAAAGAAAAAAACGAGGAAGCGATCGAAGTGTTGCGAAACGCGACCTATAAAGAATTGCGTGCGGCAAATCCCGATTTTAAGAAGCTTTGAGAGAATTTGAGGGGGCGGCACGCGGCGAAATAAAGCCGTGCATGCGTAATTAACGCGGCGAAATAAAGCCGCCGCGCGGCAAGGAACGCAATGCCCGAACCGCCCGAAAAAACAAAGACGAAACAAGACAAAAACAATAAAAGAACAAGACGAAAAGAAAAAGATTGAGAAAGTAGGCGGAAAGGTCGAAGATTTTTTCGCCGCGGTAGCGTATCAAGGGGAACGAAATGCTTACTTACGTTATAAATACTTCGGAAAACAAAACGTTCGAGAGCGATAAGCTATTCGAGTTTGTGGGCTATAACAAAATCTGTTGGATGAACTGCAAGCTGAACGACATAGAAGCGAAAGCGGAAGAGATTTGCGACAGGCAGTCCGCCATAGACGCGGACGATTTCCGCATTGCGGTGCTGATAGATTTTTATGCCTTCGATAAAATACGTCCCGAATACGGTTCGGAAGGTTTTTTACCCGTGGAAAAAGACGGGGTTGATATAAGTGTGTATTATCCTTATATCAAGGCGTACCTTCTGGACCATTTGTTTTATAAAATAGAGAAAAAGTCTCTCCGTGCCTGCGAGCAAGAGGTTTTTTACATACAAAACGTAAAAAACAACGACTTTTCACATCTCGACAACAGGGAAAGTCAGGTTAAGCTTATAATGCAGCCGGAAGAGGAAAGCTTGCAGGGCATAACTCTCGTCAGAATGAAAAAGAGCGACGTCGATTTCGGCGACGATAAGGTCGAGTGGACGCCCGTTCAGGACGAGGTTTCGGACGAAGAGAGAAAGAATATAGAAGAGGAATACGAAGCCGCGCTTGCGGAGTTAAAGCGCGATTTCAACGACGACGCCGCGCTCAGGAAGAAAAATAAAGAAAAAGAGGAAAAAGAGGCTAAAATACGTCAGAAGGAAGCCGACGAAGAGGAAAAGCGGGAAGCGGAAAAGGAAAAAGGCGGCGAGGAAGAAGAAATTTACGTCGAACTGCCCGAAAAGAAGTATTCTAAATTCAGACTTCATTGCTCTGACACGGTAAGTCTTACGT
>CAVBZJ010000220.1:0-2536 GCA_963599785.1 Anaerovoracaceae bacterium
AACAACAGCATTATATATCAAAAACCGCCAAATAAGGCAATCACGACCGGTGCTCCCTGCTTGATGGGCATGATTTCGTTAGTCCACGTCAACGTTGGTATGCTCTCATATAAATTGTAGTTGAATTACGGACTTCTTTCGCAAAATTTTGCCAATTCACAAAAATTAAATAAATCTTGTCTGTTCGGTATGCGTTGCAACTTAAATTGCCAGTTCCCCTCGCTTGTGGACGGCATATTCATTCGCGCACGGCTTCCAAGCAGTAAAATGTCCTGTATCGGTATTACGGCAAGATACGCCAAACTGCGCATTGTAAGCAACATTACCGCTTTTGCCATTTCTATTTTATTTTCAAGAAAACATTGAACATTTTCCTCTTTTAGCGTCTTCTCTAAACTCTCCTTGAAAATTTTATATTCGCCGTCTTTCAGCTTGCTAATATAACCCAATAACGTATCGTTATCGTGCGTACCTGTATAGCAGACGGAATTTTCCTTGATATTTTTCGGCAAATACGGATTTTTCTTATTCCCGTCAAACGCAAATTCCATAACTTTCATACCCGGATAGCCGGTTTCGTCCATAAGACGGTAAACACCTTTATCGAGAGAACCGAGATCTTCCGCTATGATATTCAACTTTCCTAAAATACTTTCCGCTGTGCGGAATAATTCATACTTCGGGCCGTGTTTCCATTTCCCCTTGACGGCTGTCGTTTCCCCCGCATCGATTTCATAATACCTGTCAAACCCGCGGAAGTGATCGACTCTCACTACGTCGTATAATTCAAACGCTTGACGGAATCGTTCCACCCACCATAAATAGCCTTCTTTTTTATGAACAGACCAATTATAAACGGGATTCCCCCATAGCTGCCCCGTTGCGGAAAAATAGTCGGGCGGAACTCCCGCTACCTTTTTCAAACTGCGGTCTGTATTTAATTTGAACAGCTTTGGATTCAACCATACGTCCGCGCTGTCGTAAGCGACATACAGCGGTATATCGCCGATGATTGAAACGCCTTTCTCGTTTGCGTACCGTTTCAGCTTATTCCATTGTTTGGAAAACTCATATTGCAAAAACAGCCAAAATAAATATTCTTTTTGATTTTCGGCCTTGAACTTCCGCAAACTCCGTTTTTTGGCGAATTTATATTCGTCCGGCCATCGGTCAAAGGATACCCCGCCGAACTTCTCCTTGATTGCCATAAATAAAGCGTAGCCGTCAAATCTTCCATTTTCGACAAAGGATACAAAGTCGGCGTTTTGTATATCAAATCGCTCGTAAGCCTTCCGAAGAACGGCATATTTGTTTTGATATAAAAACGCATAGTCAATTTTCGATTTTGTATTACGGCAGACCGATAACTCTGATTTTTTCAGCAAACCTTCTTTTACCAAAATGTCAAAATCAATAAAATACGGATTGCCCGATCCGCTGTATGCGGACTGATACGGAGAATCCCCGTAGCTTGTCTGAACGAGCGGAAGAACCTGCCAATAACTTATTCCGCAATCAGCCAACAAATCAATCCACTCGTAAGCTGATTTTCCCAGCGTTCCGATTCCGTACTTGTTCGGCAACGAAGATATGTGCAATAAGATACCCGCCGAGCGTTTTTTATATTTTATCATCATTCCTCCTAAACAAAAAGACACAAAGCGAAACGGCTTTGCGTCTTTTTACGTTAATAAGATAAACTCCAAATTTTCTTCGCATACTCTCGAATAGAACGATCGGAAGAAAAATAAAATGAGTTCGCCGTATTGTTGAACTGTTTTTTCGCAAAACCTATCCTATTTTTATAATCATGATTTACCTGTAATATGGCTTGATAATACTCCTCCAAATCTCTGAATATAAAGTAGTGATCGGGTTTATGCCAGCTTGCTCCCGCCGTCAACGAGCGATATAATTCCTCAAAATATCCCTTACCGTCGTCTGAAAACGTTCCGTCCGTCAACGTATGCACGACTTTTTTCCAGTCCGCATGTTCTTTCAGATAGGTGTTCGGATTGTAACCGCCCTCGCGAAGTTTTTCTATCTCGTCCACGCGCGCACCGAATATATAATTATTCTCCTCGCCCGCTTTTTCGACGATTTCGATATTCGCTCCGTCCATCGTGCCAAGCGTGACCGCGCCGTTCATCATAAACTTCATATTGCCCGTACCGCTTGCCTCCAAGCCCGCCGTCGAAACCTGTAACGAAACGTCGGCTGCCGCTACGATTTTCTCCGCATACGAAACGTTATATTCAGTCACGAATACGCCCATAAGCAGACTGTTCGTTTCGGGATCGGCATTTATCAGCTTTATGATTTCGTTTATGTATTTGATAATACCTTTGGCTCGAAAATAGGACGGTGCGCTTTTTGCTCCGAACAGGAATACCGAAGGCGTAAAATCCTTGATTTTTCCATTCTTCAAATCATAATACAACCGTAACAACGCAAACGCCGTCATAAGTTGTCGTTTATATTCGTGTAAACGCTTGACTTGCGCGAACAATATTCGGTTCCCGCCGATTTTTACGCC
>CAVBZJ010000221.1:0-2532 GCA_963599785.1 Anaerovoracaceae bacterium
AGGTATAGTAATAATATGAATATTTAAATAAATAAAAATAACTAACATAAGAAAAACGGCAAAAGTCGGGTCGGTAAGTTTTTCTTTTTCAATAAAGGAATAAAACGCCTTTGAAACGTCATTTTCCCTTGATTTTTTTTCGAGCTTATTGTATAATATAATAGATTAAACTATCAGCATATTTTCGGAGTATCGTTATGAAGGTTATTTGCGACGGTCTGGATTTATCCGACGCGGTGTTAAAGGTCAGTAAAGCTCTTTCCGTAAAGGCGGCGAATCCCGTTTTGGAGGGTATTAAAATTACCGCGACGGGCGATAAGCTTACGCTCGTTGCCACCGATACCGAGCTTACCATAGAAAAAAGCATAAAAGCCGAGGTTCTTATGGAAGGCGAAACGGTCGTCGTGGGTAAATACTTCGTCGAATTCGTCAAAAAGCTCGAAAAAGAGCAGGTTGAGCTTTCCCGCCTGTACGACGGACAGTTACAGATAAAATATTCGGACTCCGAAAGCGAGTTGCAGGTATTCCCTTCGGAAAATTTCCCGCTTATCAAAAAAGAGGGAGAGGAAAACCATTTCGTTATCAAGCAGCAGGACTTTAAAGAGCTTGTCGAAAGAACTCTCATTTCCTGCTCGACGGACGATTCGAGACCTATTCTCAAAGGCTGTCTTTTCGAGGTGGAAAAGAACGTTTTAACGGGCGTCGCGCTCGACGGGTTCAGAATGTCCGTCGTTAAAAAAGAAGTCGAAGCCACGGGGAGCTTTAAGGCGGTTATTCCCGCAAGAACTCTTTCCGAAATAGTAAGACTTCTCGATAAAGAAGAGGACAAGCTTAAAATCTGCCTGCAAAGAAATAATCTTTACGTCGAACTCGGAAGCACCGTCATTTATTCCAGACTTATCGAGGGCGAATTCGTAAAATATACGCACATTCTTCCCACGAACTTCGCGAATATCGTAACCGTGAATAAGGACGCGCTCTTAAACAGTATAGAAAGAGCGAGCATCGTCGCGAGAAACGACAGATTCAACGTCATAAAATTCGAGATAAAGGAAAATTCGCTCGGAATTTCCGCAAGGTCGGAGATAGGTAACGTAAACGAAAACGTGAACATAAACCTTTCGGGTAAAGACATGGTAATCGCCTTTAACGGCAAATACCTTACCGATTATCTCAAAATCGCGGGCGTAGATTTTATCAACATAAACCTCAATTCGCCGATAGATCCGTGCATAATCACCCCCGTCGGCAAAGAAGATTTTATGTATCTCGTCCTTCCCGTAAGAATAAACGGTTAATTTAATTGACAAAACCTAAAAATATCTATACAATAGATATGCTAAAATAAAAAAACTACCGATTCGGAGAAAAAATATTATGAAGCAGACTTATCAGCCGAAAAAAAGACAGAGAAGCAAGGTACACGGATTCAGAAAAAGAATGAAAAGCAAAACGGGCAGAAACGTTTTGAAGAGAAGACGCAATAAAGGTCGTCATCACATTTCCGCTTAAATATTAAAGGCAAGGGAATGAGCCGTACCGATTTCAGGTTAAAAAAAGAAAAAGATTTCAATCTCGTTTTTAAGAAGGGAAAAAGACTGTATTCAAACAGTCTTTCTCTCGTGTATTTACCCGCCGAAGAATTGAAGGCGGGTTTTGCCGTAAGTAAAAAACACGGCGGAAGCGTTCAGAGAAACAGAATAAAAAGACTTTTAAGGGAATCTTTCAGAAGTTTTACGCCCGAATTAGGTAGAAACTTCTTTTTTGTATTTATTCCGAAAATAAAAGACGAATATTCTTTGGAAGGATTCAGAAAGGATATGGGATACGTTTTAAGAAAAGGCGGGTTTTTAAATGAAGAACTTACCTGTTCTCGTTAGCGTCGGGCTTATTCGCTTTTATCAGAAGCATTTATCCTACGGAAATTGCAGGTATTTTCCTTCCTGCTCGGAATACGCTCTGGAAGCTCTTTTAAAGCACGGGTTTTTTAAGGGCTGGGCGCTTGCCGTATGGCGGATTCTTCGTTGCAATCCGTGGAGCCGCGGCGGAGTGGATAAAGTTCCCGATAAGAAAAACGTTGTAAAATGGGTATATTGAAATGGTAGATCCTATAATAAATACTATAAATTTAGCCGCTCCTTCGACGGGCAGCTTTTTGGTAGACATAATTTTATGGCTCGTTAAGGGAACGAGTTCGGTCGCGCTCGGCGTCGTGCTTTTTACGATTATATTAAAGCTTATAACGTTGCCGTTCGACTTTATTTCCCGTTCCTCGATGCGCAAAAACTCCATAAAAATGGAAGAAATGCGCCCCGAGCTTGAAAAACTCCAAAAGCAATACGCCGACAATAAAGACCTCTACAATCAGAAAATGATGGCTCTTTATAAAAAGAACGGCTATTCTATGTTCGGAAGCTGTCTCCCGACGATTATAACCCTCGTTATATTCATCGTCGCGATAAACGCGTTCAACGACTATTCGAGATTCCAGAATCACGAGTATTTTTACGATATGACCGTTTCGTATAATTC
>CAVBZJ010000222.1:0-2519 GCA_963599785.1 Anaerovoracaceae bacterium
ACGCTTACCGAAGTTCCAGCGAAACTGTTAAAGGTAAAAAAGGGCAGAATCGAAAAGGGTTACGACGCTGACATAGCGGTTTTTGACGATGATATAACGATAGAAAGCGTGTTCGTCGGCGGAAAAATGAAGGTCGGAAAAGGATAAAAACGATAAAATCAGCCGAAAACGGCGGGATAAAAGAATTATGAACGAAAAAGAAATAGACCGTTTTCAGCAGATAGCGAGCGGCGGAAAGAAAAAACTTAATTCCGAAATAAAAAGGCTGAAAGAAATTTTACCGCCCGTTTACGAGCGGAAAATTTTGAAGGAATCCGCCGAAAAGACGGAAATAATTCTGCCGGAATTCGACGAAGAAAAAGCGTATGAAGCGTTTCTTAAAGAGAAAGCCGATTTAAGAAAATATTACGAGCCTTTTCTTGCGGATTACTCGAAAAAGGAAAACTCTCCGAGAATAACCGAGGAGATTCGCGAATTTTATTACAGAAAGGAAACGGAAGAGGATAAGCTCGATTTTTCGCGGGTTTTGAGCGGCGAAGGCGAGTGGGAAAAAATCACTCTCCCGAAATACGAAGGACCTACGGGCAGGTGGAACGCTTTTTACAGAAAGGTCATTACTCTTCGCGAAAAGCTTGCGGATAAAAGATATATCGTGGACTTCGAGGCGGTCGATTATATCGCTGAGGTTTACCTGAACGGGCGGCTTATAACCCGTCACGAAGGGTTTTTCGCGCCGTTTTCCGCAGATCTTACCGAAAATATCAACGTCGGCGAAAACGTTCTTCTCATAGTCGTCAAAAACGATATAACCACCTCGGGCATTACGGTGAACGGGTTTACGCATTACGGAAACAAGATTTACGCCGAAACGCATCTCGGATACGACGAACCTTATCTCGGTTGGCATCATTGTCCCGCGGGCGCGGGCATATTCGGCAAGGTTACCTTCGTAGAATCTGAAAGTAAGCGCGTTACCGATATATTCGTTATACCCGATATAGATAAGTCTGAAATCACCGTCAACGCGACGGTTACCGATTATACCTTTGACGGCGAAATTCTGACTGCGGAATACTCCGTAGAGGGCAGAAACTTTAAGAGCGAGACTGTTTGCATACGAGAAAAAACGAACAGACTTTCCGACGGAGAAAATTATCTTCGAGTTCGTATCCCGCTTGAAAATTTCAGGCTGTGGACGCAGGAAAAGCCTTATTTGTATTCGATAACCGTGACGCTGAAAGACGATTCGGGGCGCACGATAGACGAGAAAAAATCTCATTTCGGAATGCGAAAATTCGTTATGGACGAAAATTCCTCGCCGAAAGGCGCGTTTTATCTCAATAACGAACGGATAATTCTGCGCGGCACGAACGAGATGGGGCATCTCCCGAAAGCCGTTATGGAGGGAGACGACGAAAAGCTTATCGGCGATATTCTGACGGCGAAAATAGCGGGGCTTAATTTTTACAGAACCACTCAACGTCCCGTGTTCGATAAGATTTACAGCTATTTCGATATGCTCGGAATGTTGTGTCAAAGCGACTTCCCGCTGTTTTCGTACCTGAAATATTCCGCGCTCGGCGAGGCGACGAAGCAGGTTGACGAAATGGAAAAGCTTACGAGAAATCACCCTTCTGTCGTTATAGAATCGCTGTGCAACGAAACGCTCGACAGAACGGCGTGGGGTACGGAGCAATACAATATGTCCCGCCTCGAAATAGAAAAGTTTTTCAACGCCGCGAGGGAGATTATTCTTTTAGACAACCCCGACAGGGTTATAAAGTACAACGAGGGCGATTACGCGCCGATAGAAAACACTTACGGGATAAGCGATTTTCATTGCTACACGTTCTGGTACGTTTCTCACGGTATGCCGAGCGGAAAGCTGGATAAGGGCTATCTGCCGCCGATAAGAAAAGGTTGGTATACGGGTTGCGGAGAGTACGGCGTGGACGGGCTTGACCGATTCGAGCTTATGAAAAAGTATTGTCCGAAGGAATGGCTGCCCGAAACTGAAACCGAGCCGTGGTCGCCGAAGCCCATAGCGAGAGAGCAATGCTATCCGTTGCACGGAGACTTCTTTCCCGAACAGAATAACGCGCGCGAGTGGATAAAGGCGAGCCGCGAGTGGCAGAAAAAGGCTATAAAGGAATACGTTCATATTCTCCGCCGCAGAACGGATATGATAGAAAGCACGGCGGTGCATTTGCTTATCGACGCGTGGCCGTGCGGGTGGACGAAAACGTTCGTGGACTTCGACCGCGTGCCGAAGCCCGCGTATTACGCCTTTAAAGAAGCGAATATTCCTACGAGAATAAGTCTTCGCAGCGACAAGCGTGTGGTTTACGCGGGCGACGAAATAGTGACCGAGATTTTCGCGCTTAACGATTTGCCGAGAGAAAAGGATTTAAAAATAACTCTGACCGTTTATTTCGGAAAAGAAATAAAAAACTCTTATTTTGAAGAGGTTACGGCAAAGCCGTGCGTTCAGACCTACGCGGGCGAGATAAGAACGGTTG
>CAVBZJ010000223.1:0-2487 GCA_963599785.1 Anaerovoracaceae bacterium
TCCTATGATAGGTAAAAGATATTCGACGACCGCAAGCAAGGTCGAACGCGCTATCCGCCACGCGATAGAGGTCGCTTGGAACAGAGGAAGAATAGACAATATAAATTCGCTTCTCGGCGTGCGCGCGTACGTCGGTGCGGAAAAACCGACTAACGGCGAGTTCATCGCGCTGGTCGCAGATAAAATGCTCTTAGAAAAGGCTTAAAGATTCAGGGTGCTTCTTGGATAGAGAGTGATAACAGGGAAAAGGGGGAAGCGCACCCGAGGTTAAGCGTTTGGGGACGGTAAAAGTCGTAAAATCGGTTTTTACCGTCCGTTTTTTTGCTGATTTTTTGCGAAAAATTTAAAAAAATTATAAAATTTGCCCGAAAAACAGTTTACAAATAAAGCTTATACGGCTATAATATACAGCAAGTCGAGGGAAGCGGTAACAACCCGATAAGACGATAAATATATATGATATATATGGAGAGCAAATATGGCGGAATACGTTAAATGCCCGAGATGCGAACTTAATTATATAAAAAAAGGCGAGGACTATTGCGACGTTTGCAAGGCGGAGCTGAATAAAGGTTCAAAGCTGTTGTTCGTCGATAATCCGGACGACGAAGAGGTGGACGTAGAAGAAAGCGACATCTGCCCCCGTTGCCACCAGAACTACGTTAAAGAAGGCGAAAAGTATTGCGACGCGTGCCTTAAAGAAATGGAGCGCGACGATACCGTGCCGGACGTAGAGGACGACGATTCGTGGAAAGAATATCTGGACGAAGATCCCGTTCCCGAGGAGGAAGAGGACAGCGAAGAAATGCTTTCGCTTTCTAAACTCGCGGAGGAAGAGGGTGACGAGCTGTTCGACGACGAGGAAGAGGAAGAAGAGGAAGAGGAGGTCGAGTCCGACGAACCGGACGACTTCGATATTCCGGAAATAGACGAATCCGATTTCGAGGATTACGACGAGGAAGAGGAAGAAGACGACGAGGACGACGGCGAAGATTTTTAACCGTTCGTTTCGTGAGCTTTTCGTTTCAGAAGTCCCCGAGCGTGAGTTTCCCGAGCAGGAGATTTCCGATTGTGAATTTACTTGCGGAGAATTTTCTCGCCGCGATTTTTTTGCAAAGAGCTTACTTGCCGCAGATTTCCTGCCGTGACTTTCGGGTAAAATTTTTTTTGAAAAGTTTTAGCTGTGCGGGTGTTTAATAATTCGTTTTATCGGGAATAATTCCCGTATGATTAAAAACAGTTCAGATTTAAGTCAGGTCAAAACGACGATAGAACGAATGTACAGAAAGCCCGTCGAGGTCACTTTGAACCTCGGCAGAAACAAATACGTCGTGTTTGCGGGAACGCTCGTCGGCGTATATCCCGCGCTGTTCACCGTCAGCCCTTTGGATAAGAGCTTCACGGGGAAAACTTCTTATTCTTATTCCGAGTATATGTGCGGAAAGGTTAAGGTAAAAGAGCGCGCGCAGTAAAATTTTTTCTATATTGCATATTGAATTTAAAGAAGGTCGCGGCGGTGAAAAATTTCACCGCCGCGACCTCTTTTATCTATTTGCGCGGTTATTCCTGTTTTCCTGCGTTTTCGCAGAGTTTTCAACGATAAAATTCTAATATTCCTTTCTTCCGAGCAAAAAATCAGCCGATTCGCCTAACAAATCGCAAAGCGAAAGAAACGTTTCCAGCGAAGGAACGGCTTTTCCGTGAACGTACATACTCATAGTCGCTTTCGATATGCCCAAAGCCTTTGCAAGCGTCGTGTAGCTGTATTCCGAATCTTTTACGCATTCCTTTAATTTTTGGCTGAAAACCTTCCGTAATTTATCGTTCATAATAATAAAGTTTAGTATAATCTAACTAATTACAGTTGACAATTAGAAATAATCTAACTATAATAAGATAGAGTTAGATAGTATCTAATTTGTAAAAAACGGAGGTAAAATATGCAAAAAATTAGAAAAAATACCATACGAGTATTATTTGTCGCGCTAATCGCGGCGGTGTGCTTCTCGCTCGGTCTGTTTGCGGCGTGCGGAAGTAACGGAGGGAGCGGCAACGGCGGCAACGGCGGGAGCGGTACGGGCGGCGGGGATAAGCCCTCGGGCGAACATACCCATACTTTTGTAGAAACGGTTATCGAACCGACCTGCACGGAAAAAGGCTATACCATACATAAATGCGAGTGCGGTTACGAATATAAAGATTATGAAACCGCCGCTTTGGGGCATTCGTTCGGAAATTGGAGAGTGACTACGCCCGAAACCGCGGACAGAGACGGCGAGGAAAAGCGAATTTGCACGCGCGAAAACTGCGATTATTTTGAAACGCGCAAAATTCCGAAGCTCGACCATACGCACGAATATACGGAAACGGTTGTTGAGCCTACTTGTACCGAAAAGGGTTATACTCTCCATAAATGCGAGTGCGGAGACGAATATAAAGATAACGAAACGGAAGCCTTGGGGCATTTGTTCGGCGCGTGGGAAACTA
>CAVBZJ010000224.1:0-2479 GCA_963599785.1 Anaerovoracaceae bacterium
TCTCGGCGAAGTCGTGGCCGATTCCACCAAAAAGAACCTTGAATTGCGCGTAGAAGCCGAAAACGGCGCGACCGCAGGCAAAACCGCGCTTGCAAAGCGCGCGAAAGAGCTTGGCTACGACGCTATTCACGACACCGTTCACGAAATGGCTCGCGACGAGGCTCGTCACGGCAAGGCGTTTGCGGGACTTCTTAAAAGATATTTCGGCAAATAAGACTTTGGGTTATGGAAAATTACATAATTTGTAATTGCAAAAAGGTAAGCTATGCGGACGTGGAAGCCGCGCTCGATACCGAAAAGAGCTTTGACGGCGTGGAAAAGGCGTTCGAGGACGTGCAGAGAATAACGCATTGTTCTACGGGTTGCGGCGGCTGTCACGACAAAATTTTAGACGCGATTTCCCGTTTAATGAATAAGTAAAGGAGAGGATTATGAAATACGTTTGTCCTTGCGGATACGTTTACGACGAAGAACTCGGCGATCCCGAAAACGGGATAGCGGCAGGTACTTTGTGGTGCGACGTTCCCGAAGATTTTCTTTGCCCCGTTTGCGGACTCGATAAGAATTCCTTCGAGGCGGAATAATTTGTTTCAAATATAAAATAACGGACTGACAGGCGAAACCCGTTCGGTCCGTTATTTTTTGCTAATTTTTAATTTTTTCTTTATGTCCGAAAGTTCCGTTTCATCATCCAAACCCAAAAGATAGTCGGCAGAAACGTCGAATATACAGCATAAATCCTTTATATGCTCTATATCTGGTTGCGTTCTGCCTTGCTCCCAAGAAGCGTAACAGTTGGGCGAGACTTTCAGAATGGAATAAATATCCCTTTGAGTGTATCCCTGTTCCGTACGCGTATTTTTCAGAATATCGCAAAATTTCATAGCTATATATTAAACCTTTATACCCAAAACGGGTTGACAATACCCATTTTGGGTAGTATAATAATCAGTAAAGAAAATGTAAGGGAGATAAAAATGAAAATACGAAATATCTCGTACCTTGCGGTAACCTGTTTATTAACCGTCGGGTTATTTATAATGATGGCTGTGCCGTTATATGAGGTAGTTCCCTACGGCGGGACGATAAGTGAGAACGATTATTCTCTCGCAAGAGGGGTAAGTTTTGTTTTTTCGGGGCAGGAATATTCGAGCGTTAAAACGTTCTTGCAGATTTGCGCAATAATAGATATACTGTTCGCCGTTGCCGTGACGATAAGTTTGTTTTGGCTTTATTTCTGTTCAGGAAAGGACTTGCGTAAATTCTGCGTTAAGCGGATAACGATTTGTTTAGGCGTAATGTTATTTTACTGGGCAAAGGGTGTGTTCGGTATACTTATTTTAGGAAAAGAAGATATAATTATTACATCGCGTGCGTATATTCCTTTTGTTATATCATCGGTAATCGTGGTTGCGTTAGTGCTTTGGGAAAAAGCTTTGATAAGAACGGGACAAGTTCCCGAGAATAATAAAAGCGATAGGGAATTGTCCGTAAAATTTACGAGCGAAAACGAAAGAATACTTGCGGCTTATAAAACGCTTTTTGAAAGCGGAAAAATCAGCAGGGAAGAATACGAAGAGAGGGAAAAAGACCTTTTGGGAGAGACTATAAACGAAGAAGCGAAGGGCGGGGAATGAAAGTTCTACCGCCCTTTATTATAATTCAAATATGCAATATATTGCATATTTGAATTATATGTAAAATGCTGTCGAAAAGAGTTTGCACCCGAGATATATGCAATATATTGCATATATCTCAGGCGGATTTTAAATATATTCGATTACATAACGAGACATATAAAGCAAGCGAAAACGGAGGAGCAGAAGGAGGCGAAAAGCGATATTATTATGGGCTTTATCAAATTAAACTTTTTGCCCGCAAAGTAGACTGCGGCAATATAAAAAACCGTTTCGCTGCTGCCGTATATAACGCACGCCGCTCGGGCAAGGTAGCTGTCTACGCCGTAAGTCGAAAAAATATCCGAAAGCACGGCGAGCGCGCCGCTCCCCGAAAACGGTTTTATGAGAATTAATCTCGTAAGCTCCTTAGGTATCCCGAGAAGCCTGAAAAACGGCGATAAAATATTCGCCACCGCCGCGGAAATGCCGCTCGCCTCGAAAAGCTCGGTCAGCACGAAAATCGTTACGAGGTACGGAAAAATGCCTACGGCAAGCGGTACGGCGGACTTTGCTCCTTCCGTAAAAGCGTCGTACGGCTTGACCTTTTTGAAGGCGGAATATACGAAAATCGCGATAAACAGCACGGGGATAAGATATTTAGACATTTATCGCCCCTTTTTTACGAAAATTCTGACGAGCAGAACGCCTATAATCGTCGATAAAAGCGTCGCCAGAATCGTGGGAATTATTATATCCGCGGGCGATTTTGCCCCCATAGACGTCCTGAGCGCAAGGACGGACGACGGGATAAGCTGAACGCTCGTCGCGTTGATGACGAAAAACATTGCCGTGGCGTAGTT
>CAVBZJ010000225.1:0-2462 GCA_963599785.1 Anaerovoracaceae bacterium
ACGTTAAGCCATCTGCCCGTTCTCACGTCCACGTTCTTAACCGTGAACGCCGCCTTTTCCGTTCTCGAAACGCGCCATTCAAATCTCGGATTGCCGTTCGTCGTCACTTCCATAGAGAAGGTATCGTTCGCGTCGTACAAAACCGAACTCATCATATCGCGGCGCATATTGCCTATAATCGTACCTATATGCACGTTATCGCCTATGTTTCTGTTTACTCTTATCCACGCCGCGACCGTTCTCGGAGCTTCTCCGAATACCGTTCCGAACGCAACGCCGTCCGTTCCCGTAAAGTCCTTTCCGTCGGAATATACCGAAGAATCGAAGGTCAAGCCCTTAAACGCTTCTTCCGCCGCGGTAAGCTCGGCAAGATTCGTTACGTTCGCCTGCTCCTCCGCGGTAAGAGCTTCGTACTGCGCTCTTGCAAAGGCTATCTGCTTCTCGCTGCCGACGGTCACGTTGCCGATACGTTCGATAGCGGTGATTACTCTGTTTGCCGAGTTTGCAACGCGGGGAATATACGCGCCGTAAACGAACGGATCTCCGAACGAGAACGTTCCCTCGTTCGCGGAAGAATCCGCCGCGAAATAGTATACGTCGAGCCACGCCGCTTTTTCGGTGTTGAACGCGTTCGCGTCGTCGGTGAATTTATCGTATTGAACGTTATTAGCTTCCCAGTCGAGAATTTCAAACGAATCGAGCGGGATTATAACGTTTCCGACGAAGTTTGCGGGTATTTTCGCATAACCCTTATTATAAATCTTGCATTGTTTGAGCGAGCCGACAAAAACGCTTCCGTCCTCGCTTTCGAGATAGTATTCTCTTCTTTCCGCAGAAGTCCACCATCTGCCGTGGTCCGCGCTCGCCGCGGAAGCGCCTTCTTTAAGGTCCGCGTAAACGCCCGTAACGAATTCGGTCTCGTTTTTGACGGGAATGGCAATATATTCCGTGCCGACGATATTATAGCCCGCCGACCAGAACGCGTCGCGCTCCGCCATTTTCGACTGTTTAAGAGCTTCGCCCGAAATGCTGAATTTGGAAACGGGATTGTTGGCATTAAGTCCCGTGAATTTATCGAGCTTCGTAAAATCCGCGTCGGAGCTTAAAAGCGCGTCCTCACTTACTTCTCTGTAAACCTTGAAATTATCTATATAAGAACCGCTCATCGCGCGGAAAGCCACGCGGAAATTCTGCGGAACTTCATATTCGGTCTGCGAATTATTGACGTTTGAAAGCACGGTTCCGTCTATCGAGAAGGTCGCTTTACCCTCTTTTATCGTGACAAGCACCTTATGCGCGGCGTCTACCGCTATATCCTGCTTTACGTTGCCTACCCACGCGGACGCACCCAAGTTGTTTGCAAAGTAAGAAGCAGTCGCCCCTACTCTCATTTTTATACCGATAGCGGTTATGCCCGCAGTACCATGCTTTTCGGTATCCTTATCGGCAAGCACGAAATCGAAGTAATCTGTCGAGCCGTCCATATATCCGCCGCTGCTCGCGCCGTACATATCGAATTCGACGTAAGTGACGTAGGTATCGCCGAAAGACGAAATATCGAAGGACTCCTTCGTAACCATAATCGAATAGTTTTTGGCGTTAAGCCTTCCGCCCGAAATCGTCCAGGTACCGTTTCCGCTTTCGTAGACGAAGTTGTTTATATCGGAAGAGTTTTCAAAATTCACCGATACGCCGAAGCTTTCCTCCGCGACGGCGCGTCTGATTTCCGCAAACGCGAGAAAACCTGCCGCTATAAAGCACAGAACCGCCGCCGCAAAAAGCGCGGTCAATGTTTTTACCCTTTTTATCATTTTTCGTTCTCCTTTTTGTTTTTATTTTTCCTTGTTACTATCGTTATCGCAACGAACGCCGCCGCAAACACTACTGTCAGCGCGCCGCAAACGATAGCTATAACCGTTTTGGTACGGTCGGCGGTTTCCTTAACCGCGCCCGAAATATCTTCCGTCTTGCCGTCGTTATCGTTCTTACCCGTATCGCCGCCGTAAGAAATATCCCCTTCGCCGCTCGGAATATTAAGAGATTCCGCCTTATTCTTTATCGAAAGAGCCTCTATTTTCGTTTCCGTAGAGGTGGACTGGAAGGTTAGATACCCCGCCTCCGAGTTCACCGCGACGTTCTTGAAAATTATTTCGTTATCAATAACGACCGAAAGGGTTTTATCCTTAATTACTATCTTCACCGAATGAGTTTCGCCGTCGAAGAAATTCTTTGAGGAGCTGTCCGCTATCGCCTCGAACGGATTACCGAACCAGTAGCTCACGTTGAACTGAACGTTTTGCGGCTTATAGAGGTGCAACGTTACGCCCGAGGACGGAACTACGCCGCCGCTCGCAAGTCCGTTCACGAGTCCCACGTTGAACTGCGAACCGTTATCGTCCTCTTTTGCGGTAAAGTTAAATTTTATGGTCTTTTCTCCGTCAAGCGGAATAACCTTTCCGTAC
>CAVBZJ010000226.1:0-2449 GCA_963599785.1 Anaerovoracaceae bacterium
GACCTATACAGCAAATAAAACCGCCCACCCAGAATGCGCGGAAAAGCGATTTTTTCTCGTTCGTTTTCGGAAGCACGGATTTAACATAATTCAAATAATTTTCGTTTTTACACGCCTCTGCCGTTTTCATTTTTCACCTCTTTTTTACAAAATCTTCCAAATACAGATTCTCTGTTATCGTTATTTTTTAAATATTCGTAGTTTTCCACCCTTCGCATAGCACCCTTAATTTGAGTAATTTGAAATTTTATATACAAAAAAACGGCTCGTTTTAAGAGCCGTTTCATAAAGAGCTTTTTATATTATCGAGTTTTTACAACGAATAAATTAAATCCGATTGCCTTGCAACCTGTTATTTTGCTTCTTCGTCTTTATATCTTCTGAAATTACCGCAAACGCCCTGAACTTCGGAATAATAAACGAAAGTATCAGGATATTTTTTTATTATAGTCATAAAGTCGTTCATCTGATAAAGGTTTATAACGCTTACGACCGTATAGTATTCGTTTTCGGAAAACATCCCTTTGCACTCCGTGACCGTTGCGCTGTGTCTTAAATTAAACACTATGTCGTCTCTTATCAGCTCGGGGTGCTTCGTGACTATTTTAACCTCTACGGCGTTCCTGCTGCTCTTTAACAGCGGAGTGGTGGATTTTTCGGCAATGAACATCTGAACCACGCCGAGAAGAATACAGTTAAAATCGTTATAAACGAAATAAGACACGCCGATAGGAATTATACACAAAATACTTATCAGTCGTTCTATATTCATATTCGGGTGTTTCTGTTGGAGCATTTTTGCAATGACGTCAACCCCGCCCGTAGAACCTCCGAGACGAAGCATTATCCCCGTCCTGAATCCGAGCATAATACCCGCAAAAATCGCGGGCAAAATCCGACCTTCGTTTCCGCAATGATACTGCGGGAATTTGACTTCCGCAAGAAGAATCAACGCGAACGATGAAACAAGCGTAAACAGTATGGTATAAAAAACGTACTTCTTGTCTACCTTGAAAAAAGCATAAATAAGAAGCGGCGCGTTTAACGCTATATTGATTATACCTGCGTTTATCGAGGTTATTTCTTGAAGCATCGTCACGACGGCTTCAAGCCCTAACGGCACGAAGCTTGCGGGGTAAATAAAAACGTGCATCGCCAAAGATGACAGCAATCCCGCGCCGAACGTCATCAGAACGTTTTTCAAAAATCTTATACGATCTCTTTTTTTAACGTCTATATTGTTTGATTCCATAAATTTCTGCAAAATTTCGTATTTTCGCACTTCTGTCTTATTATTTCGACTTATAATAAAGCTTGCAATGGCAAAAGCCCTCGAAATTCGGATCAGCTATCTGCTCCCTGAATTCCTTGCACATACATTTATTGTCTTCTGTTTTTTTAAGCCTGCACGGACAGTATCCGCCCTTTCTTTCCAACCCCTCTTTAACGGCTTTTACGACCGCTTCGTCGGGGTTTAAGGTTATCTTCATAACTCACCTCTGCAAATATTATACACAAATTTTCGGTAAAATCAAGCAAAAGAATAAAAGCCGACGATTTTGTTTGATAATATTTATTTTTTGTGTTAGAATATACGCGGTATTCGGTTCGGACTAAAATTTTTGCGTAAACGAACCGAAACGAGGAGAACGATATGAATTACGACGTGATAATCGTAGGCGCAGGACCGGGCGGTATTTTTGCCGCGTACGAGCTTTCCAAAAGAAGTCCGGAGCTTAAAGTAGCCGTTTTTGAAACGGGTCACTCTCTTGAACACAGAAAATGCCCTATCGACGGCAAAAAAGTTAAAAGCTGTATCAACTGCAAAACCTGTTCTATAATGTCCGGATTCGGCGGGGCGGGCGCGTTTTCCGACGGAAAATATAATATAACCAACGATTTCGGCGGCACTCTTCACGAATATATAGGCAAAGAAGAAGCCATCGAGCTTATGCAATACGTTGACGATATAAATATGGAATACGGCGGCGAGGGTACGAAAATGTATTCCACGGCAGGCACGAGGCTTAAAAAGGTATGCTTGCAAAACAAGCTTCACCTTTTAGACGCAAAGGTTCGCCACCTCGGCACTGACAAAAACTACGTCGTACTTCAAAACTTCTACAATGAAATAAAGAACTGCACCGACTTCCATTTCGATTGCCCCGTAACGGATATTAAAGCCATAGACGGCGGTTTCGAAGTCACCGCAAAGGACGGCGCATATACCTGTAAGGACTGTATAATTTCGGTCGGCAGAAGCGGAAGCAGTTGGATGGAAGGTCTTTGCAAAAAGCTTGACATTCCCACAAAGTCCAACCGCGTCGATATAGGCGTGAGAGTTGAGCTTCCCGCAGAAATATTCTCTACCTTGACCGACGAACTCTACGAAAGCAAAATCGTTTACAGAACGGAAAAGTTCGAGGATAATGTGAGAACGTTCTGCATG
>CAVBZJ010000227.1:0-2410 GCA_963599785.1 Anaerovoracaceae bacterium
CATTCTATCGTTTCGGTATCAAGCTCGTATAAATATGCCAGCGCGGCGGCAGCCATTGCGCACGCCACGCCTATTTCCGCCTGACAACCGCATTCCGCCCCGCTTATAGAAGCGTTTTGCTTTACCACGTTGCCAAGAACTCCCGCAACAGCAAGCGCGTTCAGAATCTTTTCTTCGCTCACATTGTTTTCTTTATACATATAATACAGTATCGAAGGAAGCACGCCCGCAGAGCCGCAGGTCGGCGCGGTCACGACCGTTCCATTATCCGCGTTCTCTTCCGCCACCGCAAGCGCATATGCGGAAAGTATTCTATTTTCACGCGTTATAGCGTTCTCGAACACCGATTCTTTATCGAATAACGCTTTCGCTTTTCGTTCGAGTTGGAGCTTTCCGCTAAGCACGCCCTCTTTTTTCAGTCCGTTTTCCACGCTCTCGCGCATTACCCTCCATATCTCTTTCAGATAATCGAAAACCTCCGCTTCGTTCCGCTTGACATAAGACACGAGATCTCCGCCGCTCGCGGCAACGTTTTCTTTTATTTCCGAAAAATTCTTTTCCTTATATACTTCCGCGCCGTCGGGATAATGTTTGCCGTTTATAACTACCGCCCCGCCCCCTACGCTTTGCGCCGTCGCAACGAGCTTTTTTCCGCTTTGACTTCCACCGCTTTCCTCTACGATATAAATTTTCATTTCGTTAGGGTGCGAAAGCTCTTTTTCATCCTCGTCGAAAATAATTTCGGTACTCTCACCGAGAACCTTCCTTATAACCTTGTCCGTTCCGTGACCTCTGCCCGTAAGCGCGAGCGAACCGAAAAGCGTTACCGAATAGTTTCTCTTTCCGTATTCTTCGAGAACGGTTTCCGCAATAAGCTGCGGTCCTATCGTATGCGAGCTAGAAGGTCCTCTGCCCGCTTTGTACAATTCTTTTAAGGACTTCATTTTCTGTACCCGTATTTCCTTAAACAATCCGAAAGGGACGACCGCTTTCCGCGACTGCCCCTTTCCGTTTTTTTGGTTATTCCGTCTTTCGGCGATTATTTTATTGCGGGAAGAGACGCCGCCGCGATGCTCTGACCAACGCGTTTATTAGATTCGTCGGGCATCGTAAGGTCTATATCGGCGTATTCGGGGAATTCCGCTTTCAAAACTTCTTTCGCTCTCTCCATAATTATCGCGCCGCCCTCGCCGCTCGTAACCCTACCGAGAAGGAGAAGGTGTTTGATTTTATAAAATTCCGAATAATAAGGAATGGCGTAGCCGAGGTAAGTGCCTATATCCTCGTAAATCTGCTTCGCCATAGCGTCTCCGTTTGCCATAAGCTTCTGAATTTCTTTAAGCTTTTCGGCAGGCGACGCGCCTTCCGCGAATTTATACCCCGCGTTTTCCGCAAGCTTTATCACGCCGTCCTGCGAGAAATACTTAACGCCGCAACCGTAATCGCCGCTCCATTCGTCCACCATAGCGTTTTTATTGAAATCCACGGGTACGAAAGCGACTTCGGAAAGCCAGCCGTTCAAAAGCCCTTTATCGTTGATATAACCGACCGCTTCGCTCGTTCCCATAGCGATACCGAGTACGCAATCGTCTTTAAGGTCCATTGCTCCCGCAAGCGCGGTCACGTCGCCGTCGTTCGCAACCTCTACGGGCGCGCCGATTTCCTTTGCCACGTCTATATACATATTCTGAACGTGCGCTTTATAATCTTCCTTCGGAACTTTAAGGAAAAGCGACGCGACCATTATTTTATTGTTTATATATACGCCCGCGCTGGAAACGCCTATCGCGTCTACTCTCGGCATTTTGGAAGCCGCAGTCTGCATTGCCGCCTTTATGCCTTCGTAATGATAATGCCAATCGGAATTTACTTTCGGAAACCAAACGACCTCTTCGCTGTATACGACCTTACCGTCTATAACCGCGGAAACCTTTCTGTCGCTGCCGCCCGCGTCGAAGCCTATACGGCAACCTTCCAGATGTCCGCCGATAGATACCGAGCAGGGGTTATATTTCGGAAAATCGCTTTCCGTGCTTTTTATAACCTCGAACGGCGTTTCATATACCGTCTGCATAAAATCGACGTCGAAAGCGCGCGCGCCGCTTGCCGTGTAGTCCGCCTTAATTCTGTCGTAAATGTAATCGTCGCCGCAAATATAAATCTTATAGCCGCCGACCACCCACAATATAGACTTTATGATACGCTCGGCAATCGCGTAGTTCTCTTCGCGTTTTTCGGGCGCGGCAAATATATCGAGCGCGTATATATAATTGTACGCGTCGTTTCTTTCTACGCAAATTTTAAGAGTTTTATGCTCCGCGCCTTTTACCGCGGCTTTATAATCCCTTAAAACGACGCTCATCGGTTTAAATTCTTTTTCGTATACGGGTGTAAACTTCATTTTTCTGCC
>CAVBZJ010000228.1:0-2409 GCA_963599785.1 Anaerovoracaceae bacterium
TGTGGATACAGACGGACGTAACCGACGAAATGAGCGTTTCTGCGGCGGCGGAAACGGTGGGAAAGTTCACGGGCGAGCTGTTTGCGATAATTCATTTTGCGGGAGTTTACGCGCTCGATTCCTTCATAGAGGTCGAAACGGCGGAGCTTGAAAGAATATTCAAAATCAATCTGTTCGGGGCGATGCTCGTAAACAAATGCTTTGCAAAATTTCTGAAAAGCGGAAGCCGTATTATAATGACGACGAGCGAGCTTGCGGTTCTCGAGCCGCTTCCTTTTACGGGGATATACGCGGTGACGAAAGCCGCGCTCGATAAATACGCGTTTTCGCTTGCGATGGAAGCGCAGCTTCTCGGCGTGACGGTTTCGGTTATTCGAGCGGGCGCGGTGAAAACGGATATGCTCGGTGTATCGACGACCGCGCTCGAAAGATTTTGCGATAAAACGAAGCTTTATATCTGCAATGCGGCAAGGTTTAAGAAGATTGTTGACGGGGTAGAGGCTAAATGCGTGCCGCCCGAAAAAATTGCGGCGAAAACGCTTAAAATATTGAGAAAGAAGCACCCGAAATTTGCTTATGCGATAAATCGCAATCCGCTTCTTTTAATGCTGAATATCCTGCCGAAAAGAATGCAGTTAAAAATAATCAGACGCGTTCTGAAAACGAAATGATGAGAGAATGCGGTTATAAAAAAGTCTTTCGGACAATCTTTCCGAAAGGCTTTTGAATCATTATAGCTCAAAAGAAAGATTTTTAAGCGCGGTTGATAATGCTTTCTTTTTTGTTTCTTTTCCTGCCGAATATGAGTTAAAAGATCCGCTGACGTCAATAACAAAGGAATAGAAGTCGTTATATGCGTGCATAACTTCTTTTACCTCATCGGAGCAATCGCTATCTTTTGCTTTTGCATAAAGCTCTTTTATTTCCTTGTCGTTGCTTTTTATTTTCTCAATGTTTTCCGAGTTATCCGCTTGGGCATAAGCTATTGCCAAATTGATATTTCCGGAATACTTTTTGTTGTAAATAGCGTCGTACCAGTAAGAATAAATTTCGTCTGCAACGATTTCGAGTAGGTCTGAGCTTTCTTTTACGGTATCGTAAAATTCTGTGGGGCTGTCTTCTTTAACGTTTGAGTTGTTTCCGCAGGCTGTTGAAAAAGTGGTGACGCAAACAATAAGAAAAAGTATGCCGATAGTAAATAGTCTTTTGTGTTTCATAAATAATACCTCCTGAATTAACCATATTATAGTATAGAATATTCTATATGTCAAGAGAAAATATAGAATTTTCTATATTATAAAAATATGGACTGTGATTTTTCGGAAATATTAAGGGAATTTCTTACTATAAACAATATGACGCAGACGGAATTTGCGAAAAGGGTGGGCGTTAAACAAAGTCAGGTGAGTGAGTGGCTGAAAGGTAAGGCGAAGCCGAGCTACGATATTTTAAGGCAAATGAGCCTTTCGCTCGGCGTTTCTTCCGATTATCTTTTGGGGCTTGACGACGATTTTAGAAAATAAAGGACGGTATAAGCAATAAAAAATCGGCGGGGCGCGAAAATTTTTCGCGCCCCGCCGAAAGTATTTTTTAGCGTCGTCACGATATGAATAATCTCTGGACATATTCGGATATAAACTAATATATAACCGAGAATAATCGCGACGAAGATAACCGTAAAATAAATAGTCGTTTATAAAAATAACGGTAAAAGCTTATACAGTCCTAAAAGTATCAGCACGAGAGGGGGTAGGAATTTCAGCTTGCCGAACTTTTTTATAAACGGCACGCCCGAAAGCGTTATGCCTAACATTATCATAACCGCGTGCATAGCCGCAATGACTACGGGAACGTAAAACCCGTTTATCCCCATTATCGCAAGCGAAAGATTTGCCGCCGCGCCGTCAAGCCCGACGGCAACGCCCGAAAGCAGAGATTGCTTTATCAGTTTGCCTCGCGCTTTTTTGTCTCTGGCATCTGCAAGGTCGTTACCCGCGTCGGCTTCGGAGCTTTCCTTGGGGTGAGCTTCGGTGTCGGCGGCGGTAGGGGTAGGGGCGGTAAGGGTAGCGGCGGTAGAGGCAGCGTTTTCCTTTTTATCTTCTTCGTGTTTGTCTTTTATTTCTTTTCCGTTTGTCGCGCCGTTCTTTTTGCAATTTACTTTTTTTGTTCTTTTGTTCGTTTCATTGCAATCGGCGGGTTTAAGCAGGTTGAAAACGCCTACGCCGATCAGAATAATTCCGCCGAGCGAGGCTATTTTTTCGCTTAAAACAACAGAAAGCGAAGCTGCCGCATAGTTTGCCGCGGCGCACATAACGAAAACCGTCAGCGCGATAACGAGCGCGACGATAAATTTATTTTTTCCCTTCCCGTTGAATGCGAGCGAAAAGCCGCACGCGAACGAATCTATAC
>CAVBZJ010000229.1:0-2404 GCA_963599785.1 Anaerovoracaceae bacterium
GCCTACGATAGCTCATTACATAAAAGGGGATATAATGCCGGCGTTAGATACGTTAGCGAATTTATGCGTTGTATTAGACCTCGACGCAAACGAAATTCTTTGCATAAAATAATTTTTGCACAAACTATTGACAATATATGCAAATTATGATATGATTTGCATATAGCATAATAAGGAGAAAATTTATGCAAGCTATTATAAGACCTTCGGCTGATTTAAGAAATAAGTATAACGAACTATCAAAACTTACGAGAGAGCAACGCTCTCCCATAGCTATTACTGTAAACGGGAGAGAAGATACGATTCTGATAAATCACGCTTTATACGTTCAACAAATGGAAGAGTTAGAATTATTGCGTGACCTTGCAGAAGCCGAGCAGGATTTTGAAAACGGGAGATTCGATACTTCGGAGAACGCTATAAATAAATTAAGGAGCGAACTCAAAAACCGGTATGAGTTATAAAATCCTTTTTAGCGCAAAGGCTACCGAAGATTTACAAAATATTCTTTTATATATAGCGGAAACTAATTCACCGCAAGTCGCATTGAATTATATCGATAAAATAGAGGAGACAATCAATAAACTAAAAGAATTTCCGTACATGGGGAAAATTCCTATACAAAGAAATTTGCGATTACAAAATTTTAGGGTTCTCACGATAGAAAGTCATTTAATTTATTACAAAACTTTTGAGAACGATAAAATTATAAAAATATATACAGTAAGGCACGCAAGGCAAAAGCAACTCAATATCAAGCAGTAAATGCAATCAACGAGGATCGCGCAATGGCACGCTGATGTGTGCTATTGCGGGTTACGGCGCGTTCCGCGCCTTTATAGCCCGCTAATAAGACAAACACGCCGTTTTACTCGTACAGGTCGTTATATACTAAAATAACGTTCTTGCGTCACAAATTCACAATACAAGCAGTAACAAGAACATTAAACGAATATAAGGAAAATTGAACACATAACAAGTTTAGATTTTAATATACCTATAAAAGAATTTAACTCATATTTTTCAGTATTACAACGTACAGGATATATTACATTAAAAAAGAAGAAAAGGAATTTGTTTCTACGTCATACGTTATATCTGATATTGACAAATTTAATAATTTGAAGAATAATGCCTATAAACTTATACCAAAGGTAATTATACCTGTATTAAGTTCAATATTACCATACCTACTTTAAATAAAACGTAGCGCACTATACTTAACCCTGTTAAATCGTGTGTTTTGCAAAGCAAAAAGAAAGACTAACGAAAAAATCGTTAGTCTTTTGTAATGTCCGGTGAATTATACTTTTAAGTGCAATAGTCAGGGATAAACTCTCCTTCCTAAAACCGCGTTAGATCACGGTTTTTTACGTCAGCAACGGCGGGCGATAAAGTTTTTCCACCAGCTTTTGGCGTATTCGTAAAGGTCGTCCTGCGTGACAGCCGAATACCCTCTGCAATATTTAACGTATTCGCAAAGTACACCTTCGATAAATATGTTTATATCGAGTTCCAGAAAATCTCTGTTCTTTATCCTTTCGTCCGAGCGTGATATTTCTATAAGCTTGTTTGCCGCAATCGTCGCAAGCTTCTTCGCCGCGAACATAAAGTCGTTCGATTTGCAGAGCATTTTATAGTTTTCGTCGTTATCTTTAACGTATTTAAAGAACGAATCTATAAATTGCTCCACGCTGTGCGGGGTGACGAGCATACTGTCGCTGAAAAATAGTCCCATTATCTCGTTCTCGTAGTCCTCCGCAACGCCGTATATGTCGTCGTAATGCGAATAGAACGTGCCGCGGCTGATTTCCGCCCGCGCGCACAGCTCGCTGACCGAAATTTTCCCCAGCTCACGCTTCTCGGACAACATCTCCGCGAACACCTTTTTTATAAGTTTCCGCGTCTTTCTTGAAGAATTATTCAGATTTTGCGCTTTCATATCGTTCTCCTTTATACAGTTTTTGGAAATTTGTTAATATATCAACGGTGAAGGCGTGACTTGTGCTTAACTTTATGTTATAATATTATTATAATTCAATATTGTTAATATGTCAACAGTGTTCAGAAGAAAAAACAAAAAAATTTAAAAAGGAGCAGGAAATGGGCGTAATAGACGTAGAAAAACTTACGAAAGACTACGGCAGCGGGCGCGGCGTTTTCGACGTGAGCATCAGCGTGAACGAAAGCGAAGTGTTCGGGTTTTTAGGACCTAACGGCGCGGGCAAATCGACGACCATAAGACATCTTATGGGATTTTCCAAGCCCGACAGCGGCAGTACGAAGATTTTCGGCAAAGAAACCTTTAAAAAGTATTACGAAATACTTTCCAAGGTGGGGTATATCCCCGGTGAAATCGCGCTCCCCGCAGGGCTTACCGGTTGGGAATTTCTCAATATGATGC
>CAVBZJ010000230.1:0-2372 GCA_963599785.1 Anaerovoracaceae bacterium
GCCTATTATATATAACACCAAATGCAGGATAAAAAGCAGTATCGCGAGAATTACGAGCCATCTCCATATTCTCGAAAACAGCGATACGGGCGTTATCTTGACGACGTCCGTCGCGCTCGCCTCTCCGAACGTCAGCGTTATTTCCTTTTCGTTCGGGAATATAAACGACGCAAGCAGCGAATCGAGCGGACTGAACATATCTTTTCCGACCTTCACCGCGACGAAAGCTTCACCGTTTATTTCTTCTATCGTCGTTTCGGTCTTGCACGGAAGAAGAGTCAGCCAGCCGAACGGGCGGTCGTCTATTTTAAGCTTGCCGCCGTTTAACAGTTCTTCGAGTTCTTCCTTCTTTAAGCCGTCGCCGTCGCGCGTGATGCGGAAATATACTCCCGCGTTACACTCTTTAAGATTATATCTGTCGAATTCGCGCGTGCCGACGTTCGTCGCCGCTTCCACGCCGAATTTCGTTTCGGTTATCACGAGTTCCGCTTCCGCCTCGCTCGTTATAGTCCCCGCGACCGTCGCCGAAAGCTTGATTTTCAACGTGCCGACCTTAAAAAGACTGCCGAGGTTTTCGCTATTCGGAATATAGACGAGTTCGCCCTCTTCCGTAGTTATTCCTGCGGTCACTTCTTTTCCGTCCACCGTCAGCGTGTACTTTATGATTTCGTTCTCGAAGGAAGTCCTTCTCCCGTCGAGGTAAATATCGAAATGGAAGCCGTCCTGATTGTCCTTCATTCTGTAAGTCGTTTTGGTAATCGCGCCGCTCGTCAGGCAATTTACCGTAAGACTTTTCGGCGCGTAAGTAACGCCCACGCTTCCCGTCCTTGAAATTCCGCTTTCCTTCGACTTGACCTTGATATTGAATCTGTATATGCCGAAGTCCACGCCTTCGCCGTCGAATTCCGCGTATATTTTGCCGTCGCTCTTCATTACGGAAGGATATTTATCCGTTCTGCCGTCGGGATAAACTATCACCGTTTCATAATCGTAATTTTTTGCGTCCGCGTAGCCGAGCGGGAAATTATCCGAAAAGATAGTGAATACTATCGTAGCTTTTTTATAATCGTCGCCCTCGCCCATCGTGAAGGAGCCTTCCACCCTGTAATACAGCGGGTTATCCTCTATCGAGCAAAGCATACTCGCGTACATAGAGAACGCGCCGTCCATAAGGCTTACCGAAACGTCTATCGTGTTGTTGCCCTTAACGAGCGGAATCGGTTCGTCTATGCCGTATCTGTTGCCGCAATAAGTGACCTTTTCTACGGGCGTGCCGAATATTTCGTTTATATCCACGGGTCTGCCGTCAGCCGCGCTCATCGCCTCGTAGCAAACCTTTATTTCGTCCTTCGGCTTCAAGTGGGAATTGATATATTGCATATCCGTTCTTTCCCAGTCCGTGCCGTTAAAATATTTGAGGTACGGAACGATATAAATCGCGGGTTCGAGCATTACGGATACGTTCTTCTTATCGACGGGCTTATCGAAAACCACTTCTAACTTTCCGCCGCTGAAAAACTCCTCGCTTTTAAATACCCCTATGTACCCCTCTTTAAAGCCCGAAAGCTTGCAGTCGCTAAGCGTAGAACGCTGAACGGTAGAAACCGATTTGCCGTTATAAGTCGCGAGCTGAACGACCGCGCCGCAGTCCTGCGCTATGACCGAAATCGTGTTTATGGAAAAGTTGCATTTATCGAGATTTACTACGACCTTATTGCCGACCGCTTCGTAATCTTCGTCGCTCAAAGCGTATCTTCCCGACATTTTGTTGGCAACCTGCTGCATTGCGGAAGAAAGCTTCGCCGCGTCCTTAACGCAGTACGCGCTGAACGGATAGTTCTTGTTAAGGGACAGATTTTCGCCCGTCAGATCGACGGCTTTATCCCCGAACGAAAGATAAACGGTGTTAAGACCGTTATATTTTTTTATGTTGTTTTCTACTATATCCGCCGTCTGTCCGCCGCCCGAAAACATACCGTCGGTCAGCATAACGAGCCAGTATTCCACGTCGGATTCCTCTTGGAGCGTGGCGTCTTTGGTCTTTAATCCCTTTTCTTCCAGCACTTTAAGCGCGTTGCCGACCGAAGCGGGTGGCGTTGCATCACCGGAAGCGTTAAGCTTGGAATTGTTTACGACCTTTGAGTCTATTTCTCCGCGCCTGTCCGTTTCCGTTAAATTAACGGTGATACGCCCGCCCGCGTTCATAGGAACGATGACGAGTTCGTCTTTTTCTCCGAGGAGCGCGACGAGGAATTGAAGCGAATATTTGGCAAGCTCGCATCTAGTATTTTTCCCGCCATTTGCCGAAACCTCCGGATGCCTCATAGAATTGGAATCGTCGAAAAGTACGGAAACGATTTTCTTTTTATAGC
>CAVBZJ010000231.1:0-772 GCA_963599785.1 Anaerovoracaceae bacterium
TTTTTTCGTCGCGGAGAAAAATATGCCTGTCTTCGGGCAATAAAAACAAAAGGTCGCCCTGATGCAGGAGCTGAATTTCGCCGTTAAGCTCGTGATAAATATCACCGTCGAGCATATAAAAAATCTCGAAAAAGGTGTGGTCGTGCAAAACGTCGTCCGCGCTCGAAGTCAGTTTAGAGTAAAACGGAAATTCAGGAGTAGTCAGCCAGTCGTCTAAATGGCAAAGCGGTGTTTTCATATCTTAAATATAATATATCCCGCGCTATTTGTCAAGCCTTAATCAAAAATAAAATATCAATACAGAGTAAGTATTTGGTCAAAAATAGTATAGAGCCGCGCGGCGAACTCGTATATACTATAATCGAGAAAATAAAAACGGACGCGGCTCATGGCAAAAAAGAAACGAGCGGCGTGCGTAAGCGAAAAAAAGGAACGACCGTGCGACTTAAACTTTTGTGCAATTATCTTAATAATCCCGATAACGTTTTCGGAAACGCCGTACTTTTCACCGCGGAAGCGGCAGGCGGAAAGGCGGACGCTTTTTCGTTCCGTATTTTCGACGAAGACCGCGTTATAGAAGAGCGTAAAATCGTTTCGGAAAGGTTTTTGCCGCAGCGCGTCGATTTATCCTGTTTGCGACAGGACTCCGTGTATTTATGGAGCGTTACAGCGTTTTATAAGGGTAAAAAAGTAGGTTTTGCGCGGGCGAAATTCAGAACGGCTTTTCTCCCCGAAAAAGGCGAGTGGATAGGCGCGCCGTTCGATACGGGAA
>CAVBZJ010000231.1:801-2324 GCA_963599785.1 Anaerovoracaceae bacterium
CCGCTCGGCTTTTTATTTGCGGACTCGGATTTTTTGAATCGAAAATCAACGGTAAAAGAACGGACGACGGATATTTCAAACCGCTTTTCACCGATTACGAACAGCGCGATATAACAAAAAATTCTTCTATACCGCAAAGCGATTTTCACAGAGTCGCCGCATACGTTTTCGATTGCGGAAAGCTTCTTAAAAAGGGCAAAAACTCGCTTTCGGTGCTTCTCGGCGACGGATATTACAAAAACGAGGACAAAAAAGAAGAGCCTTACGTTTCATTCGGAGAAAGAAAGGTCGTTTTCGAGTTGAAAATAACTTATGCTGACGGGGAAGAACGCGTTTATTCGGATTGTACCTCGCTTGCAAGAGAAAAAGCAATGCGTTCCGCGCTTTTTAACGGTGACTATTTTGATTTCGGAAAGAATGACGGAAAATTCGTTTCCGTGGTCAAAGCTCGCCCAGTCGGCGGAAAATTCTTTTTTTCGCCCGTTCCCGCGGATACCGTATGCGAAAGTATTTCACCTGTTTCCGTAAAAAAAGAGAAGGAAGGAATCTTATACGATTTCGGCATAAACCTTTCGGGAGGGTTGCGCTTTTATATCATAGGAGAAAAGGGACAGCAGATAACCGCGGAGTTTGCGGAGTGTTTGAACGCGGACGGAAGTCTTAACCTCGGAACTTCGTCGTGGAAGGATTTCGACTGCGAGGCGAAAAAAGAACACGTTATAACTCAGCGCGCCGAGTATGTTTTAAGCGGCGGCAAGGACGAAATAAAGCCGCTGTTTTGCTGGCGGTGTTTCAGGTTTGTAAAGCTTTACGGCGTTAAAAACGCTAAAATATTTGCAATGCGCGCGGAGTTTATTCATACCGACGTAAAAGAGGACGGAAAATTCGACTGCTCGGAAGAAAATTTAAAAAGGTTTTATCGTGCGGCGAGACTTACTTTTTTTGATAACCTGCATTGCGGAGTGTTGAGCGATTGCCCGCATAGAGAAAAACGTCCGTACACGGGCGACGGACAGATAGTCGCGGGAGCTATGACCGACATGTTTAACTCCGCCGCATTTTACGAAAAATGGCTTGCGGATGTAGCGGGTTCGGCGAGAAAGGACGGGTTCGTGCCGTATTCCGCGCCCTATATGGGCGGAGGCGGCGGGTACGCTTGGAGCAGCGCGATTGCGGTTGTTCCCGAAAGGTTGTATAATATTACTGGCGACGCGCGTTTTATCGACCTCGCGTTTCCCTCACTTGTGAAATGGATAGGGTACTGCGAAGCTCATTCGGAAAACGATCTTCCCGCCCGTTCGGAGGAAAGCTGGCAGCTCGGAGACTGGCTCTCGCCCGAGGTATGCACCTTCGATCTCTCGCTTATGAACGCCTGTTGGTATTACTATTCGGTCGCGACGGCTGAACGGTTTGCAAAAATAAAAGGAGAAACAGAGCTTAATAAAAAGTTCGCCGAACAAAAGAAAAAAATCGCCGCGGCTATCAACGAAAAATATCTCGATAGAGAACGCGCGATTTACGGT
>CAVBZJ010000232.1:0-2312 GCA_963599785.1 Anaerovoracaceae bacterium
GGCAGAATTTCGAGTTATTCGGGAAGAGTGGCGAGAGAGCTTGCGAATAAAGACGGTTACGACGGAACTATCGCGCTCATTAAGAGAGGCGATATAACGTTTGCGGAAAAAGTTCAGAACGCTATGGACAACGATGCCGACGCGTGTATTATATATAATAATGTTTCGGGTACTATCAGAATGTCTCTCGGCGACGTGAACGAACCCATACCTACCTGCGCTATTCCGATGGATGCGGCGAAGGTTATCGTTGACTCGGCGAACCGCAGCGTCGGCTCTATTCAGATAAACTCCGAATTCAAAGCCGGTCCGTTTATGTCCGACTTTTCAAGCTGGGGACCGATGCCCGACCTTCAACTTAAACCGGAAATTACCGCGCACGGCGGAGAAATCACCAGCGCCGTTCCCGGCGGATACGATATTTACAGCGGTACGAGTATGGCTGCTCCTAATATGGCGGGCGCAATTTCGCTTTTAAGACAGTATCTTAAAACCGCTAACCCAGAGTTGACGGGGCCCGCACTTAACGCGCGTGTAAATCAAGTTCTTATGAGTACTGCAACTATCGCGCTTAACGATGAAGGCAATCCTTATTCTCCGAGAAAGCAGGGGGCGGGGCTTGCCGGTATAGCGGACGCTATAAATACCGAAAGCTATATCACTGTTAAAGACGAGAACGGCGAAGTTCGCGATAAAACGAAGATCGAGCTTTACGACGACAAAACGAGAACGGGCGTTTACGAGTTCGAGTTTGCCGTAAACAATATAACGGATAAAGCACAGACGTACGATCCCTATGTGTACGTTATGACGGAGACGCTCGCCACCGATAAAAAGACCGTTGCCGAAAAAGCTTATATGCTTTCCGACAGTAAAATCGAATATACGGTAAACGGTGCAGCGCATAGCGGTATCCTTACCGTTCCCGCAAACGACAACGTAACCGTCAGGGTTAAAATTACGTTGTCCGCGGCGGCTAAAAACTATATCGACGCAAGCTTTGAAAACGGTATGTACGTCGAAGGTTACGTTTCTCTTAAAGGGGTTAACGACACCAAAATTACCGTAGGACTTCCGTACCTTGCGTTTTACGGCGACTGGAATGACGCGCCTTTGTTCGATTACAGTTCCTACGAAATAGCGGAAAGTCAGAAGGATACAGGAATTCCCGAAGAGGACAAGCTCGTTGCAAGTGCCGCCGATACCAAGGTTATCGGTATGTATTACGATGATAAGTACATTCTTCAAATGGGCGCATATCTTTACGAAATGGCGGATTCCGACGTTAAAGTTTATCCCGAAAAAGATAAAATCGCCGTCTCAATTTTCGATGAAGAAAATACCCGTACCATTTATGAATTATATATGGTATATGCGGGACTGCTTCGCGGCGCGCTTTATATGGACGTCGAAATAAAAGAGGTGGATTCCGGTAACGTTATATATTCAGAAAGACAATATAACATAAGTAAATCTTACGCGGCAGGCGGTTCAAGCAGGTCCGCGCCGATTGTTCTCGAAATTAAACCCGACGAGTGGAATCTCGAAAACAATAAGCAATACTATGTTTCGCTTAAAGGCGCGCTCGATTATGAGGGCGGGGAAAATCCCGAAAGAAATACTTTCGATTTCACCTTCACCGTAGACTATGAAGCTCCGCAGGTTCTCGATTACAGAGTTCGTTTCGATCCTTACACCGAGAACAAACAAACGAAATATCGCATCTATATGGACGTAGACGTTTTCGATAATCAATACGTTCAGGACGTGATGCCTTGTTATATCAAATCTAATCCGGACAGCGGCAAAAACGTTTTGACGCTTGCCACCGAACACCCGATTCCCGTTTACGGAACAAAGGGAACGAAGAGTACCGTTTCTTTCGATATAACCGATATTTACGAAGATTACGTTAAGACCGGAAAGCTTTATCTTGCAGTAGAAGACTACGCGATGAACCAGACTACTTATAACGTAAGTCTCGACGTGGCAATCGAGTATCCTGATACCGTTACGGTAAGTTCGGATAAGGAAAGTTTCGTAAGCACGGGAGAAAACGGAACGAATGCGGACGGACAGACGGAATACCCGATTTATCAGGTAGTTCTTTCTCCTAACGAATTGTTCGTTCCGACCGTCACGACCACGCCCGACGCGCTTATCGCTCAATCGCTTACTTGGACGATTGAAAACGGTTCTGAATTCGTGAGAGCAAAGGGCGGAGAACTCTACGCGCTTAAAAACGGTAAGGCAACGGCAGTATTGAAAGACGTTGCGAGGGGTAACAATACTATTTACGCAAAAGTGGAAAT
>CAVBZJ010000233.1:0-2281 GCA_963599785.1 Anaerovoracaceae bacterium
GCTGTATAAGACGGCAAGAACGGATATGAACCTTTTGGACGAGACGGTCGGCGCAGAGAACTGGGAGTGCGACTACAAAGTTATTAACTGCAATCTATACTGCGGCATCGGAATAACGTTTGAGAACGGCAAAACAGTTTGGAAATGGGACTGCGGAATCGAGAGCCGCGAAGACGACGGCAACGAGAAGAAAGGCGAAGCTTCCGACGCATTCAAACGCGCGGGCTTCAAGTGGGGTATCGGCAGAGAGCTTTACACCGCGCCGTTTATCTTCCTCCCCGTCCCGACGGTTAAGAACGACAAGGGCAAGTACGAGCTTGAAAACAAATTCGCAAAGTTCTACGTCTCGAAGATAACGTATAACGACGACCGAACCATTTATTCGGTTGAGATATGCGACAACTCGGGCGAAGTCCTTTACCCGAGGAGTAGCGCGGGAAACAAACCCGATCCGAAGAAAGGAACTCAGCATACGGGAAAGGCTGACACCGAAACCGAAGCTGAAGCCGAAACCGAGGAAAAAGGAACGCCGCTTACAAAAAAGACTATAGCCGAAGCAGAAAAAATCGGATGCAATTTGCATAAATGGGCAAGGCACTTCGGCAAGGCGTATGAAGACTTGACGGACGAAGAAGCGCAAGAGGGTATCGCCGCAAAACGCACGTATCTTGCAAGCTTAAACGCTCCGCCCGAGGAGGCGTAAATGGAGCGGATAAAGGCAACGTACAAAGAGAGTACGTACAACGCCGACGGCACGGCAAACATCGTTTTCGTCGTTTCTTCGCCCGATTGTAAGCAAATCAGACAAGCAGTCGAGAAAGCGGGGAAAAGCCGTAAAACGGGCGATATTGCCGCCAAAACGGCGTTAGAGCTTAAGGTTACGAAGTGGAGAGATAAACGGAGCAACGACGCAAACAGTTATTGTTGGCAACTCTTGCAGAAAATCGCCGAAGCGATGTCGACGAACGGACAAGTTTATACGGCAACCGACATCTACCGAGAGACGATACGGCAGTGCGGCGTGTGGCGAGACGTCAAAATCTCGAACGACGCGACGAATACGCTCCGTTACTCGTGGGGCTTACAAGGCATAGGGTATCTGTCGGAAATGGTCGAAAAAGGCGAAACGTTCTCGACCGTGAGGCTGTACTACGGCTCTTCGCGATACAACTCGAAGCAGATGTCAAAGCTTATCGACTACATCGTTTACGACGCAAAGGAACTCGGTATCGAGACGGCAACGCCGAATGAAATCGCAGAGTTAAAGAGCCTTTGGGAGGTGCAAGCGGTATGAAGATAACGCTTATCGAGGATACGAGACAACAGCACGGCAAGCACGACCTCAAAGCGAAGTACTTCGCTGAGAACGATATCGCGGTTATCCGCACGAAGCTTTACGTCGGCGACTACGCGAGGCTTGACAATCAGCTTTTGACGGTGGACTCAAAAAAGGACGTCGTCGAAATCGCCGCAAACATCTGCGGACCGCAACACGAGCGCTTTCGTAACGAGTGTCTCCGGGCGCAAGAGTACGGGATAAAGCTTGTAGTCCTCATCGAAGAGCCTATCGCCGATTTGGCGGAGTGGAAAAGCCCGCGAAAGAAGAACGGTCAACCGTACACGCACGTTTCGGGAGCAACGCTAAAAAAGGCAATGCAGACGATGACCGAGAAGTACGGAGTCGAGTTCCGTTTCTGCGGGAAAGCGGAAGCGGGGGCAAGGATAGTCGAGATATTGACAAAGGGGGTGTAGACGTGATTGAGAAGCCGAAATTGACCGCAGGACAGGCGTATGCGAACGAGGTCTACAAATACCTTGCCGTTGCGACAAAACCGCTGACAAAGGCGGAAATCTGCGAGCGGTTAGGCTGGGAGTACAACGCAAATAACGAGCGGCGAGTGAGAGAGGTTATCTCCATTCTTGCCAAGCGTCGGGCGATAATCGCAACGTCCGACCAAAGAGGGTATAAGTTGGCAAAGACCGCCGAGGACGTCGAGGAAGTCAAACATCAGTGGGCGGAAATCGACGGGCGGATAAAAGAGTTAGAAGAGCGGAGAACACCGCTAATAAATTTTATTGAAAGAGTGAGGTAAAAGTATGAAAGTAAGAAATGAAAGTCAAAGAATAACGGAACAAGAAGCAGCGGCGCACAAAGGTTATAAGGTTGTTATAACGGACTTAAACACGGGCGAAGAGCTTGTTAATCAGACAACAAAAGTCATTATAGGCGCGTTTGACTGTGGAGATACCGACGTAAAAGGAATCGGCTACTGCGTAGGAA
>CAVBZJ010000234.1:0-2278 GCA_963599785.1 Anaerovoracaceae bacterium
ACACGCCGGAATAAGCGGAGAAGCCGCCGTCTACGGGAAGTATCGTTCCCGTTATAAATCCGCTCGCCTTGTCGTCCGCAAGGAACAGTAACGCCCCTATAAGGTCGCTTATCTCACCGAACTTCTTCATAGGCGTTGCAGCTAATATCTTCCCCGTCCTCGCAGTGGGCGTGCCGTCCGCGTTGAACAATAAATCTTTATTCTGTTTCGTCACGAAAAATCCGGGCGCTATCGCGTTGCAACGTATATTGCACGGCGCAAAGTGTACCGCCACCCATTGCGTAAAGTTGTTTATCGCCGCTTTCGCCGCCGAGTACGCGGGTATCTTCGTAAGCGGTCTGTATGCGTTCATCGACGAGATGTTGATTATATTCCCGCCCGTTTCAACCATATCCTCCGCAAACACCTGCGTGCATAAAAACGCGCTCGTTAAGTTCACGTCGAACACAAACTTGAACCCGTCCTCGTCTATCCCGAAAAAGTCCTTGTTCACCTTCGTTTCGGGCGTCATCGTTTCGTTATCCGTGGTCGCCTTGGGGTTGTTCCCGCCCGCGCCGTTTATAAGGAAGTTCACCTTTCCCCATTTCTCGTTTATAATCTTTTTCGCCGCGATTATATCTTCTTTTTTGGTGCAGTCCGCGGATATTCCCATCGCGTTTTCGCCTATCTCGGTCGCAAGGGCTTCCGCTGTCGCTTTCGTTCTGTTGATGACCGCTACCTTCGCCCCGCATTCCGCAAGCGCGCGGCAGAAGTCGCTCATCATCACTCCCGCTCCGCCCGTCACCGCCACTACTTTGTCTCTTAAATCTACTTTGAACGGTATTTGCATTTTCTCTCCTTTTCTACTGCTTCAAACAATCCGTTAAGATACGCCGCCCCTAACGCGCGGTCGAATAAACCGTACCCCGGTTTTGCGTTCTCGCCCCAGATATTCCTTCCGTGGTCTGGGCGCAAATACCCATCGAACCCGTTATCCACGAGCGCTTTTACTATCGCGTATATATCCACGTTCCCTTCCGCAGTCTGATGCCCGTTCTCGTAAAAATCGGTGTCGTTCACGAACTTCAACTGCCTTAAATGCGCAAAATATATTCTGTCCGCGTACTTCGCCGCCATCTTCGGCAGGTCGTTGAATCTCCCCGCGCCGAGGCTTCCCGTGCAGAAGGTTATTCCGTTATGCTTGTTCGGCACTGCCTTAAACAGTCTGTCGTAGTCTTCTTCTTTTCCGACTATTCTCGGCAGTCCGAATATATCCCACGGCGGATCGTCGGGGTGAATAGCCATATCTATTCCCGCTTCGTCGCACGCAGGCATTATTCCGTTTAAGAAATACACGAGGTTATCGAACAGCTTTTCGTGAGTCATTCCCTCGTATTCTTTGAGCAGCCCGTTAAGCTCCTCGCTCGTATAGCTCTCGTCCCAACCGGGGAGGCGCAGATTTGTTTTATCGAGTTTATTAAAGTCCTCTTCGCTGTACGAAAGGGAGGTCGAGCCGTCCTCGTGTTTATAATAGAGGTTCGTTCTGAACCAGTCGAACACGGGCATAAAGTTGTAACAGATACACTTTACCCCCGCCTTGCCGCAGTTGATTATATTCTGTCTGTAATTTTCTATCAACCTATCGCGGGAGGGCTTGCCGAGCTTTATATCCTCGTGTACGGGAACGCTTTCTATTACTTCCATTTTTAGTCCCGCGGCGTTGGCGAGGGATTTTAATCTCAACAATTTATCGAGCTCCCACACCTCGCCCACGGGCGTGTCGTACACGGCGGTCACTACTCCCGTCATTCCCTGTATTTGTTTTATGTAATTCAGGGGAATACAGTCCTTTTCCCCGTACCATCGAAACGTAAGCTTCATCGTTTCTCCAAAATCTACACGACCTCTTTGTATTTCAAAAAGTAATCTAATTCGACTTAATCATTATGTTTTTAATCGACGATATTTCGGAATCGGTAACCCCTACCGAAGTTTTCAGATAATTCGCGATTGCATCCGATAACGTTCCGCTTTCCGTTTTATATACCTTCATAATATGCTTATAAGTTCTGTCAAAAGCCACGAGATTTCCTTCGTTATCCTGCATCGCGCCGCCTTCTCCGAAAACGTATTCCCCGTTTTTCTCGATTATTTCGGCACGCCACCTCTTCCCGAAATAAAACGACGTTATCTCAAAATCCTCCGCAAGCTCCTCGTACGACGCGCCGAGAAGCCCGTTCAACAGAAAAGCCAACGTTCCCGTTCTGTCCGCTCCGGCATTGCAATGAAAGTATATCGG
>CAVBZJ010000235.1:0-2273 GCA_963599785.1 Anaerovoracaceae bacterium
CATTCGCCGTCAAAAAATACTTTATCCGCGGCAAGGAGCTTCAAAGAAAAATCAGCCATCAGATTTCACCCTTCTTTATTTTTTCGGCTTTTTCGTAAACGTCCGCTATCGTTCCGACGTTGAAAAACGCGTTTTCGGGCAGGTCGTCAACTTCGCCGTTTACGATTTTTTCAAAGCCTTCTATGGTGTCTTCAAGCTTGACGTACACCCCTTTAAGCCCCGAAAATCTTTCCGCAACGTGCGTCGGCTGGGATAAAAACTTCTGAATTTTTCTCGCGCGGTAAACGCTCTTTTTATCCTCTTCTGACAGCTCTTCCATACCGAGTATGGCGATTATATCCTGCAATTCTTTGTATTTTTCCAGCGTTTCCTTAACCTTGACCGCGACGTTATAATGCCTTTCGCCGACGACTTCCGCTTCCAGATTTCTCGAAGAGGATTCGAGCGGATCTACCGCGGGGTAGATGCCCTGCTCGGCGATTTTTCTCGATAAAACCGTCGTCGCGTCTAGGTGAGAGAAGGTCGTGGCAGGGGCGGGATCGGTGAGGTCGTCCGCGGGAACGTATACCGCCTGCACGGAGGTTATAGAACCGTTTTCGGTAGAGGTGATGCGCTCTTCGAGCTTTCCCATTTCTTCCGCAAGCGTGGGCTGATAGCCGACCGCGGAGGGCATTCTGCCGAGCAGCGCGGAAACTTCGCTTCCCGCCTGAACGTAACGGAATATATTGTCTATAAAAAACAGAACGTCCTTCTGCTCTTTATCTCTGAAATTTTCCGCCATCGTAAGCCCCGAAAAGGCGACTCTCATTCTCACGCCCGGCGCTTCGTTCATCTGCCCGAAAACGAGCGCGGTCTTATCGAACACGCCGCTTTCCTTCATTTCGCCGAACAGCTCGTTGCCTTCTCTGGAACGCTCGCCGACGCCCGCGAATACCGAATATCCGCCGTGCACCATAGCCACGTTATGTATAAGCTCCTGTATAAGAACGGTTTTGCCGACGCCCGCGCCGCCGAAAAGCCCGATTTTGCCGCCCTTTGCGTAAGGCGCTAAAAGGTCTATAACCTTTATGCCCGTTTCGAGAATTTCCGCAGAAGGCGATTGAGAAACGAATTCGGGCGGTTTTCTGTGAATACTCGCGCGTTCCGCGTTTGCGGGGAGCGGCTTTCCGCCGTCTATGGTATCGCCGAAAACGTTGAACATTCTGCCGAGAACCGCTTTGCCGACGGGAACGGTTATTCCGCTCTCTATCGCTTCCGCGGTCTGCCCGACGAACAAGCCTACGCTGTCCGACAACATAACGGCTTTTACCGTCCGTTCGTTGACGTGCGCCGCGATTTCCGCGTACTTGGTTTTGCCGTCCGCCTCTATTTTCAGCGCGGCGTTGATTTTAGGAAGCGTTCCGCCTTCAAACGTCGCTTCTATTACAGAACCGTTGATTTCAGATATTTTGCCCGTCATTTTTTCTTACTCCGTTGAAAATTCGCGCCCGAAGCCACTTCCGTGATTTCGGTGGTTATTTCGTTTTGCCTTGCGTGATTGTATTCGCGTGTCAAGTCGGAAAGGATTCCGCTCGCGTTGTCGCAGGCGGACTTCATTGCCGCAAGTCTCGCGTTCTGCTCTACGCAATAGCTGTCTACGAGAGAACTGTAAACATAACCGCAAACGTAGCTCGGCACGAGGTTATCGAGAACGACCTCGCGAGAGGGGACGAACTCGAAGGTTTCTTTGATTTTGTCCTTTTCCGCTATGAATTCCGCGGTATGGAAGGGCAAAATTCTCGTCGATTTGATTATGACCTTGCCGTCCGCCATATCGGTGTATAGAATAAACAGCTTGGAATAATCGCCGCGGGTAAAGCCTTCGAGAAGTATATCCGCGATTTTTCTTGCCACGGCGAGGGTGGGGCGGAGAGCCTCGAAGGCAAAATCTTTATCGACGTTATAGCCTTTTGCCGAAAGATATTCCCGCCCGAGGTCGCCGACTACGAAAAGCTTGGATTTTTCGTGTTTTTTAAGCTCGTTTTCCACGCGCCTGATAACGTTATGGTTATACGCGCCCGCCATACCCTTATCTGCGGTGATGACGAGATACCCGCAAGCCGCGTCCGTCATATGGTCGTTTTCGGGGTATAAGTATTTGCTTTCCGTATGGTCTACCGTTTTGAAAATGGACTTGATTTCCTTTCTTATGCCCCAGAAGTACGGCGCGGTTTTTTCAAGCTCTTCTCTCGCTTTCCGCACCTTTGCGGAAGAGATAAGGTACAGCGCGTTCG
>CAVBZJ010000236.1:0-2272 GCA_963599785.1 Anaerovoracaceae bacterium
GTCGTTTAATAGTATAATGTTTTAAACACTTTTGAATAATGTTCACTTTTTATGATTGTTATTCAGAAATTATTCATTCGCGCCGCAAGCTTACACAAAGATGACGACACGGCAAGAGTTCGTTAAAGCTACCGCGGCGGCACGGCAAACGTACCTCGCAAAAGGTATCGGGCGATACGACGAGCGGTAGTCAACGGTACGGCAAGCGGGCGCGAAAAAAAGGAGAAATTTTATGCGCGTATACAATTTTTCGGCAGGACCTTCTATGCTGCCCCTCCCCGTTCTCGAAGAGGCGCAGAGAGATTTTTTGGATTTTAACGGCACGGGTATGAGCATTACCGAAATGAGCCACAGAAGCAAGGCTTTTATGGAAGTGAACGCCGAGGCAAACGCGGCTCTTCGCGAGCTTATGAATATCCCCGACGATTATTCCGTTTTATTCGTTCAGGGCGGCGCGTCGCAACAATTCGCCGCAGTGCCTTTGAACCTTCTTAAAAACGGCAAAGCAGACTACATAGTCACGGGAAATTTTGCAAAAAAAGCCTTCGAGGAAGGCGTTAAATACGGCGATATGGCGGTTGCGGCTTCTTCCGAAGAGGCGGGCTATACCTATATTCCCGATATGAAAACGGTTAAGTTACGCGAGGGCATAGACTATGTTCACACGACGTATAATAATACCATTTTCGGAACGCGCTATACGGAGCTTCCCGAAACGCAGGCGACTCTCGTTACCGATATGAGTTCCGCTATTCTGTCCGAGGTTGTGGACGTTAAAAGGTTCGGACTTATTTATGCGGGCGCGCAGAAAAACGTCGCTCCTGCCGGCGTTACCATCGTTATAGTGAAAAAATCGCTTTTGGGAAACGCTTCCCCGATTTGCCCAACTATGCTTAACTACGCCGTTCAGGACAAAAACGACAGCTTATACAACACCCCGCCATGCTTCTCGATTTATATCTCGCTCCTCGTATTCAGGTGGCTTAAAAGCCTCGGCGGCGTTCCCGCGATGCAGAAAATAAACGAGGAAAAGGCGGCGTATCTTTACGATTTTATAGACAATTCCGCGTTCTATACGAATAAGGTTGCCCGCAAGGACCGCTCGCTTATGAACGTTCCGTTTATCACCCCGAGCGCGGAACTTGACGCGAAATTCGTTGCCGAAGCCGCGAAAAACGGTCTCGTTTCCCTTAAAGGACACAGGCTTGCGGGCGGTATGCGCGCTTCAATTTACAACGCTATGCCGTTTGCGGGAGTTAAAAAACTCGTCGAATTTATGAAAAACTTCGAGAAGGAGAACCGCTCGTTATGAAAAATATTCTTACCTTAAACGCAATAAGCCCCGTCGTGAACGATATTTTCGACGCGAGCTACAACGTTGCGACAGACGCGGAAAACCCCGTAGGAATACTGCTTCGGAGCTTCAAAATGCACGACTATCCCCTTTCCCAAAGCACCCTTGCGGTCGCGCGGGCGGGCGCGGGCGTGAATAATATCCCCGCAGAGGAATACGCGGCGAAGGGCGTAGTCGTTTTCAATACCCCCGGGGCGAATGCAAACGCGGTCAAAGAACTGGTTATCGCCGCGCTGCTTTTGGGTTCGAGAAGAATTTCCGACTCGATTAAATTGGTGGACAGTCTTAAAGGCAAGGGCGACGAAATTGCAAAGCTTGTGGAAAAAGGCAAAAGCGAATTTGCGGGGAGAGAAATTCTCGGCAAAAAGCTCGGGGTTATAGGTCTCGGCGCGATAGGCGCGAACGTTGCAAACGCCGCGCTTTCGCTCGGAATGGACGTTTACGGCTACGATCCGTTTCTTTCCGTACGCTCCGCGCTTCAACTTTCCCGCGCGGTAAACGTGGTTAAATCTCTCGACGAAATTTACAAAAACTGCGACTACGTTACTCTGCATATCCCCTATATTCCCGCCGAAAACAAGGGTTTTATCAACGCGGGCGTTATCAGAAGAATGAAAGACGGCGCGGTGCTTATCAATCTTGCGCGCGGCGAACTCGTGGATAACGCGGACGTCGTTAAAGCGACCGAAAACGGGAAGCTATATCGCTACGTCACCGACTTCCCCGCCGAAGAGCTTATCGGCGCGAAAAACGTTATCTGCACCCCGCACCTCGGAGCTTCTACCGAAGAAGCGGAGGACAACTGCGCGGCTATGGCGGCAAGGGAGCTTATCGACTATATCGAAAACGGAAACATTTCTAATTCAGTCAACTACCCGAACTGTTCTATGCCGAGAACGGGCGCGTGCAGGCTTGTGG
>CAVBZJ010000237.1:0-2240 GCA_963599785.1 Anaerovoracaceae bacterium
CACCGCGACGCCGCGTATTCCCGCATTCACGGCGGTCATCACGTCCGTTTCGCCGTCCCCGACCATATATGTATTTTCGGGCGAAGCGCCGAGCGTTTTCATAATATAAAGCGCGGCTTCTTTATCCGGCTTTATCTTTACACCCTCTCTTTGTCCCACAACGAGGTCGAACCCCGCGCGAGACAAATGCTCTTTTACCACCCTGTCGGTCGTCGCCTGCGGTTTGTTCGTAAGTACGGCAATTTTATAACCGCGGGCTTTCAGCCCTTCGAGCATTTCGGCAACGCCGTCGAAAAGCTTTGTAGCAGGGCTTGACGACGCGGTATATATTTCGTTATAATACGCAAGCCTTTCGTCAAGCTCCTTTTCGGAAAGCGGAACGCCTATGCTGTCTTTTACGAGGTTTCTCGCGCCGCAACCGATGAACTTACGCATTTCCGCATATGAACGCTCGGGGTATCCGTAGTGCTTTAACATAATATTTATATTTTCCGCTATATCCGGAAGGGTATCCAGAAGCGTTCCGTCAAGGTCGAATATAACCGTTTTATTGCCGTTCATCACATTTGCTCCACAGTTTCTATTCCGAGAAGTCCGAGCGCGGTTTTAAGCGTATTTCTCACAGCCGCCGCTATCGCCAGACGGAAATTCCTGATTTCTTCTTTTTCCGTTGCAATTTTGCAGGCGATATAAAATTTATTAAATTCCGAAGCGAGATCCAAAGCGTATCTCGTGACTAATGAAGGCTCGTACTTTTCCGCGGCGGATTTTACTACCTCGGGGAACTTTGCAAGAACGGATATAACTCCGTACTCTTCTTCCGTCATATTTTCGGGAACTGCAAACGGCTGCAAGCCGCCACATTTTTTTATAACGCTGTTCGTTCTCGCTACGGTATACTGAACGTACGGGCAGGTTTCACCTTCGAACGAAAGAACTCTGTCGTAGCTGAAAACTATATCCTTTATCTTATTGTTGCAAAGCGCGCCGAATATGACCGCACCCGTACCGACCGCACGCGCCGTGGCTTCTTTATCGGGAATATCGGGGTTCTTTTCCTCTATAACCTTATACGCTTTCTCTATCGTTTTATTTATAACATCTTCTAAAAGAACGACCTTTCCCTCTCTCGTACTCATAGAACCGCTCTCTAACGATACCATTCCGTACGCGACGTGAACGAGGTCTTTTGCCCACGGCTTACCCATAAGCTCTATAACCTTAAAGAACTGTTTGAAATGCAGATTCTGCTGATACGCGACGACGTACAGACATTTATCAAAGTCGTAGGTATTTTTTCTGTATATAGCGGCGGCGATGTCGCGCGTGGCGTATAAAGAAGAACCGTCCGATTTCAATATAAGGCACGGCGGCATACCGTATTCTTCGAGATCGACGATGCTCGCGCCGTCCGACACTTTAAGCAGATTCTTTTCTTTAAGCTCTTCTACGACCGCGCCCATTTTGTCGTTATAAAAGCTTTCCCCCGCGTACGAATCGAAAGTAACGTTGAGAAGCTTATAAATTTTATCGACTTCTTCGAGCGTGATTTTTTTGAAAAGCTCGAACAGCGAATTAGCTTCTTTATCGCCGTCCTCTATGAGCTTGAAATAATGCCTTGCTTCGTCGTCGAGTTCGGGATGAAGCTTGGCTTCCTCGTGAAATTTAACGTAAATTCTCGAAAGCTCTTTAAGTCTCCCTTCTTTTACGGCTTCTTCGCTGCTCCACTTCTTAAACGCAACGATAAGCTTTCCGAACTGCGTACCGTAGTCGCCGAGGTGGTTTATTCCGACGACCTTATAGCCCAAAAATCTGTAAATTTTGCAAAGCGCGCTACCTATAACGGTGGTCGATAAGTGACCTATATGGAAGGGCTTTGCGATGTTTATGGAAGAATAGTCTATGCAAATCGTTTTGCCTTCGCCTATTTTTGCGGAACCGTACGACTCGCCCTTTTCTATTATTTCTTTCAGCGTTCCTTCCGCAAAGCCTTTACGGTTTATCCTGAAATTTAGGTATCCGCCGACCGCCGCGCAGCTTTCTATAACGTCGTCCTTTTCAAAGCTTTTCACAAGCTCTTCCGCTATCGCTACGGGCGACTTATGCAGAATTTTAGAAAGCTTGAAGCACGGCAACGCGTAATCTCCGAGCATCCTGTCGGGCGGTGTTTCGAGCATCTCCGCCACGTTTACGCCGTCAATTTGTAATTTTTTAGAAATATATTGTTTATAGTCCATAAT
>CAVBZJ010000238.1:0-2239 GCA_963599785.1 Anaerovoracaceae bacterium
ACAACTACCTTGCGGACGATATGGGAATGGCGGAAAACGGGGATTTGCTCGTCGGCTCCGTATTAACCTTCGGAGTAGCGGAAAAATACGCGATAAGCGGAAGCACTTCCGAAAACGTCGTATCCGACGAAGATTTCCGCACGAATTACCTCGAAAAGGTGGTAAGCGGAATGGCGAATAATTCGGCTGATAAGGGAAAACAGTACGTTATGACCGACCCGTATCCTTTCTATACCACGCTTAAAAAGAGTTCGTGGTCAAGCGGTGTGACCGCATCGTATTACATTTCCGACAGTTATTTCACTACTCTGGAAGAATATGCGGAGAAAGCGAAAGAACAGGGGCTTAAAGCGGGCATAGCTCTTCAAAGCACCACACATTACAACAAGAGCAGATTCGAGGCGGTGGGAAGCGCAGGCTTTTTCAGTTCGGCGGAATGTCGTGTGACGGGAAGAGTGGATAAGAGCGGAAACCTTACGGCGAACGAAAATCATATTCGTTATCAGGCGTATATGGCGATGTGCTACGGGTATGAAAGGATAGACTATTTCACTTACTGGGAGCATTTCAATTCGATTGCAGCGGAAACTATGAGGCAGTCCGCTGTAATGTGGAGTTACGATCAGGCGAGCGGAGAATACGTTGCGGCGTATCAGCCGACATACGACTGGATAAAGAAGGCAAACGCGGAGATAAGAGGATTAGAGAGCGTAATACTTGCGTTCGACAGACAGGGAACGAGACTGGTTACGGGAAAGACCGCGAGCGGTAATTGCTTCGGGAACGCAAAGGGATATTCCGGCGACGCGATAGCGAACACCGCGACGGCAAGTTACGACCTTGCGGTGGGATGCTTCGAGCTTTCGGAAATGAAAGGGTATATGCTTGTGAACGCGGACGATCCTTCAAACGCGAGAACCAACGCGGTAAGCATAGACTTCGGGACGGACTACGCATACGCGGTGTGCTACGTCAACGGAACTGCGGAAGTCAAAGCGTTAAGCGCGGGTAAACTCAACATTACCCTCGGCGCGGGCGACGGCGTTTTCGCAATCCCCGTAAAGTAAAAAGATTGCGTTAAATTTAACGGATATAAAAACGTTTAACTCTCGTAAAAGGGTTAAGCGTTTTTTAGTTTAAATTTAAGAGTCTGATAGTCCGATAAATATGACCGAAAAAAGACGTGTGTCGCATCGAGCGGCAAAAAGCGATAAATTTTGGGTAAGATTATTCAAAAAACAGGATAAATTTGTTCTAACACCTTCAAAAATTCTATGTTACAATGGCAATATGAGAAACGGAAACGGAGAAACGGTTGAACGCCGACGGGTTTCCGATTACAAAAATATATGGAGGTCAAAATGATCAAGAACTTACGAAAGATGACGGTGTACGCGTTAGCGGTATTGCTTGCGCTATGCCTTGCGGCGGGAGCGATTTCCCTCTTTGCGGTAAACGCGGAAGAGAAATCGTTGAAAATAGTTAAAGTCGATGGATATTTGCAAGATTCCTCAGACAGGTATATCATATACTTTTCCGGAGATACTTCGCTTTTCAGCGAAAACAGCGGACGAGTCGGTTTTTCAGAAGCGGTAATAAACGGTAAAGCGGAAACGCTGGATATATGGAATGCGGGAGACGGAAGATTTTTCTTCCCGTTGTCTTACGATACGGCTCCCAAAGCGCAGGAAAACGAAATTAAAATAAGCGCGGGTACGGCGATAGGCGACTACGTCGTTTCGGAGGACGTTATAATAATTACCGACGACAGCGACGTTTATATTTATCGTGAAGAAAACGTCGGTATAAGCGAAATAAACGGTTTCGCGCAGGTAAGCGAAGCCGACGACCTTGCAAGGTATATGGTTCTCGTAAAATTCGACAAAGAATTGAAAGGAAGAGAATTTAAATATCTTTGTAACTGGACGGTCGAGCTGAACGGAAAAGATTTAACGGTAAACGTGTATTTTTACGATGATTATAAGGGAATTCTTTTCCCCATAAACTTTACCGACGCTCCGTACGATAAGAAAAACGAAATCACGATAAAAGCAAATTCGCAGGTGAAAAATTTTATAGTTTCGGAAGAGGTTCATTTTGTAGCGAAGGGCGAGGACGTAATTTTTAACGACGCTACTATGGCGGAAGGAATTCTGAGAAGACAGATCGAGAAAGAAGGTCGCGGCGGCAGGAAAATGCAGATTCTCGCTTACGACGGACCTTCCCTCGGAATACATCT
>CAVBZJ010000239.1:0-2222 GCA_963599785.1 Anaerovoracaceae bacterium
TGTGCGATAAGGCTTTTCATAAAAAATTATTGCTTTTAAGCAAATAAATTTTCAAAAACCTATTGTAATTTTCCGAAAAGTGTTATAGAATATAAGAAAAAGAAATCCGCAGGAGGAAAACTAATTATGAAGATTATTTACGGACCTAAGGGAACAGGCAAAACCAAAGCCATCATAGACGGCGCGGCAAAAGCTCTCGAAACCGCAAAAGGTCACGTCGTCTTTATAACTAATACCAACAGATACGCATACGACTTAAATTACCAGATAAGGTTTATCAACACCGAAGATTTCGATATACAGGGTATGGAAGGCTTCCGCGGCTTCCTTAAAGGAATAGTTGCCGCAAACGGTGATAACGAATACATATTCATAGACGGCATCGCCCGCATCACCGATAAGCCGCTTAATGAGCTTGAAAATATTTTCAACGCGATGGAGACCTTGGAAAAGGAAAAGGGCGTAAAATTCGTTCTTACCGTAAGCGCGGCGAAAGAAGATTTGCCCGAATTCGTGTTAAAGCACGCAGAATAGTTGTTTTTAACGCAAAAATGTTGTAAAATAATAGTCGGAGCTTTAATAAGTCCCGACTATTTTTTTATTTATTTACGAAAAATTCTTCGCTTCGGCAGAGGTTATAGAAAAATCGCGTGAAGCTTAAAAAAACGCGCGCCGCGGCGGAGTTCCCAAAAAACGGAGTATATATGAGATTTATAAGTACGAGAGGAAAATCGGTTGCGGAAACCGCCGCTTCCGCCATAGCGAAAGGGCTGGCTGATGACGGCGGATTGTTCGTACCGGAAAGCTTTCCCGAACTCGGCGATAAAATAGAAGCGATGCTCGATATGGAGTATGCGGAACGCGCCGCGCTCGTTATCGGCAGTTTTCTTCCCGAATACGACGGGAAGGAGCTTTTGTCCGCCTGCGTAAAGGCTTACGGGCAGTTCGAGGACGGCGACGCCGCGCCCATCGTGAAAACGGACGACGGGTTCTTTATTTTAGAGCTTTTCCACGGACCGACGCTCGCGTTCAAGGATATGGCGCTCACTCTTTTGCCGTATCTTCTCCGTAAAGGCTCGGATATATGCGGCATAAAAGAGGAAATACTTATTCTCGTCGCGACGAGCGGCGATACGGGCAAAGCCGCGCTCGAAGGCTTTAAAAACGCGGAAGGCATAAAAGTTATGGTTTTCTATCCTTCCGAAGGCGTTTCCGATATGCAGAAGCTGCAAATGTGTACGCAGGAAGGGGATAACGTGAATGTGGTGGCGGTAAAGGGCAATTTCGACGATTGTCAGACCGCCGTCAAGAACATTTTTTCGGACGAAAAATTCTGCGCGGAGCTGAAAGAGAACGGAGTGGTGCTTTCGAGCGCGAATTCCATAAATTTCGGCAGGCTCGTGCCGCAGATAACCTATTATTTTTCCGCTTACGCAGATCTCGTTTCCAGCGGAGAAATCAAGCTCGGGGAAGAAGTGAATTTCGTCGTGCCGACGGGAAATTTCGGCAATATTCTCGCGGGGTATTACGCGAAAAAAATGGGGCTTCCCGTGGGGAGACTTGTTTGCGCATCCAATTCCAACAACGTGCTTACCGAGTTTTTCGCGGACGGAACGTACGACGCGAACAGAGAGTTTTTCAAAACGACCTCGCCCTCTATGGATATTCTCGTTTCGAGTAATCTGGAACGCCTTATTTTCGAGGTTTCCGGCAGAAACGCGGAGCTTACCGCGGCTCGTATGCAGGAGCTTAAAAAGAGCGGCGTATATTCCGTCACGAAGGAAGAGCTTTCTTCGCTTCAAAAGGAGTTTTACGCGGACTGCGCGGACGAGGAGGAGTGCGAAGAGGAAATCGGCGGGTTTTTCGACGAATACGGCTACGTTCTCGATCCGCATACAGCCGTCGCCGTTTGCGTGGCGGAAAAGTACAGGAGCTATTCGGGGGATAACAAGGTTATGGTAACGCTCTCCACCGCAAGCCCGTATAAATTCCCGCAAAGCGTTCTTCACGCGATAACGGGCGAAAGGGTTTCGGACGCGTTCAAAAGCGCGGAAAAATTGTATAAGGAAACGGCTTGTCCCGTGCCTCATTCGATAAGCGCGTTAAAGTCGAAAGAGAAAAGATTTACGACTGTTGCGGATAAAAAAGAGCTTAAAGAGCTTGTAAAAGACTTCGCGGTTAAAAAGTAAAAAATTCAAGGTATTTTCAATAGAAAAAGGGTA
>CAVBZJ010000240.1:0-1013 GCA_963599785.1 Anaerovoracaceae bacterium
GTTTTTGCCGCGCTTCATAGAAAGCACTTCGAGATAAGCGGTGAAAAGCGCGGGATTTTTTCTGACCTCGCGGTTTTTGCATATTTTTCTCATATGCGCCGCGCCTTCCAAAAGCTCTTTTATATTTATTCCGACGACTGCCGCGGGAAGAAGTCCCACGGGCGACAGTTCGGAAAATCTTCCGCCGACGTTATCGGGGATATAGAAGGTTTTAAGCCCTTCTGCCTTAGCTATCTTTATAAGGTTACCCTTACTTTCGGAAGTAGTGGCAATCATATGATCTTTCGCCTTATCGCCGAATTTCTTTTTAAGAATATCCATAATGATAAGGTATTGAGCCATAGTTTCGCTCGTCGCGCCGCTCTTCGTGACTACGTTGAACATAGTCTTATCAAGATCCAGCACATCTAAAAGCGCAGCCATTCTTTCGGGATCTACGTTATCCTCGACGTAAAGCTTCGGGTATTTTCTGTCGAATTTGGGAAGCTCGTTATGTCTTAAATGGCACAGAGCCTGAAACGCCGCTATCGGACCCAACGCAGAACCGCCTATTCCGAGTACGACGAAATTATCGAATTTCCTTCTTATATCGCGCGCGGTAGATATAATATCCTTGACTATTTCCGTTTGCGAAGAAGGCAAATCCATCCAGCCTGTCATTCCTTCCCCGCGGCTCGTCATAACAGCCCTGTACGCTCTTCTCGCCTGCTTTAAGCCGTCTTCGAGTTCCTCTTCGGTAAAGCCCTCTTTGCCGACGAATTCCGCCATCATATTGTTATAATCGAGTTTAAGCTCCAAGCTTTTTCTTGTCTCTAAATTCATTTGAGTAAATCTCCTTGTTCGTTAAACTATCGTTCGTATTTTTTTACTTTATATATTCTAATACAAAATAAGGCAAATGTCAATACACGATTTCTAAATTTTACGAGTTTTACCAAGATTTTAACTTTTAAACACCTTGTCCGAACTCGTTTTCGGCAAAATCTTCCCGTAAAAGCCCTTCGTAAGTAAGC
>CAVBZJ010000240.1:1023-2216 GCA_963599785.1 Anaerovoracaceae bacterium
TCAACGAGAGCTTTGGGAGCTTTTTCGAGGAAGCCGTTATTTGAAAGCTTTCCGTTCGCTCTCTTTATCTCGTTTTCGACGTTTTCAAGTTCTTTTTTAAGTCTTTCAAGCTCCTTGTCGAAATCGACGAGTTCGCCGAGCGGAATATATAACTCTGCGCCGTCGATAACCTGCGCCACAACCTTGCCGTTTATCGCCGCTTTGTTTTCGACGAAAACGATTTCGCTTACGCCCGCAATACGCTTTATCATAGCCGCGCCGTTTTTAATGGTTTTAACGTTTTCGGTCGCGACGTAGAGCTTAACCTTTTTGGAAGGAAGCGCGCCCGTCTTCGCTTTAACGTTTCTCACGCTCTTTACGATTTCTTTAACGAGTTCTATTTCCTTTACGCTACCGAAATAATTAAGCCTTGAATTGTATCTCGGGAACTCTTGAAGCATCAGCGTTTCGCCCGCGTTCGGTATGCTTTTATAAATTTTTTCGGTTATAAACGGCACGAACGGATGCAAAAGCTTTAATATTTCGGTCAGAACGTAAACGAGTACGCCGACGGTATCGTTCGCTTTCTTTTCGTCCTCGCCGTACAAAACGGGTTTGGTAAATTCAATATACCAGTCGCAGAAATCGCTCCAAACGAAATCGTATAAGTTCGCGAGAGCAACGCCCATTTCGTATTTTTCCATATTGACCGTAATCTCTTTCACGGTTTTGTTAAGGCGGGTTATTATCCACTTATCCGCCGCGGTAAGTTTGCAGTCCTTAACCGAGGGAACGTCTTTCCCTTCCGCATTTAAAAGAACAAAACGTGAAGCGTTCCAAATTTTGTTCATAAAGTTGCGCGCGCCTTCCAGCTTTTCGTCGGAAAAACGCATATCGCTGCCCGCCGCAACTCCGTTTATAAGCGAAAATCTTAACGTGTCCGCGCCGTATTTCGCGATTATCTCGGTGGGATCTATGCCGTTACCGAGCGATTTACTCATCTTTCTGCCTTGCGAATCCCTTACGAGTCCGTGTATAAGCACGTCTTTGAACGGTATTCTCCCCATATGTTCTAAACCTGAGAAAATCATTCTCGCAACCCAGAAGAAGATTATATCGTAACCCGTCACGAGTACGTCCGTCGGATAGAAGTACGCAAGATCCTCCGTTTTGTCGGGATAACCGAGCGTGGAGAACGGCCAAAGCGCGGAAGA
>CAVBZJ010000241.1:0-2213 GCA_963599785.1 Anaerovoracaceae bacterium
TTTTTACGCCCTTCAAAACGACGCTATGCGGCTCGACTGCGGCGCGGTCGTGTGCGGGTCTCGGTGTTGGAGCGTTCCGGGTGCGCCCGATTTCGGCGAACAGGATATGAAAATTTATCTTCGGGAAACGGAGCGGCTCAAACTCTCGTTCAAGGCTGCGGAAAAGCTGCGGCAAGATGGAGACAAGCTTATCGCGCTTATTCATTATCCGCCCTTTAACGCGCGGCGTGAGGACACGCTTTTTACCGAAATATTCGAGAGCTACGGCGTGGATTCCGTCGTTTACGGGCATTTGCACGGGAACAGGGTAAAATCGGACAAGCTCGTCGTGAAGAACGGCGTAAAATACTATCTCACCTCCTGCGATCAGGTGGATAACAAGCTTACGGAAATCATTCTTTAAGGAGAACGGTATGGAAGAGAAAAGGGTATCGCCCGAAAAAGAGACGGCAACGAACGTCAACGAGGGCGATAAAGCAAACGAAAAGACGGGCGCAACCGAAAACGTTGTAGAGAGCGGGAACGAAAGAGCGGTAAATATCGCCGAAGACAGCGCGAAGAAAACCGCCGAAGAAAGGAAAACGTTCGGAGAAAAAGCGAAAAACTATTTCAGAACGCTTCCTAAACGCTATTTTATAACGGCGTTTTCGGGAATGGCGCAGGGGCTGTTCGTAACGCTTATCGCGGGTACGATTCTTGCGCTTATCGCAGGGTGGTTCGGAGATAACTATTTCGGAAAAACTCTTAACGCGATAGCGAATATAGCGAAATCGCTGATGGGCGTGGGAATAGGCGTGGGCATCGCGCACGCGCTCGGTAAAAACAAGCTTCTTATATTTTCCGCCGCCGTCGCGGGCTTTATCGGGGCGTTTGCGGATAAGCTTATGCCGAACGGCGCGGGACTCGAAACGCTTAAACTCGGCGCGCCTGGTAATCCGATAGGCGCGTACGTCGTTACGATGCTCGTGGTTGAAGTCGTCGGACTATACGCGGGCAAAACGAAGCTCGATATAATAATAGTGCCGCTCGGCGCAATGCTTCTGGCGTTTGCGGGCGTGTTCGTTTCCTATCCGTTCATATGGCTCATAAACTGCCTCGGCGGTCTTATAGCGTTAGCGACGAACGCCGCGCCCTTCGTTATGGGGGTGGTCGTTTCGGTGCTTATGGGAATAATTCTCACCATGCCGACCTCTTCCGCGGCGATATGGGTTGCGGTGGCAAGCTCCGTATTGTCGGGGTATTCGCCGGAGGCAGCTTCGGCTGAACAGGAAGCGATGCTTATCGCGGGCGGCGCGGCTACGGTCGGTTGCGCGTGTCATATGATAGGCTTTGCCGTCGCTTCTTACAGAGAAAACGGGTTCGGAGGATTTATAGCGCAGGGACTCGGCACTTCTATGCTGCAAATACCCAACATAATGAAAAAGCCCGTCATAATGCTTCCGATGATAATTTCAAGCGCGATATTAGGACCTCTTTCCACCTGCGTGTTTAAGCTTAAATGCGGCGTTTCGGGCGGAGGAATGGGTACGAGCGGGCTTGTCGGCGTATTCGATTTGTTCGCTTATACGGAAGCGAACGCGGTCGGAATAATAGGTATAATACTTCTCATGTTTGTTCTTCCCGCGGTTCTCAATTTCTTTATAAGTGAATTTATGAGGAAAAAGGGTTGGATAAAATTCGGAGATATGAAGCTTCCCGAATAAAAACGGCATAAAACCGTTTGGAAATTTGCTTGAATTTAATAAAATCATAAAAAAGCGCGGTCGTAAATGCCGCGCTTTTTTACAAAATCGAAGTTTTTTAACGATTTTGCTTATTTCGCCGTATTTTTTATTCCTTTCGTGCTAAACGCTCGACTTTAAGCATAGATTAAAATAAAAAAGGAGTTTAACGGTATGTCCGACTGTGCGAACGGCTGTAACGACAGATTAGAACTTATAGCGAGAAAAAGGCTGAATATGACGGGCGTGGAATCGGTTGACGGGTTTACGGAGCAGTTTCTGAATCTTACGGTCGCTGGGAGTAAGCTGCGAATTTCGGGCGAGGGGATAAAAATAACCGCCTACAATAAAGCGACGGGCGCGCTTTCTGCGGACGGCAGTTTTAACGAAATCAGATACGCGAAAAAAGCCGTGCCGTTATTAAAGAAGATTTTTAAGTAAATGTTTGTTTCGAGCGGTCAGTTCTACGTTTTTTGCGCGGCGGTGGCGTTC
>CAVBZJ010000242.1:0-1569 GCA_963599785.1 Anaerovoracaceae bacterium
CTTCTATAATCGTCGTTATCCATAGCGGGCAAATCGTCGTGAACGAGCGAATACGAATGAATAAATTCGATGGCAAGAGCAAGCTCTTTAACAGCTTCTTTATTTAACCCGAGCATTTCGCTTGCGGCATAACATAAAACAGGACGAACCCTCTTGCCCCCGTCCGAAACGGCGTATTTCATTGCTTCTTTTATAACGCTCGGGGCGTTTTTGTCGAGACCGTTCAGGCACTCCTTTAACGTTTGCTCAAAATACGAGACGTATTCGGCGTATTTATTGTCAATATTCAATATTTTCTCTCCTGAACGCGCAAATACAGGTATTTTTCATAAGACACGCAATCGTCATAGGCCCGACGCCGCCCGGAACAGGAGAAATATAAGAAGCTTTTTTCGCCGCCCCGTAAAAATCAACGTCGCCTTTAAGTACGTTCGCCGTTCTGTTTATGCCGACGTCGATGACTATCGCGCCATCTTTAACGAAATCGGCGGTAACGAACTCGGGCTTTCCGACAGCTGCAACAAGAATATCCGCTTGTCTGCAAATCTCTTTTACGTTTTCGGTTTTACTATGGCATACCGTAACGGTACAGTTTTCATTTAGCAATAAAAGAGCCGTCGGTTTACCGACGATATTACTGCGCCCGATAACGACCGCATGCTTGCCGGAAAGTTCAACGCCCGTGCTTTTAAGCATTTCTATAATACCGCTCGGAGTACACGCAGCAATGCAGTTTTTTCCAAGTAAAAGTTTTCCTACGTTCCCCTCGGAAAAACCGTCTACGTCTTTTTCAGTAGGGATAAGTCCGAGAATTTTCTCCTCGTCAATCCCCTTTGGTAAAGGAAGCTGAACGAGAATCCCGTCTATCCCCTTGTCCTCTGCAAGCGAGACGACAAGCTCTTCTACGTCGTTTTGGGAGGAATTTTCGGGAAGCGTAAAAGAAAGCGATTCGATACCGACAAATTCGCATGCTTTAACTTTATTTCTGACGTATACCGCAGAAGCGGGATTATCTCCGACCATCACGACCGCAAGTTTAATAGTTCTGCCGATTGCCCGATAAAACTCCGCAACCTTCTCCTTCGTTTCTTCTTTGATACGCGCGGCAAGAGCCTTTCCGTTTATAACGTTAGCCATTTCGCGTTTCCTCGGCGTAGCTTGCAAGAATACCGTTCACAAAATCCGTGCTTTTTTCGGTAGAAAACTTTGCGGCAAGTTTAACCGCCTCGTCTATAATTATCGGAGTATCGGTTTCGCGAAAAGCGTCCAGCTCCGCCATACCTAAAATCATAGCGCACTTGTCTGCGGAAAGAATCCTGTCCGCACGATAGTTTTTGGATAATTCGGTAATTTTCACTTCGTAATCGGTATACTTATCATCAATTGCAGAAAGAAGTTCTTGTGCAAAGCTTTTATCCTTATCCGAAAGCTCATCCGTCAAAACAGTAAAAAGCCCTTCATCATTCGGATTGAAGAGCCGTGAAAATATAAATTTAAAAACGCATTCTCTCGCAAGACTTCTCATTTGCTTTCCTTTTTATCTCCGCCCGTAGCGGCATCGTTATTATC
>CAVBZJ010000242.1:1579-2208 GCA_963599785.1 Anaerovoracaceae bacterium
GTTATTATCTGTCGTTTTTTCGCCGTTTAATGAAGTTGAACCATCTTCCGACGCCTGTTTTTCTGCGACAACGGTCAAATCGCCGTTTGCGGAAGCCTCTTTTTCCGCCGCATTAGCGTCCTTCGGTTCGGGAACGGTTACGTCCCCGAACAGCACGCCTTTAACGATAACGTTGACTCCCGCAACGTGATATTCCGTCATAGATTCAATATTATGCCTTACGGTTTCCTGAATTTTGAACGCCATATCGGACACGCACTGCGTAAAATGTATTTTGACTTTTACGTCAACGTGAACGCCGTCCTTATCGAAATACACTTTTACCGACTTGTTATGTCCGGATTTATGCGTTTTAAGCGAATACAGCTCTGCATAAGGCACTTCTTCGAGCGCGATAAGAACTATTCCGTCAACTATTCCGTCGCCGTAAATTATCTTATCTTCGCTTCTTTTCTGGGGTATTTTTTTGAAATGCGCCATAAATATCCTTCCGAAAAATAATTTCCCGAATTTCAAAAAGATCGAAAGGCTTTACTTTACCGCAAAACGCTTTTTACAAAAAAACGCAGGTGCAAAAAGTACAAACGCCGCTCTCCGATTTTTTTGAAATACGGCGAAGTCGGAAATAG
>CAVBZJ010000243.1:0-2200 GCA_963599785.1 Anaerovoracaceae bacterium
ATTTAATACAGTATGGTAAAATAATATCAGCCAAGCAATCGAATAATTAAAAGAGTTTAGGGGAATCGTAGTTTTTAAAATACGATCTCTGCTTTTTGATATTCTCTTAAACTCATTAGTAAATATAAAAAAGTTGCTTGGCGGCGTTGAGACGTATTTTAAATGCGTCCCGACGGGGCGCATTATTTATTTGCGGGGCAGTGTATCGCAATGCGTGTAAGTGTGCGGAAACGCGCGGAAGTGCGGGACAATCTGCGCAAACGTATGGAAACGCGCGGAAGTGCGAGAAAATACGCAGACAATGCGTGGAAACACGCGGGAATAATTTTAAGGGAGGCATAGATATTATGCGAAGAAAGGGAAGATTTTTAAGCGTTGCCGTCATTACGGCGGTTCTTGCGATTATGGCGGCTATGGCGTGCGCCGCTCTCGGACTTTTTACTGCGTGCGGCGGAAACGGCGATAACGGAGAAAGCGGCAACGGCGGCACGGGCGGCGGAGATAAACCCTCGGGCGAACACACCCATTCGTACGTTGAAACGGTAGTCGAGCCGACCTGCACGACGAAGGGTTATACTCTTTATAAATGCGCTTGCGGCGACGAATATAAGGATAACGAAAAGAACGAGCTTCCGCATAATTACGTTGACGGAAAATGTACGGACTGCGGCGACGAGATTACCGAAACCACGGCGTTAAGGTTTGAATTGAGCGAGGATAAAACTTATTATATAGCGACCGAACTCGGAGAAGAAACCCTTACGCGGTTTTCCGTACCCGCCGCGCATAACGGTAAGCCCGTTAAAGAAATCGGCGGCAGTGCTTTTTATATGAGGAAAAACGTGGTACAGGTCGTTATTCCCGAAAGTATAAATAAAATCGGCAGAGAAGCGTTCAGAGGCTGCGATTCGCTTACGGGCGTAACTATCGGCGGCAGTCTGTCCGAAATAGGCGAAGAAGCTTTCCGCGATTGCATTTCTCTCGTGAGTGTGAAAATTCAGGGAAGCGCGGAGAGTATAGGCGACGGAGCGTTTATAAATTGCGGTCTGCTCGCGGAAATAAAGCTTTCCGAAGGCTTGACAAGTATAGGTAAATATGCGTTTTACGGGTGCGGCTCGCTTGAAAGCATAAGTATTTCCGCAAGCGTAAGGGATATAGGCAGTCGCGCGTTTGCCTCCTGCGGCTCGCTCGCGAGCATAACCGTGGCGGGCGAAAACGGTTCGTTTAAATCTATACGGGACGATTTATACGGCGAGGGCGGCAAAACTCTTATTCAATACGCGATAGGCAAGACGAATACTTCGTTTTCCGTTCCGAACGGCGTGACGAGTATAGGCGAATATGCGTTTTTGGGCAGCTGCTTGCTTACGGACGTAACCATAGACGGCAGCGTGACGAATATATGCGATTATGCCTTCTGCAATTCTTCCGCGCTTAAAAGCGTACATATCGGGGGAAGCGTGACGGCTGTCGGCGACAGAGCTTTCGACGGTTGCGACTCGCTTGAAAGCGTTACGATCGATAACGGCTTGACGAGTATCGGCGAATACGCGTTCGACGGGTGCGGTTCGCTTGCGAATATAAACATTCCCGAAAGCGTGACGAGCATAGGCGGAAACGCGTTCAGGTATTGCGATAAGCTTTTAGCCGAAAACGGCGTCAGCTACGTCGATAAATGGGTTGTAGGTTGCTCCGTAGGGTTAAAGCAGGCGGAATTAAAAGCCGATACCGTAGGTATAAGCGATTACGCGTTCGATAGCCGCGGTTCTGTCGCGAGCATAACTATCGGGAACAAGGTGACGCATATCGGCAAGGGCGCGTTTTCTCTTTGTATTTCGCTTACGAGTATTACCCTCCCCGCAAGCGTGAAGAGTATAGGTGACGGGGCGTTTTACAGGTGCGATTCGCTAACTGATATAAACGTGTCGGAAGGAAACGGGTATTATAAGTCCGTACAGGGGAATTTATATACCGCGGACGGAAAAACGCTCGTTCAATACACGATAGGGAAGACGGATACGGCGTTCGTTCTGCCCGAGGGCGTGACGAATATAGGGAACGAAGCGTTCCACTGGTGCGGCTATTTAACGAGCATAACTATCGGTAACGGCGTGAAGAGCATAGGCGACGAGGCGTTCGGAGGGTGCAGGTCGCTCGCCGATATAAACTATAACGGAACGAAAGCCGAATGGGCGCAAAT
>CAVBZJ010000244.1:0-2196 GCA_963599785.1 Anaerovoracaceae bacterium
GTGTCCGATTTTGGACTTAACTTTTAACCGATCTTACCATTACTGCTATCGCTTTTATGAGATTATATCATATTCGGTCAATTTTTTCAAGCCGTTTTGAATTTTACAAAAAAGTCCGAAACAGGAAATAATAAAAAAGCACAAGATTTAATATGACTTGCGCTTTTTACATTTTGTAGTTTTTTCGTATTTAATGCTTTATTCACATCAAAAAGTCAATAGAATATCCCTTAAAGTCTGAGAATACCGATACAAATGTGAAATATAAAAATCAACGCTACTTGCGAACAAAAAAACTACTACCCGACTGTGGTCTGACGTCGAACCCGACAAAAACCGCTTACACGTTCGCGGTACTAAAACTGATTTGTTGGACAGATATATTCCGCTCTTTCCCGAACTCAAAAAGCTTTTAGACACTATACCCCATAAATCGGAAAAAATTTTCAATCACTATCCGAATTACGTCACAAGAACGTTCAAAAAGCTATGCCCCGCGCATAAGCTCCACGACCTGCGGCACACGTTCGCCACGCGTTGTCTGGAATGCGGTATCTCTATGAAAGTAGTTCAAACGTGGCTCGGTCACGCCCGCCTCGATACAACCGCGAGCATTTACTCGCACTTGCTCCCCGATTTCGTTCAATCCGAAAGCGAGAAGTTCAAGATGCTTTGAAGTTTTCAGCCGCGCCGTTGTTCTGGGTATTATACCAGGGTCAAACAACGTTGCCAAATTTCGAGGTTAAAAAAACAAAAAATCGTCAGCAAAACACTAACGATTTTAAGTGGCTTTACAGTACGAAATAGCTACACCCGCGAATGTTAATCTTTCAAAATAGCACTTACAAAAATGATTAAAAACGGTCTTTCAATTGTTCCGAAAGGATTGATAAGTCAGCCGTTTTAGACTCCACGCCATTTTCGATATTGCCTAAAACATAATCTGCCACTTCAGGTTGCCAATAAACTTTAAGTTTTTTCTTCGCCCTGGTTACCGCCGTATAAAAAATATTCTTCGTTACTTGCTCGTCCGATTCTTTCGTTATAACTATTTTGACAGAATCAAACTCCAATCCTTGCGCTTTATGGATTGACATAGCATATGATATCTGAAACGGAAGTTTTGTCCTTGTATCCATATCCGTATCGTATTTGTCGTTATAATATTTCATTTTGGTTACAATAGCATAAAATCCGGAATCTTCCTCCACGATTTCTATTTCATTAGACAACTCGCCGACATAACCTACACTATCGAACAATTCTATTTTGAAAGTGATATTTTCTTCTTTGTTTTTTATCCCGACGATTTTACCGCTAAAATTGTTATAAATACCATATGCGCTATAATCATTAGTAATAAAAACGACAGGGTCTCCAACCTTATATAAATTTTGTTGATATTCAAAAACATCATTCGGGTTAGACGCCTGCAAGTATCTGTTGATATTGTTTATTCCGTATAAACCGTCATAATTAAGGCACAGAACAACCTCGTTCCCTTGAGCCTTAAAGATATCGTCGCTGATTTCTTCCGTCATCTCATAAGCGGCAAGCAATTCGATAATATTTTTCTTTTTCCCGTGCCGTACCTCATCCCAAACTTTAGATAACTCATCAACCTTTGTCCTGTACTCGACGTTAAGAGTAAAAACAACGTCTTTGACTTTTAATATGTTTAACAATAAATCAAACCAGTTACCGAACTCGATTGATTCGATTTGCTCAGGATCACCGACAAACATAAAAGCAGAATTTTCGTATACTCTAATAATCTTTTCAATCGATTCCGTCGAAACAAAACTCGCTTCGTCGACAATTATTATATCATAATCTTCATGTGTCCTTTCTGTTTCAAATTGCGCTATATTTTTATATGTAATATCGCTTGTAAAATCTTTTATTTTTAAATTATTATTCGCCGTATTCGTAGTTGTCAAACATAAGATCCTTTTATCGGGATTATTCTTGATAAATTCTTTTATAAGCGTAGTTTTACCCGTTCCCGCAGACCCCGTAATCAACGCAACCGACGAGTTTTTTAAGGATTTACTCAGTATATTCTTCTGCGCCGCAGACAAAAGGGTATTTTCGGAATAATCGTTATTTACCTGTACGTTTTTTGTTTTACACAGCTTTGCCGCTTTTGAAATGACGTTTTTAGTGGAATTATAATAACTTTCAACCGTATAATAC
>CAVBZJ010000245.1:0-2193 GCA_963599785.1 Anaerovoracaceae bacterium
GGTACGAAAGGCTTCAAGACGATAAATGTCATACGAAGCATTCGTTACGCTTATGGTTGGACATACTTATTCGAACAACTCGATAAGTTCAAACAAACGGGGACAAAGGAAGATTACCCAAACCCCGTTACCGTCTATCAAATGGTTGAAAACCGTTTGAGCGATCCAATCATATAACCCTCTGAAGAGTCTCTGAAAATTGAGACGAAACGCCGAAAGGCGTCAGGGTAAAACCTCATCGTTCGAAGCAGGTGACGTAGTGCTTCGATAGCCCCGTTAGTGAAACCCCGAGAGGACGAAAAAGAAGGTCGGGACAGAGGAACAGTTGCAGTTCCTTGATCACAATTCAGCCGATAGTTGCCGAGTGCCAGCGGCTCCGATGTGGAGCGTTTGCGACGTTGGACAGTAGGCAATGAAAGGGTTGAGTTGAGGATTGAAAACCTGCTCGCAGGACATCTGTAACACTCGCTCGTGAGGTGAGACGAGCTGCCTTGAACAAGGTAAGTAACCGACGAAGGTTGGCGACCGATAAAGCAACGAACGATTGCAAAGCGCGAGTGAAACCCATTTGCGACTATAAAACGTTATTACGTTTTCGATTTTGGTTGTTCGTTGTTCGGCAGTCTGGGGTGGCGCACGCCAGCGTAGTAGTCGGTTACGATAAGTTCCCGTAGCTTCCGTAAAGTTACGGACAAATAAATAAATTAAAGGAGGTCGAATATGCAGTATCATATTCACACAGAAGGTTGGAGATGGGCTCTCATCTCCATAGCAACAATCGCCGTTCTTGTAACGGTTGCAATCATTTTAAAGGAGGTTCTTTTATGAAGACCAGACAGATTTTACAGGCTTACATTAACGAGGGGAACCCAATCCCCTCGGACGCGAAAGTTCTTGCCGTAGAACACTACGAAGAGCTTCTCGATGAACTCGGCGCGGGCGAAATCCGCGAGGAAAAAGTCCGCAAGTATTTCGGACTGTCCTTGTCCGAGATTGAACGCAGAACGCGCAAAATGCTCAAAAAGACGTTGAATAGACGTCTCGCCCGAGCCGCGGAGGGGAGGCCGATAATGATGTATCATTACGGCATCTACACCAAGCTCGCCGAAATGGAAATATTCCTGACAAAGGAAGAAATCCAAACCTTATTGTCGAAAGACAAGATCCACGCGCTCGAATACAATCGAACGCTTATAAAGAAATACTTATAAGGAGGTCCACAATGGACAGAATAAAATTACAAAACCTCATAGCAGAACTTCGCGAAGAAGTTCAAATCATCAACGCGAAAATCGACGCGTTAGAAGCAGAGCTCCGTTGCTCCGAACCCGACGAAGCGGAAGAAATTCCCTTCAATGTTCCTCACATCGAGGACGAAGAGCTCACCCCCGAAGAAGAAGCGGCGATCGAGGCGCTCATCGCCGAATATGCCGAAATCTTCGAGACGAAGCCGACCAACCAAGCGGTCGCTATCGCGTCGCCGATAACGATTAACATCGGCAACCTTTCGATGGGAAATCTCCCCATCGATTACGCGGCGCCATTCGCCCGCACACGACAGATAAAGCCGCTCGAAGGGGCTGAGAAGCTCGGAGAAAAAAAGCCGCCGCAATCGGCAACCAAAGCCGCATTCAAGCGGTTTGTGAAAAATAAATTAAGGAGGAGTTAAAATGGCAAACTTTTTCAAAGATTACACGAAAAAGAGCGTTGAACGCTTTAAACCGACCAAAGAAGACGAAAGTCTTTTAAAATCGAAGAACGAAGGGTCAACGCACGACCCGAAGACGTTACCGAAGCTTGAAAAGGACGAGGAATAACAAACAGCGTTTCGCGATATCGCCTGAATAATCGTAATAAAATTTGGAGGTGCCATTATGGCAAATATTAATAACATTTTAACTCAAATCAAAAATTGCAAAACCAAAACCGCCGAAAAAGCGGAGCAAGAGCGCATTGCGGTGGAGACATATCGTCAAAGCTTATACTACAAAGTGTGGGCAATGAAACCCGCAATCGACGATCTCATTACGGTCGCGAAAGCGGCGCAAGAAGCGGGGATCTCGCTCGCAGTCGGCTGGATGGTCGACAAGACTTACAACAATGGCGATTTCTTCACCGACGCAACTACCCACAAAATCGGTTTCGCTCGAGCGCCACACGCAAACAAAGAAATTATCGGTGTTGGTTTCGAAG
>CAVBZJ010000246.1:0-2183 GCA_963599785.1 Anaerovoracaceae bacterium
TTAGATATAATGAGAAAATGATGAGAAATGAGCAAGTTAAAGTTCCTTTCGGGTAAAAAATAAATTTTGTCGGCATAAATTCACTGCGAGAAATGAGTATTCGCAAAAGAGAAATTTTCTTTCCTATATATTTTTGATAAAACGAGAAATTGACGGAAACGAACGAGTTAAATTAAAAACGGATAAAACTCAAAAATAGTATCGGCTACCGAAAAAATAAAATTCGTAAATCGAATTTCGATACGATTTACCCTTCGCTTTTTGGCGTTCCGCCCACGCGGCAACGATTTATCCGCCAAAATTTAACGATTTTGCAAATAAAAATAAAAAAATATAGAAGGAATAAGTCAATATCGGTTGCGACGTTTCCCTAAACATTATATAATATATAAGGGTTCGCCATGAAAACGGAATACGAAAATACGGATCTTATTTTGAACGGGTAAGAAAAGATTATCTGAATAAGTTCGGCACGTTGCCCCATATCCGTATGATGATGAGTATGGAAACATACTACGGGCTATTGAATATAGCGATAAAAGGGGAACGCCCGTGAACGAAGCGGATTATGAAGAAGCCCAACCGCTTACAGACGAATACGGAAATAAATTGATATATTAAAGACGAGTAAATAAATGCTTCAACACTAACACTAACGGGTAAATAAAAAATATTTTAACTCGCTAACACGATTTTTGCAGGAAAAAAGCTTGTACCGATGGAAATCGATATATAATAAAATATAAATCGAAGCCTGCAAATAATAACAACTATAAAATACTCAAAAACAATGTATTACGGCAACAATGGAACGGGAGGTACTTCATTAAGCAATGGAAAAAATCAGTATCTATCCTTCGGAGGAAGAAAGAAAAAAGATTTATCCGCCTATAAAACCATGCACACAGGAAGAATTTGACAAAAAGTATGCGGAACTGCAAAAAGCAACAACCGCAGAAGAGATACTTGCGCTGCAAAAAGAGCTTGTGCCGATGAGAAGATATTTGTACTTTGGCTCTCCGTTAAAGTGAGATAAATAAAAACGACAATGCTTCTCTTCTAAAACAAATATCGGTTTTTCTTGGAGCTGCGCTTTGTGTTTAGGCAGAAGGCTGTATTTCGTGAGAGTTCAGACAATGACGACGGACTCTATAAGGGCGAGGGAAATGACCTCGATATTATAAAACAAAAAGCAAGCTTCGGAGAATGTTCAAGCTTTATGGGTTTAAACCTTACGCCGTGGCGTTTCACAGGGCAATAGCTTTGCAGTTCTCGTTTGAAACAAGTCGAAAATAACAGCTTTATCAATAAGGTTTTCGTCTTGCGGCAATATAACCGTGAAAAATAAATATCTTGTTTTTCGCAAAATATTTAGACACTTTACGGGAATAATACAAAAACTTGCACGAATGAGCTTCTCTTCTAAAACAAACTCGGTTTTTCTTGGGGCTGCGCTTTGCGTTCAGGCAGAAGGCTGTACTTCGTGAGGGATCTGACAATGACGACGGACTCTATAAGGGCGAGGGAAATGACCTCGATATTATAAGACTATAAGTAGCAAGCTTCGGAGAATGTTCAAGCTTTATGGGTTTAAACCTTACGCCGTGGCGTTTCACAGGGCAAAAGCTTTACAAGATATACAAAATTAAATCTTCGTAATTTGCAATACTAAACGCGTTCAGGCTTTACTAAATTCAGGTGCAAATTTAAGATTTTTGCTTACACGCCCTGTAAAACGAAGAAATATTGAAACGCACCTTACGCGTTTTTAGGCAAAGCTTACAGCTTGCGATATCTCACGGAGTATAAGTAAAACGCGTCGCGGATAACCTTGCTTGGCACAGAAAAAGCGAAAGAATTCGGCTCATAATATGAACGTAAAGCAATAATCAAAGGTAAAAAAACCTGCCGACTTTGCAAAAATACGAACTAACCCAAACGAATGCGCGTGTAAAACCGCGGAAACACGATATAGAACGTTAAAAATATGAATTAGTTTGCCGTTCATTCTCTCGCTTTCAGAGACAACATATCGGTATAAGCTGATAATAAATCAAAGCATCTATGACAAACGCAGAATTACAAGAAGCTCTCGAAGAATTATTGAATATTTATAAAGGTATTCTATTTAATAATTGCGCTTTCGTCGGCGGAATAACCGAAAAAATCGTTTATAATTTCGC
>CAVBZJ010000247.1:0-1474 GCA_963599785.1 Anaerovoracaceae bacterium
GCCTATATGAGCCATAAGCGTTATAAGCGCAACCTGACGCATATAGGTGCTTTTACCCGCCATATTCGGACCTGTAATAATCATCGTCCTGTTTTCGTCGCTGTCCAGAACGCAATCGTTCGGAATAAAGCGTTGTTTGGAAACGGCTTCAACAACGGGATGCCTGCCTTCAACTATATTCAATCTGCCGTTTTCACTCAATATAACGGGTTTAACGTAATTGTTTTCGCGCGCAACGGTTGCAAGCGAAACGATTACGTCTAATTCGGAAATTGCTTCGGCGGTTTTTTGCAAATCCTGAACACGCAAGGTAAGCTCCGCCTTTATGTCGGCGTAAAGCTTGGCGTCTAATTGCGCCGCGCGTTCTTCCGCGGTAAGAATTTTTTCTTCTAAAAGCTTTAACTCCTCGGTAACGTAGCGTTCGGCGTTGGCTAGAGTTTGCTTGCGGATAAAATCGTACGGAACTTTATCCTTAAACGAGTTGGTGACTTCGATAAAATACCCGAATACGCGGTTGTAGCCGATTTTTAACGTCTTAATCCCCGTGCGTTCACGCTCGCGCGCTTCGATTTCGAGAATCGTTTCTTTGCTGTGACCGCTCATTTTGCGAAGCTCGTCAAGCTCCGAGTTAAACCCTTCTTTAATATATCTGACTACTGAATTCTTTTTATTTTCGTTGTAATTAGTACCTTCCGCAGCAGCATCGTATATAGAGGCTTTCAGGAGCTTGCAAATATCGTCAAAATCTCCGAGTCTGTTTTCAACGTCTTTAACGTATTCGGCTTGAAGTCCCGACAGCCTGAATGTTAATGCGGGCAATATCTCCAAGGAGTTTAAAAGGGCTATACAATCCCTCGGAGTAAGGTTTCCGTTAGAAATTTTCCCCGCTAACCTTCCTATATCTTTTACGCCCGATAATATTTCGGCTACACCCTGTCTTGCAACAGTACTGTCGAAAAAGACTTCCACGCCCTCTTGCCTGTATTTTATTTTATCCGCGTCGTACAGCGGAGAAAGCAACCAATTTTGCAATTTTCTCGCGCCCATATTCGTTTTGGTTTTATCGAGCAGCCACAAAAGCGTGCCGTATTTTTTGTCGTCGCGAAGCGTTTTTACTATTTCAAGGTTTCTGACGGCACTCGCGTCCATCATAAGATAGTCCGCACCGTTTTCCAGACTTATCGAGTTTATATTTACGAGAAGATTTTTTTGCGTCTGTTTAAGATATGCAACGAGCGCGCCGGATGAGCAAACGCACGGATCTGATTCGGATATATTAAACGATGCCAGGCTCGCTATTTTAAGTTGTTTTTTGAGCGTTTCCGTCGCGGTCCTTTGATTAAACTCGCTTTCGGCAAACGCACTCGGACGAGGTAATATTCCTTGCTTAAAAATCGGCGAACCCGATAAAATGGCGCGGGCTTTTTCGTTGGCGATAATTTCGCTCGGCGCAATTTTTACGAGATCGTTGAAA
>CAVBZJ010000247.1:1484-2142 GCA_963599785.1 Anaerovoracaceae bacterium
TTCTGCGCTCTCGTTTATGTAATTTTTTGCGAAAAACTCACCGGTTGTAATGTCGGCGCGAGAAATCGCCGCGCAAAAATTCTGCGAATCAGAAACATAAACCGAAGCAAGAAAATTATTCGTTTTATCGTCTATAAGCTCTTCGTTGGTAATCGTTCCCGCCGTAACGATTTTTACGACGTCTCTTTCGACGAGGTCTTTACCGTTCGGGGCGGTAAGCTGTTCGCATATAGCCACCTTTTCCCCGAGTCCGACGAGCTTTGAAACGTACAAATCAGCCGCGTGAAACGGTACACCGCACATAGGGGCGCGCTCGTCTAATCCGCAAGCTCTTCCCGTGAGTGTCAGGTCTAAAAGTTTAGAAACCTTAATCGCGTCGTCGAAAAACATTTCATAGAAGTCTCCGAGTCTGTAAAATACTATACAGTCCGGATATTTTTCTTTTACTTCCAAATAGTGCCGCATCATTAAAGACACTTCGTTTTTGTTTACGTCTGTCATAATCTATCGCCTTATCTCTTGTAATTTCCTTGCTATTTAACGATTTCTCCCATTAGAGACATTCCGCCTGTCGAGGTTATTTTAACGTTTACGAAATTACCTAAAAGGCTATCGTCTCCGTTAAAATACGCCATTCTCCCTCGAACGTCTCTTCCGA
>CAVBZJ010000248.1:0-2133 GCA_963599785.1 Anaerovoracaceae bacterium
GTTGCAGCCATCCGTACATGCCGTTAAGCCAAGCGCGAAAGCCATGATGAAAACCAGCAATAAACACAATATCGACCTTCTCTTAATTATCGATGTTCTCATAATTTACCCCGCCATTCAGTTATTTACCGTAATCGCGACCGAAGTCGAAACTCCTTTGCATGTCGCGGTGAGCGTGTAAGTCCCCGTTTCGCCGATATAAATTCTCACTGTGTTTCCGTCTATGGTAAGTTCCGCGCCGCCCGTAGCCGCCCAATCGACGACCGCATAATATTTTTCGCCGTTTTTATAAATCGCCGCAGTGAATTCCTTGTTGAAAGGAGCTTTTGCCGTTATCATGCTTTCGCCGTCGATAACCACCGCCCATTCGGTTTTAACCACCGTAACCTTGCAGATTTTACTTTTCCCTTCCGCGGAAACGGTTATATACGCCGTGCCTAAAGCTTTCGCCGTTACGGTTCCGTCTGCCGAAATCGTCGCAACGGAATTATCCGAGCTTTCGAATGTCAGGGTTTTGTTTCCGTAAGAAGCGTGCAGGACTTTGCTTTCGCCGACGTCGAGTTCCATTTCCGTTGCGGATAAAACGATGTTGTATTTAATTTCCGCGTTCTTGTCTCCGCTCTCAATGGGCGAGGACTCGGAAGCGGTTCCGTCTGACCCGCCGCCGGGAATGCTGTCGCCCGAATTTTCCTTACACCCCGCGAACGAAAAGCACGCGGCGAAAATCACGGCTATAACGATTAGTAATAATGTTATTCTTTTCATCATTCACTTTCCCTCGTTACGTTATATTTTTGTCTGCCATACCCGACAAGCGCTTTGGTCTCTTCGAGTTCGTCGCCGCTTAAGTACGACTGATAAAATCTGAGTTCGTTGTCCTTGAGCAGATAATATTCTCTGAATACTCTTTCGGCATATGCATCCATCTTGTTTCCGCCCGCCATTTCTATCGCGTAGGTCGCCTTTTCGAGGTAACTCTGATAGTTTTTAAGCATAGGTCTCGTCCAGAGGTTGGTTCTCGAGAGCGTGTAGTAAATGCCGAGGCATTCGTTGTTTTCAACGGTATACAATCTCTCGTAGTTTTCCATAACCGTCGAAAAATATTCGCTTACGCCTTCCGCGCCTGCACCGTAATAATGCTCGATGAATTCGTCGATTAAATCCTGCGTGTCGTAATAAGGATTCCAGGCAAGTCTGCTTCTTACGTACACTCTCATCGAGGACATCGGCGAAATTCCGTTCTGGCAACACGCCTGTTCGAAATAATAAGTCATGCCGAGCTTGGAATAAAATCTGAACGAATCGCCCTCGTGAGACCAGTTGTTGAAATGGAGCTTGTACGACTGGAAGTTTGTTCCGTAAGCGTACATCATAAGATGATCGGTGATAGCCGCCCAGCCTTCAAGATATTCGGTATAAGGCTTATTGGTTTCACAAGCATTATCGCCGAATGGATGAGTGTAGCAAGCGCCGATAGGCGTATACATAACTCCCACCGAAACCTGTGCGCTTCTCGGCACGGATTCCTGATTTACGGGAACGTATTTGCCGTTTTCGAGTTTTACGGGCGGTTTAGTGTAAGCATAATAGAAAAGACCGACAATCGTAAGTTTTTTCGTTATACCTTTGGATTTAAGATGATCTTCGATTTTTTCGGCAACGATATTCAGAAATCTCGAATATACACCCGCCGCGCCGCCGTAAATCTCTTCGTTTTTCTTGCAATCGTCGCAATCGCACGAACCGGTGGAATCCTCTCCGCCGACCATGAGATATTGCCCCACCGCATTGTCTACGTATTTTGAAATAAGGCTTTCGGCAACTACTTCCGCGGATTTGGGATTGGAATAGCAAAGCTGTCCGTTTTTCCAGAGATCTTTATAAAGCGACTGCGAAGCCAGATGCCCCGTCGTGTGGCACCAAAGCCCGTTGTAAAGGTTGCCGTCTAAGTTATATCCGCCGTTTTTGGAAGCGTAGATATACATTCTGAGAGCCTCTTTTGTCTTTTCTTTTCCGCTCATTTCGCCGTCCTCGGCGGTTACCGTGCCGAGTGCGGGGCGATATTTATAATCGAAATTCTTAAGTTTAAGTTCGTTATAATAATCATAATCGATATCGTCGTAAGCGTAAGCC
>CAVBZJ010000249.1:0-2116 GCA_963599785.1 Anaerovoracaceae bacterium
GGTTATGATTGCGGACGAAATTAAAAATGTTCTTCCCGAAAAATTCTGCGTTTACGGCAGAAACGGAATCGTAGGCAAACGCGATAAAAACGAAATAGGCATACACGCGGTTCGGGGCGGGAACATAGTCGGCGAACACGACGTGCTGTTTGCGGGCGAAAACGAGGTTTTAACTCTCTCCCACTCCGCTTCCGACAGGGCGTTGTTTGCGGACGGCGCGGTGAGAGCCGCGAGATTTATCGCGGGCAAGCCTAGCGGGCTTTACGATATGAACGACCTTCTCGAAGAGTTGGGAGTTTAAGGCGGACATCACGCGAGTATCACGCGGGCGGCTCGCGGAGACGAAAAACGAAAAAATTCGGACAAGCGGTTTTTTATTTATGATTTTATGATTGACGAAAGTATTAAAATCGAAGAAAACGTTAAAAAAGTATTATCGGAGATTGCCGCGGGTAACGACAGAGGCGAAAAAATCACCCTCGTCGCGGCGACTAAAACCGTTCCCGCGGAGCTTATCAACGTTACCGTAAGAGCGGGCGTAGAGGTCGTTGCGGAAAACCGCGTTCAGGAATTCCGCGAAAAAACAGGTCTTATCGTCGGCGCGCGGCAGGATTTTATAGGACACCTGCAAACGAACAAGGTTAAATACCTCGTCGGGCGGGTGGATACTATTCATTCGATAGACAGCCTGCGGCTTGCGGAAGCCGTTTCCGCCGAAGCAGAAAAGCGAAACGTCACGCAGAAAATTCTTATAGAAATCAATATCGGCGGCGAGCTTTCCAAAAGCGGCTTCACCCCCGGTAACGCCGAAGAAGCTTTTTTTGCGATTTCGGCTCTCCCCCGTCTGAACGTTTGCGGACTTATGGCGATGCTCCCGAAAACCGACGACGAAAACTTAAAGGAAAAATTATGCTTGCAAATGCGCGGCATTTATGATAAAATAAATCTCGGCGGCGGCGGACTTTCCGTGCTTTCTATGGGTATGAGTGCGGATTATAAAACCGCTATCCGCTGCGGAAGTAACGAAATAAGACTCGGCTCGGCGTTGTTCGGAAAGAGAGTTTAAGGAGTTTATTTATGGGTGTATTCGACCTGTTCGGCAAAGACAGAAGAGGCGGCGACCGCGACAGGCGCGGCGACGACGCGTTCGGCAGAAACGATTCCGACCGCAGAAGCTCGGGTTCGGTTCTCGGCGACCGCGATTCCTACGGAACGTATAAAAACGGCGCGTATACGGGCGCGTATTCTTCCCCTTCCGATAGCTTCGGAAGCTCCGTCGGAGAAAACCCCGCGGACGACAGAAACCCCGTTTCCGTTTTTATGCCCTCCTCTTACGACGAGGTGGAAAAAATCATCGACGCGCTTAAAGCGAATAAAACCGCCGTCGTGCATCTGACCGAACTTAAAACCGAAACCGCGCTTCGCATTCTCGATATGCTTTCGGGCGCGATTTACGCTTTGGGCGGCGGCGTTTACGAAATGCAGAAAAACATTTTTATGTTCTCACCCTGCGGCGTAGAGGTTCACGAGGGTTAATTTTCTACGATTACTGAGTTTTGCGATACGATAAAATCGGTTTTGATTGAGCGATAAATCCGTTCAACCGAAACCGATTTTTTACTTCTTTTTTACGTCTGTATTAGTTTTTCTCGTTTTTTCGTTTCCGATATTTTTCGACTATTGTCTTTTAATTGACTTTCGACTTTTAATCGTTAAAAAATACTTTTACGGTCGTGCCGACGCCGAGTCGGGATTTAAGAGAAATTTCCGCGCCGTACAGCTCGCAGATATGCTTTACTATCGCAAGTCCGAGTCCCGTGCCGCCCGTCGCCCTCGAACGAGATTTATCCACGCGGTAAAACCGCTCGAAAATTCTGCCCTGATTTTCTTCGTCTATGCCGATGCCGTCGTCCGCGACCGACAAAAACTTTTTGCCGCCGCGCTCGCCGAGCTTTATTTCCGCTTTGCCGCCTTCGACGTTATACCTCACCGAGTTTTCCGCAAGATTTTTTATCAGCTCGTAAAAATGCTCGCGCTCGCCTCTCACCGTCACGTCGCCGCTGACCGCCAGCGTCACCTTCTTTTCGTTTGCAATCGGCTTTAAGCTTTCGACGAC
>CAVBZJ010000250.1:0-2115 GCA_963599785.1 Anaerovoracaceae bacterium
GTCACGGACAGGGCAAAGCAAATTCTTAAAAAACTCGAAGCGTCCGACCTTAACGCAAAGGGAACGGAACTGCTTTCCAATGCCACCGACGGCAATTTCGAAAGCCGCAATCCCGCGCATTATTCGGAAGTTGAAAGAATAATAAAGGATCTCGATGTAAATAATTTATCGCCTATGCAAGCACTAACCGTACTTGCGGATTTATCGGAAAAGGTGAACAACAATGAGTAAAATAAACGTTTTAAGCAGTACCATATATAACCGCATTGCGGCGGGAGAAGTAATCGAACGACCTGCATCGGTTGTTAAAGAGTTGGTGGAAAACGCCATCGACTCCGGAGCAAAGAGTATAACCGTAGAAATTGCCGACGGCGGCACGTCTTTTATACGCGTTACCGACGACGGTTGCGGTATCGAGAAGAGCGAGCTTAAAAAAGCGCTGCTCCCACACGCCACGAGCAAGATTTCAAAACTTGCCGACCTAGATAATATATTGTCTCTCGGTTTTCGCGGAGAAGCGCTTGCAAGCATTGCTTCCGTTTCAAAAATCACAATAGAAAGTAAGCCTGTATCGCAAGAAAACGGCGCGTCGATTCATTCCGAGGGCGGCGAAACGGAAGCCGTTTCAGATTGCGGCGCGGCAGATGGAACGACTATAACCGTCAGCAATTTGTTTTATAATACTCCGGCGAGAGAGAAATTTTTAAAAACGCCAAAAGGCGAAGAAAGTGAAATTTCTACCGTTATGGCGAGGTTTATACTCGGCAATCTGAACGTTGCGTTTAAGTACGTCGCGGACGGAAAGACAATATACAGCTCTTATGGCGACGGCTTGGAATCCGCGATGGTCTGCATTTACGGAACGGGCATTATAGACAACTGTTATTATATAGACGTCGAAAAAAACGGGCTTAAAATAAGCGGATATATAGGAAAGCCTTTTTACTCCAAATCAAACCGAACGTATCAAACGTTCTTTTTAAACGGCAGATATATTTGTAACCAAACAGTAGCTTCGGCAATAGGGAACGCGTATGCCGCGTATCTTATGAAGAGACAATATCCTTTCTACGTTCTTTCGGTAAGTATTCCGCCGGAAACCGTAGACGTAAACGTGCATCCGAATAAAACCGACGTTCGCTTTTCTAATAATTCCATAATTTACGGAACGTTATATTCCGTTATATCAAAAGTCTTGGACGGCAGTAGCGAAGCTTTGAACATAGTCATCGAAACGACCGGCGACAAAAATAAGGCAAATACTAATGAAATTGCGCAAAATTATGTCACGCATAACGATTCGAGCAAAGCTGTTTGTGATAATTCTCGTTCGGAAAAAAGCTACGAAAAATACGATTATAAAAGCGTAACCTTTTCAGACAGCGGCGCAAAAAGCGCGTCTTTTTATTCGGACGACTTTATTAAAGACGTGAAAACTACCGACAGCATCAGTCACGAACAGAATCCCGTCCGAGACATATTCGCCGAAAACAAAGCTTACCTTGAAAGTCTTGAAAGGCAAAAAAGCAACAATTACAACGAAACTTTCCCACAAACTATAAAAAAAGCAGATCAACAGGAAATTTCCGTAAAAAAAGAGCTTCGATATATCGGTCAGGTTTTGAATACTTATCTCGTTTTAGAGGATGGCACGGATATATATTTTGCCGACCAGCACGCGGCGCACGAGCGATTGTTGTTTGATAAATTTAAGGGACAAATTGATAACGGTACAGTAGATTCTCAACCACTTTTAGCTCCTTATATTATAGATTGCAACGACGATGAATTCTCATTTTTATCTACAAAAAAAGAAACGTTAAAAGAAATGGGTATAATCATAGAGGAATTCGGAGCTTCTGCATTCAGAGTATCGGAAATCCCCGTATGCTTTGCAGAGCTGAATTTCGGAGAATTATTCAGCGAGATTTTATCCGATTTAAACGAACTAAAAAGCATTTCCATTCAGGCGTTATTAAAGGATAAAATTGCGCAAAAAGCCTGCAAAGCCGCAATAAAATCGGGCGATAAACTACGCGAACAGGAAGTTCAGGTTTTGCTTAACGCCCTTAACGAAAATATCGGCTTGAAATGTCCGCACGGCAGACCTGTTGT
>CAVBZJ010000251.1:0-2110 GCA_963599785.1 Anaerovoracaceae bacterium
CCGTATGGCTTAAATTCTTCACGGGGAAATTGCCCGAGTTTTTAAACAGAGAAAATTTATCCGAGCCGTTTAAGGCGATTAAAACCGTTCTGGAAAGCGTTTGAAAAGTTTATAAAACAACCGAAAACTTAAAAAAGAAGCTGTAAAGCGGGTTCGCTTGCAGCTTCTTTTTTATGCGGCGGATTAAAAGTATCGTCGGCTATTCCTCCTGCGAAGCGGAATTTCTGAAAGTAAGAGGGGATACGCCGACTTTTTTCTGGAAAGTACGGATAAAGTGCGAGCAATCGAAAAATCCGCAGTCGTGTGCTACGGTAGTAATGGTTTTGTCCGTACCCGTGAGCATATTTTTGGCTTGCCTTATGCGGTAGTCGGTAAGATATTCCGACGGCGGTACTCCGTAATATTTTTTGAATTTGCGTAGAAACGAGGAGCGCGACATATTCGCTTGTTTGAAAAGCTCGTCCGTGTTTACTTTTTTATCGAAATTGCTTTGCAGAAATTCTGTGGATTTCATTATATAATAAAGCTCGTTGCCTTCGTCGTTGAAGCCTTCGCTCGTGTGGTTGACGTTTTCGCAGATAGCGGAAATAACGTATAAAGCGAGAAATTCTTTCTTTTGTTGAGACGCGTCGCCGGCTTTTTCGTATTCGTCGAGGAGCGCGAAAGACGGCGACAATTCCGTGAATTTTTCTTCGGAAAGTTTAAGAAGAACGTCGTTTCCGTCGGTTTTCAGACGAAGATACGGTTCTATATCGAAGAAAATATTATATCCCGCGACGTAACGGAGAATTTGCTCGTATTTATCGAAAAACTTATTTCTGAACAGAATATGAAAAACGACGAAATCGTTGTCGTCGAAAGCGTAGCCGTGATTGACGAACGGCGGAATAACGTAGACCGAACCCTTGGAAACGTCGAAAACTTTTTCGCCTATATAATGCTTGCCCGAACCCTTTATAATAACGTTTAATTCGTGAAAGTTGTGGTAGTGGGAGTCTATCTCGCCGTAGACGTCGAATAAATGATAATACGATTTTATCAATTCGTCCGAATCGAACACGAGTTCGTTGTAGTGTTTTTTTGCTTTTACGTTAGCCATCGTTCTTCGTCTCCGCTTCGTTTTCTACGTTGATATTTTATCATATTATTCTGTCAAAAGTAAAGAATATTAAGCATATTTGAAACGAAAATACAACGCTTTTAGGTAAATTATGCTATACAAAGGAGAAAACCCGCAATATAATTATTATGAAAAATAGGACAAAATTTTCAAAAGAGTAATAACGTTAAAGGCTACGGGGCTGGTTTTATGAGAAACGACGTTCGGTTAATTGATAAAAATAGTTTGAAAATATGCGGCATAACGGACGATTACGTCAGATTCGTGACCGAAAGTCAGCTGATGAACCGCGAAAGATGGAAAAAACTCGTTCAGCCGTTCAAAACGAGGGAGGACAGCGACGGGTTCTGGCGCGGCGAATTTTTCGGCAAGGAAATGCGCGGCGCGGCTCTCATATACCGCTATTCTCGCGACGAAAAGCTATATTCCGTGCTTACCGAAGCGGCGGAGGATATTCTTTCTTCGCAGGACGAACTCGGCAGGATTTCGACGTATTCGGTTGAAACGGAGTTCAACGGCTGGGATTTATGGTGCAGAAAATACGTTATGACGGGGCTTCAACACTATTATAGGATTTGTAAGGACGAGGAGTTGAAATCGCGCATCGTAACCGCGCTAAAAAGGCACGCGGATTATATAATTTCCAGAATCGGCGACGAAAAAGAGGGGAAAAAGGATATAACGACCACTTCGTCCTGGTGGGGGTGCGTAAATTCCTGCACGATTCTCGAACCTATGCTCGAATTGTATAAGGAAACGGGGGAGAATCGCTATCTCGATTTTGCGCGCTACGTTATAAGCACGGGCGGTAGCAGCGACTGCGATTTTTTAAAGCTCGCGCTCGAAAATAAACTTTTTCCGTATCAGTACCCCGTGGTAAAGGCTTACGAAACGACTTCGTTTTTCGAGGGCTTGCTCGCTTATTACGAGATAACGGGCGAAGAAAAATATTTCACGGCGGTAAAGAATTTCGTAGAAGCGGTGCAAAAG
>CAVBZJ010000252.1:0-2085 GCA_963599785.1 Anaerovoracaceae bacterium
TCGTCTTTAAGCCGCGAATAAGCCGCTTCGATTTCCTCGTCGGTAGCGTTTTCGCTAACCCCTAAAATTTTGTAGAATTCTTGCATTTTTTATTCTCCGTTATGCGTTTGGTTTCCGAAAGCAACCCGCGCTTCAACACGTTTTTCACGAGGTCGCCGTTGAATTTGTAGTCTATTTTATCCGTAAGCTCTGAAATTTCGCTTAAAACCGTGCCGAACAGAACGGCAAGCTCCGCGCCCTTTTCTTTCACGAGCGATTCCTTGCTTTCTATATCCTTATAAGCGTTTACGAATACGTTGAATTCGCCGCGCTTTTTATCCTTGTCGAAGTCGTCTAACGCGTCGATTAGATATATCCATTTGCCGAGGTCGTACGAGAGGGTTTTGACCTCTTCCGTCGCGTATTCGCCCGCAAGCTCGGTAACGATTTCTTTCATCATATTGCCGAAAGGATCGGCTACCATATCGGGGCTGTCCGAGCCGCTTTTCTCGTACCCGAGAAGCTCCGCATACCTGTCTTTTACGATTTTATCGAGAACGGGTTCGCGTTTTTTTGCTTTTTTGTAGCCGCCCGCAAAAAACGAGCGTTTGAGCCGACCTTTTCCCGAATCCATAACATCGTCCGAAAGCTTGTACCTTGCGAGAATAACGTTTAAGCACGCGATTCTTTCGGTAAGCTCGTCGCGGGAAGCGACGGGGCGTTTTACGATATGGTGAATTATACAGCGTTCCTTTTTTATTTCTACGTCTTTTCCGCAAACGTTATGCAGAAAAGCGGACAAAAACGTGAGATCGTAGTTAAGGAGAAAGCGCGCGTTCGTGCCGCAGGTTTTGCCTATGCTTTTGCAAAGACCGCAATACATAGCCTTATAAAGTACGGTGTCCTTTACGAACATATACGGCATATCGGTTTTAACGTATCCGAACATTTGCGTTTTCCTCCTTTATTTATTTTAACGAAGCTTGTTTTTGAGCTTCTTCGTAAGCCCGTCAATGACGGCTCACTTATGTTCTCCGCGAAAAACTGTTAAACGCCGCCGAGTACGCAGCGGCAAGATTTGCCGCTATACGCGCTCGTCAACCCCGTTTGAGAGGAACGAGTCCGACCTTCTTATACACCTTATTCAAAGTTCTGTACGCAAGTCTCGAAGCTCTTTCCGCACCGTTTTTTAAAACGTCGTCCAAATAATCTTTATTCTGCAAAAGTCTGTTCTTTTCCTGACGGATAGGTTCTATCGTCTCGGCGACGGCTTCCCCTACCGCGAGCTTGAAATCGCCGTAGCCTTTGCCCGCAAATTCCTTTTCCGCATCCTCGATGCTCTTATCGGTAAACGCGGAATAAATCGTAAGAAGATTCGTTATCCCCGGCTTATCGGGCGAAGCGATGATTTTGTCGTCGCTGTCCGTGACCGCGCGCTTGAATTTACGCACTACCGTCGCGGGATCGTCGTCCATAGAAATGAATGCGTTCTGGTTCGCGTCCGACTTACTCATCTTTCTGTCGGGTTCGGCTAAACTCATAACGCGCGCCGCGGACTTACTTATATACCCGTCGGGTATCTTGAACGTTTCCCCGTATCTGTTGTTAAAGCGTATCGCAAGGTCGCGGGCGATTTCCAAATGCTGTTTCTGATCCGCGCCGATAGGCACGAGTTCGGTCTGATACAGCAAAATATCTGCCGCCATAAGCACGGGGTAATCCATAAGCCCCATATTCACGTTGTCCTCGTGCTTTAAGCTTTTATCCTTAAACTGCGTCATTCTCGAAAGCTCGCCCGGATAACATATCGTATTCAATATCCAGGTAAGCTCCGCGTGTGCGGCGACGTGCGACTGCAAAAATATAACCGACTCTTCGGGATTAAGTCCGCACGCAAGGTACAGCGCGCAAAGCTCGTAGGTGTTTTTGCGAAGCACCGCGGGATCCTGCCGCACCGTAAGCGTATGAAGGTCCGCAAGCATAAACACGCTTTCGTAGTCGTCCTGCAACTTCTTGAAATTTTTAAGCGCGCCGAGATAGTTGCCTATCGTGAGTATTCCGCTCGGCTGAATCGCGCTGAACATAACCTTTTTGTCTGACATAATC
>CAVBZJ010000253.1:0-2082 GCA_963599785.1 Anaerovoracaceae bacterium
CTTTATGCCCGTTTTAATCGCCGTGAACGTGTATCTTATAGTTCTCGCCCTGTCGAGCGGCTTCGGCTTGTTCGTCGGGTAATCTATGCCGCGAAACGACCTTACGAAATCTCCGCGAATCGCCCTCGAACGCTCTTTCGTCCGCCCGATTTCGCTCGTTTTCTTTTTCGCCTTATGTTTCGTTTTTTATTTCGTGACGGCGTTTATCGCCTTCGGAATACAAGCGATAACGTCGGAAGCGACGACGGAATACTCGTTACTTTCATTTACCGCTATATCGCCCGCTTTGCCGAAAAGATAACAAGCCGCGGCGGCGATAAACAGCGGTTCTTCTTTGCCGGCAATCGCGTTAAGCCCCGCGGTAAATCCCGTCAGAACGTCTCCGCTACCGCCTTTTGCAAGCCCCGCGTTGCCCGTGGTGTTTATATAAACCTCTTTTCCGTCGGTAATCACGGTGACCGCGCTCTTTAATACAAGCACAACTCCGTATTCACTCGCAAAGGCTTTCGCCGCGGTCACGGGATCTTTTACGACTTCTTCTTTATCCTTGCCGAGAAGTCTGCCGAATTCCGCGATATGCGGCGTTAAAATTATCTCGCAAGCCTTTTCTTTGAGAACTTCTTTACCGTATTTCGCGAGGGTATTAAGCCCGTCCGCGTCTATCACGAGCCTGCCTTTATAATTTTTGATAAGGCAGGTTATTATTTTATAATTTTCTTCCGAAACGCCCATTCCCACGCCGACCGCAACGGAACGCGAACCGAACATCGTTTCGAGTTTTTCTTCGTCGAACGAAAAGCCTTCCCCGTCGCTCGGAAAAACGGTGACGGTACATTCCGACTCTCTGCCCGCGACGACGTTATAGATACAATCGGGTATTGCGAGATTCGCATACCCCGCCCCGACTTTAAGCGCAGCCAAAGCTTCCGAAGCAAGCATCGCGCTTCCCGCAAAGCTCTTGCTTCCGCCCATCACGGTAACCTTGCCGAACGTACCTTTATTGACGTTCCGCGCGCGTTTCGGGAAAAGCTTTGCCGCGTCCTCGTCGTTCAAGCGTTTAGCGTAATCGTCGCCCCAGATGCTTATGCCTATGTCGCGCGCGACGACCTCGCCCGAATAATCGGGTCCGTCGTTAAGAAAATGCCCGAGCTTGTATTCCTGAATCGCTACCGTGAGGTCTGCTTTTACCGCCGCACCCATAATTCTGCCCGTGTCGCCGTTAAGTCCGCTCGCTATATCGCAGGCAACGACGAACGCGCCGCTCGAATTGATTTTTTCGATAGCTTCTTTATATTTTCCTTCTACCTCGCGGTTAAGCCCCGTGCCGAAAATACAATCGACGATTATATCGAACTTCTTATCGAGGAGCTTGAATATCCCGTTATATACGTTAAGGGTTGCCACGGTGAAGCCGTGCAGCGACGAAAGTATTCTCGCTATGATTTTGCCGTCTTCGCCGTTGTTTCCCTTGCCGCAGCAGACGAGAACCCTGCCGCCGTATAATCTTTTTCGTATTTCGTCCGCTACCGCCGCGGCGGCGCGCTCCGTTAATATCTCGCGCGAAAGCCCCAAACCCTTTATGGTATACTCGTCCGCCGCGCGCATTTGTTCCACGGATAAAATTCTTTCCATCGTCAGTCCTTAATATTATCGATTATCGCAACACAATCGCTTTTACCGTCATTTTTATTGCCTTTTTATCGCCACGACCTGATCTTTCGATCGTCTTAGCCTTTCAGACCTTTTAATCTTCCTACTCGTCGTCGCATCTTAAAAGCTTCACGGCGTATTCCGCTTCCTCGTAAGAAAAGCCTTTACCGATTAAATACCTGTAAGTTTTTGCGACGTTTTCTTTGGTGCGTTCTTTTCCGCGGATATGCTTTTCGGCAAGTCGGGCGGCGTCCTCTTTGCCCGTGTACTCCTTATCCTCGAACGCGCTGCCTATATCTTCTTTTCTCACGCCTTTCATCATCAGCTTATACTCGATAAGCTTTCTACCCTGAGTTTTGCGAGTGGAATCTATAAAGCGCGAGGAATAGTCCTTGTCCGAAATATATCCGTATTCTTTGAGCTTGTCTACGG
>CAVBZJ010000254.1:0-2070 GCA_963599785.1 Anaerovoracaceae bacterium
ACATGGCCGTGGCGTAGTTCGTTCCCGAGCTTTTGGAGAGTTCTTCCACCGATTTTATTCCGTAAGGAGTTGTCGCGCCGCTCATTCCGAGCAGGTTCGCCGCAAGGTTCATAGACATATAATCGTTCGCTTTTTCGGGAAGCTCGCCGAACAGCAGCTTGTTTGCGGGGCGGAGGAGCTTTGCCGCGGATTTGCACAATCCCGATTTTTCCGCAAGCGCGAAAACGCCCATCCACACGGCGTATATTACGACGAGCTTTAAGGTGAGAGAAAGGGCTTTTTCTCCGCCCGACAAATACGCCGCAAGCACCGCGTCGGGCGCGGTAAAAAGTAGTATTACGGATGAAAGTACCGCAAGACTTCCGAAAATTACGTTCATAATAAAACTTTATGAGCGATAATCCTTGAATATGTTCGCAAATTGTGCTAAAATATTACCGAAAGTATCGTAAACATAACGAAAGAACGCTTTTTCGGACGGGGCGGGAGACGCGAGGGGAAGCTCGCGATATTTTTTCCGTTTATTCCGAGCAAACCCGCACGAAAAAGCGACTAAACACTGTAAATAAATCGGTAAATAAAGACAGGTATATTAAGGACGGTAAATATGGCGAATAAGGCGAAGAAATTTTATTTGACGACGGCGATAACCTATACTTCCGGAAAGCCGCATATCGGCAACACCTACGAAGCGATAATGTCTGACGGCATCGCGAGATTCAAAAGGGAAGAGGGGTACGACGTTTTCTTTCAGACCGGCACGGACGAACACGGTCAGAAAATAGAGGAAAAAGCGGCGAAAGCGGGCAAAACCCCAAAGGAATTCGTGGACGAGGTTGCGGGCATCGTTAAAGGAATCTGGGATCTCGTCGGCGTTTCTTACGACAAGTTTATAAGAACGACTGACGAATACCACGTCAAAGAGGTTCAGAAAATTTTCCGCAAGCTCTACGAACAGGGCGATATATATAAAGGCTCTTACGAGGGCTGGTACTGTACCCCGTGCGAGTCGTTCTGGACGGAAAGTCAGCTCGCGGACGGCAAATGCCCCGATTGCGGCGGAAAAGTCGTAAAAGCCAAGGAAGAAGCTTACTTTTTCAAAATGAGCAAGTATGCGGACAGGCTTATGAAATATTACGAGGAGCATCCTGATTTCATCGCGCCCGTATCGCGCAAAAACGAAATGGTGAACAATTTCTTAAAGCCGGGGCTTCAAGATTTATGCGTTTCGAGAAGCAGCTTTAAGTGGGGAATTCCCGTCGATTTCGACGACAAGCACGTCGTTTACGTCTGGCTGGACGCCCTTACCAACTACATTACGGGTATAGGCTATCACGCGGACGGCAATCACGAGGAAAGCTATAAGAAATACTGGCCCGCGGACGTGCATATAATCGGCAAGGATATTATAAGATTCCACACGATTTACTGGCCTATTTTCCTTATGGCGCTCGGCGAACCGCTCCCCGAAAAGGTGTACGGTCACGGCTGGCTGCTAGCCGAAGGCGACAAGATGAGCAAGTCCAAAGGCAACGTTTTATACGCCGACGAAATGGTTAAGCGTTTCGGCAGGGATGCGGTGAGATATTTCGCGCTTTCCGCAATGCCGTTCGATAACGACGGACTCGTTTCGTGGCGGCTCGTTATAGAAAAAATCAATTCCGATCTCGCGAACGTGTTCGGCAATTTAGTCAGCCGTACGGCGGCGATGAGCAACAAATATTTCGGCGGAATCGTAGAAAACGGCGGAGTGAACGAACCCGTTGACGACGAGCTTAAAGCGGAAGCCGTTTCGCTGTTTAAAAAGGTTAAAGCGAAGATGGACGAATACCGCGTCGCGGACGCTCTGGACGAGATTTTCTCGCTGTTCCGCCGCGCGAACAAGTATATAGACGAGACCGCGCCTTGGGTGCTTGCGAAGGACGAAAAGAACGCGGCGCGCCTTAAAACCGTTCTGTATAATCTTACCGAAGCCATAGTTATCGGCGTTTCGGTATTAAAGCCGTTCCTTCCCGAAACCGCGGAAAAAACCGCGAAGATTTTCGGCACGGAGCTGCGCCCGTTCTCGGA
>CAVBZJ010000255.1:0-2064 GCA_963599785.1 Anaerovoracaceae bacterium
GAACTCCCCGAGGACGAGAAAAACGCTTTTCTTGCGGAACTCGGCGAGGAAGAAAGCGGTCTCGACAAGCTCGTTAAAACCTCCTATCGTCTTTTGGGACTTATCAGCTATCTGACCGCAGGCGAAAAAGAAGTTCGCGCCTGGACCATCGAAAACGGCACGAAAGCTCCGCAGGCGGCGGGTAAAATTCACTCCGATTTTGAAAAGGGCTTTATCCGCGCGGAAATAGTCGATTACGACGTTCTCGTGGAACTCGGCTCTTTCAACGCGGCGAAAGAAAAAGGAAAGGTTCGTTCGGAAGGTAAAGATTACGTTATCAAAGACGGAGACGTAGTTTTGTTCAGATTTAACGTTTAATACGATTTTTAAGTTTGAAAAAATCGAATAATTATAAAAAACCCGCCCCGCCGAATGAATTTCGGCGGGCGGGTTTTTAGGTTTTTGCAAATTTTCTCGTTTTTGCGCTTGCTTCGTAAAAGTTTTTTTTGCGTTTATGGCGCAAACGTTTTTATTCTGTTTACAGAACTCTGAACGCCGTTTCGGGCTTTCTCTTTTTGTTTTCGTTCTTTAAGGTTTTGCCTTTCGTCGTTCTGTTTTCTATGCCGACGCTTTCCGTATCGACCGTAAACGTCACGCCGAAATTATCCGTCACCGCAAGATTATACGGATCTTTTACCATATCAGCGTAAATCACCTTGGAATCCTTGCCGAGTTCGACGATTTTAATTCCCTTTCTGTACCTTGCCATCGGCTCGATTTCGCCGGCAATCACGCGCTTATAGAAGCCCGCGTCCGTAACGATAAGGTATTCCCCCTCCTCGTCTATCTGCGAAGCAAACACGATTTTATCGTCCTTTCCGAGATTTATTCCCTTAACGCCGCCCGCGACTCTGCCCTGAACGGGTATATCGTCTTTAAGCGCGTTCAGAACGAGTCCGCTTTCGGTAACGTAGCCTATCGTAGTGTCGGGCAAATCCTGCTCGACGCCGATCAGCTCGTCGCCCTCTTTAAGTTTCATCGCTTGATAATAAGGCTTGATAAGCCCGTATTCCTGCCACTCGGTCTTTTTGATAAGTCCGTCCTTCGTAAAGAACAAAAGATGTCCTTCGGGAAGCTTGTCCGCGTCAATCGCGAAAAACGCGACGGGATATTCGTTCTTTTTAACGTCCGAAGCGACTTCGCCGAACTTATAGCCTTTCTCGCGGAAACGACATTCGGGCGCGCTGTCCGCGCTGAATTTACAGCAGTTTCCGAGATTCGTAAACGCGATAATCGTCTGATTGCTCTTCGCCCTCACGAAAAACTTGATAAATTCGTCCTTGGGAGAATTATCCTTAACGCTTCTTTCCGAAGAATTGAAATTGCGCTCGGTCATCTTTTTGAACGCGTTTCCGTAAGTAAACGCAACGACTATATCCTCTACGGGCTTCATCGGCTCTTCAAGGTCTTCCGCTTCCGTCTCTTCGCCGCCGATAACTATTCCGCTTCTTCTTTCGTCTTTAAACTTTCTCTTTATTTCGCCGAGTTCCTTTTTAACGACGTCCATTTGGAGCGTTTTGCTCCCGATTATGGCAGTCAGCTCCTCTATGCGCTTTTTAAGCTCTTTTAATTCCTGTTCGAGCTTTTCCACCTCTAATTTGGTAAGGCGGGCAAGGCGCAGATCGAGAATAGCGTTCGCCTGAACTTCCGTAAGAGAGAACCTTTGACGGAGTTTTGCGCGCGCGTCCGCGGTATTGTCCGCGTTCTTTATGATTTTTACCACCTCGTCGATATTTTTTACGGCGATGATAAGTCCTTCTAAAATGTGCGCGCGTTCTTTTGCGCGTTCCAAATCGAATTTGCTTCTTCTTAAAACGACTTCACGCTGATAATTGACGTAATACCCGATTATATCGAGAAGCCCCATCTGACAGGGCTTGCCGTTCGCAATGGCTACCATATTGATGCCGAACGACGTTTCGAGCGAGGTAGATTTATAAAGATATTTAAGTATCTTCTTCGCGTCGGCTTCCTTTTTGAGCTTTATGACGGCGCGCATACCGTTTCTGTCCGATTCGTCCACTA
>CAVBZJ010000256.1:0-2060 GCA_963599785.1 Anaerovoracaceae bacterium
AAACGAAGCGGAGTTCGGCGAGCATTTCGACGGGCTTTTAAAGGAATACGACGCGGTAGTGCATTTTTCGCTGTCTTCGGGACTGACTTCGGCGTGCGGCAACGCGATGGCCGCCGCGAAGGCTCGGAAGAACGTATTCGTCGTCGATTCGTTAAGCCTTTCCGCGGGTATAGCTCTTCTTGCGATTTACGGCAGGGAGCTTGCGGAAAGCGGCGCGACTCCCGAAGAAGTTTACGAGAAATGCTTGGCGCGCGTGCCGTTCGTTCACGCAAGCTGCGAGCTGGAACGGGTGGATTATCTCTATAAAGGCGGAAGGTGTTCGGTTCTTGCGTTTCTCGGCGCGAATATTCTGAAAATTCACCCGCAGATTTTATGTAAGGACGGCAAGATGATTGCGGGTAAAAAATACCGCGGTTTATATACCCGCGTTACCGAAAAATACGTTGCCGACGTCCTTGAAGAATACGACAATCCCGACCTTTCCCGCGCGTTCGTGGCGTACACCACCGCGGACGAGAAAATCGTTTCGGAAGTAGTTGAAACGCTCAAAAATCGCGGCTTCCGCGAGGTTTTTATAACGCGTACGGGCGCGACCGTTTCTTCCTATCTCGGGGAGCATACCGTGGGTGTGGCGTTCATCAACGACGGCGGAAGTAAACAGTAAATAAAAATCTTTGCGTATCGTTCGGAAAAATGCGCGGAAATGCGCGCCGTAACGGAACTGTGTGCTGCAACGGAACTACGCGCAGTAACGGATCAGCGCGCCGCGCGGAGCGGAAAAATTTCAGCATAAATTCGGTAAATAACGCGCGGGCGATAGAAAACGGAAAGGAAAATATTTGCGTAAAGCTTATGCCGATAGCGATTTTTACGCTTTTATAAAGCACTTGGAAGTTCGGTAAGACGGTTAGATCTCTAATGCAAAATTTTGACAAAAGGCGGGATTTAGTGTATTTCTCGCCGTTTTACGCTTGAATTTTTTGCAAATTCTACCGTGGGTAGATAAATTCAGAACTACTCTACCGAAGGATATTAAACAGTAGAAACGCGCGCGCGTAAAGTAGGTTGAAAGTTTACGGTAAGTTTAATAAAATATTAGCGTGGAAGCGGTGCGGCAGATAATAACAGCCGAAATCGTTGTATAGTCGTTGCGTAGGCAATGCTTTGTTGGCGTTGTGACAGAAAACGCGGCTTAAAGCACCCTTGCGGTTAAACGGAGTAGCGGATAAACGGGGCAAAGAGCAACCGAAAATTCGTAAAGCCTTTTTCCGAAAAATCGCACCGACGAAACATGCCGACAAAACGCTTAAAACCCGAATCCGCAAAAATTAAACTCGAATAAAAAAGTTATCGTTTGGAGATATGATATGAAAATTGCAATTTCCGCGGAATCTACCGTAGACCTTACCAAAGAGCTTTTAGACGAATACGAGATTAAAACGGTACCGTTCACCGTTCTTCTCGGCGACAAAGCGGGGCTTGACGGAGAAATTACCTCCCGCGAGATTATCGACTACGTTACGAAGAACAAAATTCTTCCCAAAACCTCTGCCGTAAACGAAAGTCAGTACGACGAGCATTTTGAAAATCTTTTGAAAGACAACGACGCCATCGTGCATTTTTCGCTTTCTTCGGAGCTTTCATCCGCATATAACAACGCGGTGAATTCGGCAAAGAAATTCAAGAACGTTTTCGTCGTCGATTCCCGTTCGCTTTCCACGGGTATAGCCCTTCTTGCGCTGTATGCGAGAAAGCTTGCCCGCCGCGGCGAGGACGCGGAAAGCATTTATAAAAAGTGCCTTTCGAGAGTGCCTTCGGTGCAGGCGAGCTTCGAGCTGAAACGCGTCGATTATCTCTATAAAGGCGGCAGATGCTCCGCTCTTATGTATCTCGGCGCGAACCTTCTTAAAATTCGTCCGCAGATTCTCCTTAAAGACGGCAAGATGATTTCGGGCAAAAAGTATCGCGGCAATTACGAACACGTCGTAGTGAATTATGTCAACGATATTCTGGAAGAATTCAACAACCCCGACCTCGAAGAGGTTTTTATAACCTATACG
>CAVBZJ010000257.1:0-2040 GCA_963599785.1 Anaerovoracaceae bacterium
GAATGTAAGGAATATTTGTCTCGTCTCGAAAGGACGATTTAAAGCCGAGGGATAAATATGGATTTTTTAGATTTATATTATCGCGCCTTTAAGGATTTGTCCGAAACCGCATCGAAGGAAAAGAATAACGAAAAGGTTTTAAAGGCTATACGTCAGGCAAGCGAAGATAAGGACAGCATAGAAGCCAAAAGAACCAAGTGCATCATAGAAAAGGACTGGATAGAGGCAATCGAGAAGGGCTTGCCGTTTATAGGCAAGGCGATAGAAGAGCAAAGACAATTCATCGCAAACGAGGGTAACGTCGTTCCGATAGAAAAGGTCAGAAGAGTGTCTAAGGCTTCTACCGTGCATCTCGCAAAGCACAGTAACCTTATAACGCATCTGCCGGAAAACGAAAACGACGACCTGATACCCGATAAGCTTTTTATGGAGGAAAAGCTGAGCGATTTTGCCGTTTACGAAAATAAATTTTTGTACTTTCTGCTCGCTTTTTTACGCGACTTCGTAAACGTACGAGCGGAAAAGATAGCGGAGCTGGGCAGTTCGTTTTCTTCGGATTTCAGAATAAATAAAAACGTAAATTTAAGCAAAAGAAGAATTTCTTGCGAAATAAAATTTCAAGAGGAAAATAAAAGCTTTTACGAAAATTCCGCCGACGAAGAGACGGGTAATCTGATAGGTAGAATAGAAGATATTCAGCAAAACGTAAGCTCCCTGCTTGCGACGGAGCTTATTCAGAGCGTTTCAAAGGTAGCTATGATAAAGCCGCCTATCGTGAAAACCAACGTTCTGAAAATGGACGCGAATTTCAAAAAGACCGTCGAGCTTTACGAGTTCGTTTCCGAGTACGAGAAAGACGGGTACAGAATAGAAGAAATTAAAAACGTCATAAATCCTTTTACGGACGAACCGTCGGAGGATGTCGCGAATATCGTGAACGCGATTTCTTTTCTTTGCTATGCCTACGGCGGAGACCTTATTTCTTCCGTAAAGAAAAGGTACGAAGAGGAAGAGGCAAGGAGAGCCGCGGAAAAAGAAGCCGCGGAAAAGCTTGCGCTCGAAAGACTGAAAAATAATTTGAACAAAACGGGGAAGGAGCTTACCGAATACGCCCTGCTGCTTGAAAAACGCAACGAAAAGCTTCAAGCGGACAGCGACGAATTGAAGCTTTCTTTGGCGCGGGAGAAACAGCTGGCGCAGAATATCGCGAATCTGAACGGGCAGAACGCCGAAATGCGTATTTCGATTTCAAATTTGAAAAATAACGGCGAAGCGTTGGAGGCAAGGTTAGAGAGAAGCGAAACGGAGCATAAAACGCAGATAGATAAGCTTAATTCGGAGCATAACGCAAGGCTTATGGAACGCGAAACCGAATTGAATAAAAAATTCGAGCAGCTTAAAACCGAACTTTCTGCGGAGAATTCCGCGTTAAACGAAGAAAAAACTATGTTGAGCGCGAGACTGCACGGGCTGCTTACGGAGAAAGGCGGGGTAGCGACCGAAGATATCGACTACACCTCGAAGGAGCATTTTTTGCAGTTGGAAAACGAGTATCGCGCGTTTACGAAATTCTTTGACGGAAAATGGAAGGACGTTAAAAAGCAGATAAGAATAAATCGTCTGGCAAAGGAGCTTATCGGCGAAAACGGCTCGGATAAAGAGAAAGGGAAAAAGAAATGAAGAAGAAAAACAAGAAGGCTCTGATAGCATTGCTGATAGCGGTGGTATGCGTAGGCTTATTGCTCCTTGCGGCGATTATTTTTTCCGATAGCGTCGGCGATACGGATTCTTCTCTTATCAGATCCGAAACGCTGTATATCGTTATATTTTTGATGCTTTTGTTGCCTGTAACGATACTTGCAATGATAATAATCGTTTGCGAAAGAAGAAAAATCAGAATACAAAATTACGTTGACGACTTAAACCCCTCGGGGCAAGACGACGATTTTTTGTCGACGGGAGAAAAGCAGGCTGAAAAAGAGGGAAAGAACAGATTCAGCAGGTTGAGCGAAATAGACGCGGCAAACGCAAGGGAAAAGC
>CAVBZJ010000258.1:0-2039 GCA_963599785.1 Anaerovoracaceae bacterium
TTTATTCATTCTGCACTCCTTCAATCTTTTCTGTATTTTTTTGTTTTTGTAAAGTATAACACATTTTTTCCCTTTTGTAAAACAAAAAATGCGTTTTAGCCTTTATATCGGCTTGATTTTTATATACTTTCGTATTGACAAATCCGCTCGAAAAATGTTAGAATTTAAGAAAAAAGAAAAGGAAATTCAAAATGATAGTTATAATTGCGGCAATGGAAAAGGAAGCCGCTGCTTTGATAGAAAAGTTTTCAGAAAAGAAACAACTTATAATCGCAGGAAAGACGGCTTACGAAGGTAAGCTTTTCGGTAAAAGAGTCACGCTCGTTATAAGCGGAATCGGCAAGGTTTCGGCGGCCATCGCGACGCAGGCGACTATCGACAAATATTCCCCCGAATACGTTTTAAACTTCGGAACTGCGGGCGGTCTTGGCAAAAAAGTTTCGGCAAAGAATTTTTACGTTGTCGGCGAATGCTGTCAATATGATTTCGATTTAACGGCTATCGACAACGTTCCCGTCGGTTATATTCAGGATTACGACACGGTATTTTTCAGAACCGATACCGAAGGCTTGAATTTTTTACCCGAGATTAAGCTTGCCACCTCTGATAGATTTACCCACGCGGAACAAGACGTAACCACGGTCAAAAAGCTCGGTTGCTCCGTTACGGATATGGAATGCTGTTCGATTGCTCAGGTTTGCGCGTCAAACGGCGTAAAATTTTATGCCGTGAAAGCGGTAAGCGACGTTTTAGGCAGCGGCATACAAGCGGAAGAATTTAATCGGAATATGGAAGAGATAAGAAACGCCTTCCCTGCCGTCATTCAAAAAGTTTTGGAGAATGCAAAATGAAAGAAATAGAAAATTTTCTTTTCCGCAACTCCGACGAAAAATTCCGCGAGTTTAACAGAAGGCTCGTACCCGACACGTCTTACGAAATGATCGGAGTAAAACTTCCCGTATTAAAGGAATTTGCGAAGACCGTATCAAAAGACGAAGCTCTTTCAATCGCATTTTTAAAAGAAAATCATCGCTATTACGAGGAGTGGTTTTTGCACGGGCTGATAATTGCGCAAGAAAAGGAAAACGTCAGCAAAATACTGACTGAACTTAAAGCGTTTATGCCACACATAGATAACTGGGCAATATGCGATTCGATCGTTGCTTCACTAAAAGCTTTCAAAAAAGACGAAACCGCCGTCCTCGATTTTGTGCGAGAACTGATTGATTCCGACAAGGTTTACGCCGTGCGGTTCGGCATCGTCACTCTTCTCGATTATTTTATAAAAGATGATTATCTCGACGAAATTTTGAAGCTTACTCTCCCTCTCGAAACGGAAGAATATTATATAAATATGGCTATCGCTTGGTTATACAGCGTTATGCTCGTTAAGTATTACGATTTCATTATTAAAATCTTTGAGACTCACCGCATTAAAAACGTTTTCGTACATAACAAGGCAATTCAAAAAGCCATAGAGAGTTATCGTATCTCCGATGAAAAGAAGCAATATCTTAGAACCTTAAAAATCAAATAAAAAAGACGAGCTTATAATAGCTCGTCTTCTTTTTTAGGAGCGTAATGCAAATAAACGCTTCTTTTCGTTTCGTCCGCAAACTTTTTTTCGATTGCGGACTTTTTCGCCTTCCTTTATAACATCCTCTTTCCCATTACTCAATCCGTAACAAACCTTTTCATTTGTTATATCGGTCGAGCCATTTTAACGACGTTGCGCTGAACTTTTTCCTTTTGGGACGGCGACCTACCGAGGAATAATTTCCTTTTCGGCAATTTTATTATAGCATTAAGATTTCTTAATGTCAAGTATATTATTAAGAAAAGTTAGTAATATATTTGATATGAGTTTATTTTCGCAGAGACTAAAAGAGTTGAGAACGGATCGCGGACTTTCTATGAAGGAACTCGCAAAAGAGATAGAAGCGACAGACGCAGCCGTATGCAACTGGGAGAACGGCGTGAACGAACCGAAGCTCGCTTATATAATAAAGCTTTGTGTATATTTCGGCGTTTCTGCGGAT
>CAVBZJ010000259.1:0-2036 GCA_963599785.1 Anaerovoracaceae bacterium
GTTGAATAAAATAATAAAATATTCACTAAATTACTCACTTGTTTTTGTTTTTTTTTTTAAATAAATTTTCCTTTAAAATAATGCGCTGGCGACGCGGGGTAAAACTCGTAGTTTAACGAGAGATATAAGGGAATCTCTTATCGGATAAAAGCTATATTTATAGTTATCGAAAACGAGCAAAGCGCGAACAATGCGATTTTTTGTCTTATATTACATATATTTTCTACAAAAACGCCAAAAATATTATATATCGAGGCAAAAAAACGGGCAATGAAAAAGTCGTTCGGTTATGCAAAAAAATTATGAATAAATGAAAACAATCGCCGTAATTTTTGTTGCTTTATTCTGTTAAAGCTGATATAATGTAAAAAGTCATAGTATACAAGGGATAGTATATGTCGGGCTTGTTCAAAACGAGCGGTAGCGTATAACTTTTTCCGTTATTCGGCAAAAAAGAATATTTTTTGCGGAGACATAAATTAAGAAAATAATTTCGCGGGAGGGCGAGCCGTTTATTGCGGAACGCCCCAAGCTTGCGAGGGAGTCGTATGAAGAGAAAAATTGCAAAATGGACGAATGCGTTGAGAGTGGTGATGGCGTTTATGCTCGTACTCTCGTTTTCTTTTGCCGATTTCAGTTCGGTTAAGGCAAACGGAAGTGCGGCGGCTTCTCAAATAGTGGCGAGAGGAAGCCTTAAAGAGGTCGATCTCGATACCGCTTCGTTGCGTCAGCAATATTTTAACCAAAACACTATAAGCGAAAATCAGACGGTCAGCTACGAAGGAAAACGCTGGGTTATAGTAGAGCTTGAAGGCGATTCGATTTACGACAGCTACGAAAAATCTGCGGTAAGCGATTCGTTTCAGGATTATCTGAACGGCGCGACGGGCGAAAAGCTTAAAAGTTCGCTTGAAAAGTCTCACGAAAGATTTCTTGCCGCGTTGAACTCAAAGGGCGTCGATTATAATTTCAAACATTCGTATACCGTTCTCAACAACGGTGTGGCGATAAAAATTTCCGCTGCCGATTACGAAAGGGTTGAGTCGATAAGCGGCGTTAAAAGCGTGTATTTTTCCGAAAAGTACGCAGTGCCTGAGGTTGCGGTAACGAATAACGCGAACGTTTATTCTACCGGTATATACGATTCTTCCGACCTCGACTATAAGGGCGAAGGAATGGTCGTTGCTATTCTCGATACGGGACTTGACTATGCGCACGAAGCGTTTCAGACGATGCCCGATAATCCCGCTTGGACAAAGACTACCGTCGCGAATAAATTGAACGCGATTAAAGAAAGCGGAAAACCCTTCTATGCGAAGGCTTCCGTGGACGAAGTTTATTATAATGAAAAAGTTCCGTTCGCATATGACTATGCGGACGACGATCCCGACGTTTATCCGTCGTATTCTTCGCACGGCACGCACGTTGCGGGTATAGTCGCGGGTAAGAGCGACTACGTCGTTGCGACGAAAGACGGCGTTGACGAAACGTTCCTCGGAGTTGCTCCGCAGGCACAGCTCGTTATCGGTAAGGTCTTTACCGATAATCTCGACAGCGATTCGCTCGGCGGCGCGGACACGATAGATATTATTTCCGCAGTCAGCGACTGCGTTGCGCTCGGCGTAGACGTTATAAATATGTCTCTCGGTTCGAGTGCCGGCTTTGCTCGCGAAGAGGATGATGAGTTTCTTAACTCTATTTACGACAGCGTCGAAGCGGCAGGCATAAGCCTTGTCGTTGCGGCAAGTAACGATTACAGCTCCGGCTTCGGCGGTGGCAACGGTACCAACCTTGCAAGCAACCCCGACAGCGGTACGGTCGGTTCGCCTTCCACTTATAAAGCCGCGCTTTCCGTGGCTTCCATAAACGGTCAGAAATCGACTTATATTCAAGCAAACGACGACGAAGATCAGGTCGCGTTTATTACGGAGGCTTCCGACGGAGATGGTAACGAACTCGATTTCGTGGATCAGCTTTATAAGGTAGCGGGCAAGTCGAAGGGTGAGACTCTTAACTTTAAATACGTTGTCGTCGGC
>CAVBZJ010000260.1:0-1124 GCA_963599785.1 Anaerovoracaceae bacterium
GTGCTTGCCGTGAATTTTTGCGACGACCTCGACAAAAACGGCATAGTTCTTTCCGAAACCGCGCTTTCTTTGCTGTTCGGCGGCGTTCCCGTCGTGAAAATTTCCGCGCTTAAAGGTACGGGACTTTCGGAGCTTATCGCGGCGGCGCGGGGAAAGGCGAAAATTCCGAAGCTTGCGGCGTCGGTCGTCGGCTCGGCGGGCGTGAAAACGGGTGCGAAAGAGGGTGTGGCAACGGGCGCGAAAGAGGGTAGCTTTTACGATTTTATCGAAGAAAATATCGGGAAAATCATACGGAAAAAGGAGACGAGGGCGGAGAAATTCACGCGGCGGGCGGACGGCGTTTTAACGCATAAATATTTCGGAATACCGATTTTCGTCGCGGTGGTTTTGTTTATCTATTTTGCCGCGCTGAAAGTCGGCGGGGCGGCGGGCGAGCTTATCGGCGCGGGGTTTAAGAGCCTTGAAAATACGACGAGAAACGCGCTCGAAGGGGCGGGTGCGGCGGAATGGGCGATAAGTCTTTTAACCGACGCGGCGATAAAGGGCGTGGGAACGGTTTTATCGTTTTTGCCGCAGATTCTCGTGCTTTTTCTGCTGTTATCCGTGGTCGAAGAAAGCGGTTACGCCGCGCGCGTGGCGTTCAATTTCGACAGATTGTTCAGGAGCTTCGGGCTTTCGGGCAAGTCGCTTTTGCCGCTTACGGTGTCTTGCGGGTGCGCGGTGACGGGGATTATGGCTTCGCGCACGATAGAAAGCGAGGGGGAACGCCGCGCCACGATTTTTCTCGCCCCGATGATGCCGTGCGGCGCGAAAACGGCGGTGTTCGGGTGGTTTGCGGCGGTCGTGTTCGGCGGGAGCGCGCTTGTGGCGGCTTCGGCGTACTTTTTAAGCCTGTTCGCGGTGGCTGTATGCGGTAAAATTCTCAAAAAGTTCAAGCCGTTTCGCGGCTCGGGCGAGGACTTTCTGCTCGAAATGCCGACCTTACGCGCCCCGTCGGTAAAAGACGTGTTTTTCGTGCTGTGGGAGAAAACGAAAGACTTTCTGTTTAAGGCGGGAACTGTGATTTTTACCGCTTCCGTCGTGCTGTGGGTATTAAAAAACGTCGGCGCGGGCGGGTACACGGG
>CAVBZJ010000260.1:1134-2023 GCA_963599785.1 Anaerovoracaceae bacterium
GTACACGGGCGGCGCGGTCGAAAAGAGCTTTCTGTATTTTCTCGGCGACAAGCTGAAAATTTTGTTTTACCCGCTCGGGTTTTCGGGCTGGCAAAGCTCGGTGGCGATAATTTCGGGTGCGTTTGCGAAGGAAGCGGTCGTGGAAACGCTTGCGCTGCTTTCGGATAACCCCGCCGCGCTGTTCCCGACAAAGGCTTCCGTTTACGCGTTTTTGGCGTTCGTGTTGTTGTCTCCGCCTTGCGTTTCCGCGCTGTCGGTCGCGAAAAGGGAATTAAAAAGCGGCAAGCTCTTTGCGCTTATGCTCGTTTTTCAGTTTTCGACGGCGTACGTCACGGCGTTTGCGATAAATTTTTTCGGAAATCTTTTCGTTCGCGCCGCAACCCGTTCGAGTGGCTTGATTTTTTCCGTAATAATCGTTATAATAATAGCGACGGTATTCGTGTGCGTTGCAAAGGCGGCGATTCGCGGCGGGTGCGGAAATTGCGTAAAACGTACGGCTGACGGGTGTAACCGCCTCGGGTGCGGCGGGAATAATCATAAAGAAGCGCGGGGGAGCGCGAAAAAAATCGAGCCGAACGCGGCAAAGGAGATAAAATATGTGCGACAGAGATAAAATGAAATCGCAGTACGATTATATGCGAGAGGCGGACGACAAGGAAGAGGACGCTTCTTATCCCGAAGAGTGGGCGGACGAACGCAGAAAAACCGATAAAGAACGGTATTTCGAGTATTACGACGACATAAAAACCACTCCGAAAGACGATTGGTGAGAAGGGTTTTTTGTAAGCAGTTTTGCCCGCCTGTTAAGTTTGAAATCTCGTAAAATTTGAAAGTTTGTAAAATTTGAACGCCCGCGGGATATGCGAAAAGCATATCCCGCGGGCGGTTT
>CAVBZJ010000261.1:0-2012 GCA_963599785.1 Anaerovoracaceae bacterium
ATTATATACAGCGTCTGTTATTAAATATGGAGGATCCATATAAACAAAATCTGCCTTTTTTATTATTTGCTTTATTCGTTCCGAGCAAAAATCTCCGCATATAAATTCTGCTTGAATACTCTTAACTCGTTCAATATATTCAGTCAATTTTTTCACATTGCTATTATTTAGATCTGTTTTTCCAACGGGTAAGTTATATTTGCCATCTTTCGAAAAACGAATATCATTATTAAAGCCGTATACGATAAGCAAATACAATAATTTATTCGCTGTAGCAGTATTTTTGTTTGGGATAGCATTATAATCATCACGAAGTTTATAAAAACCATTTGAATTATAATCCTTTAACCCATTGTTAGGATTTCCACCGAGTATTTGTTGTCTATAATATTTATACCCTTTCTTAACAGAACAGGACAGTCCATAATTATCTATCAATACAAAAAGTTCATTCAGCAACTTATTAATGTCGCATCCAGACAAATATTTTAACAACCAAATTATTCTTGGTTCATTGTCAACAAAAATCACTTTATTGCATTCTGTATTTAGCCCAACAGTTGCTCCTCCACAAAACAAATCAACCATTACATCAATTTTTTTAGGGAAATAGGGTTGTATTTGATCAAGTATTCTAAATTTATTGCCAGTATAATTTAATGGCGATTTAATGAATTTCAAAATTTTTATCCTCTCTATGTCAATCACATTGTTAGTTCCTTTATATCTTCATATCTACAATTAAGTCATATCTTAACAAAAGCAATCGTAGTTATATTCGCAGGACGAGTAAGGCGGTGAAAAATATAATTCTTTTTCGCAGGTAATGATATGGATTCTTTTCTCTTTATGTCTTTATCTATGTAACGTAGTAAATTGGTTCAAGTTTTTTACTCGTATACATTCACCTTCTCATTAGTCTTCAAACGTAATTCCTTTACTTTCGCAAAAGGCGTAAAATTTGCCTTGCGAAACGATTTGCGGTTCGCGGTTATCCTTTTCCCAGCGACAAATTGTAGCGTAGGATACGCCGAGTTCTTTTGCCAACGCTTCCTGCGTTAAAAGAAGTTTCATTCTTGCATATTTTACTTTTTCGGAGAATTTCATAGTACACCTCATTGTTCGTTTGCACCGTCGGATAGTTTGGGGGTCTCTTCCGCCAAAACTTTCATTTGACGGATCGCCGCTTTATTCAGTTCAATAAGTCGTTCCGGTTGGCTTAATCCGCGTTCTATCAGATACGCGTTCAGATTTTCAAGGTTAGAAAGGCATACAAGTTGCGATACTTCGGCATAATCGCGAATATTACCTTTTTTATCAGGGTTTTTATCTCTCCATTCACGCGCGGTCATACCGAATAAGGCAACATTCAGAACATCAGCTTCGTTTGCATAAACGAAAGACGCTTGCTCTTTTGAAATTTCAAGCGGAATAATGATATTATCCTTTATTGCATCAGTATGGATACGGTAGTTTATTTTCGCCAGTTCGCGTTTCACCGTCCAGCCAAGTTGCTTTTGCTCGTCAGCTTTGAGTCTCTGGAATTCTTTGATAATATATAAATTGATTTCGGGCGAAATCCAAGATGCAAATTGTAAGGCAATATCTTTGTGCGCATAAGTGCCTGCATTGTATTTGCCTGCTTTTGAAATGATACCGATAGCATTTACGCCATCTATCCATTTTTTAGGGGATAACGTAAAATAATTGTGTCCGGCTTCATTTTTAAACTGGTCGAATTCGACCACGTTAAAATTCGGATTATTCAATTTTTCCCACAAACCAATAAACTCTATCGTATCCTTGCGCCTCAACCAATTTTTAACGACGTCGGCGGGAGCTTCGGAATTTTTATATCGCGCAATATCGGTTAAAGAGAAATAATCGTTTTTATTGATATGTATTTCCTGATCCAATACGGTAATTTCTTTGTTTTTCATTCGTTTGCGACCTTTTGCTAATTTTTATTTTATTATAACATATTTTGACAACAAAATCAAGCACAAAGTATG